>DKKP01000250.1 GCA_002455335.1 Anaerolineales bacterium UBA6663 | reverse complement strand
CTTGATCAGGGCGCCGTCGACGAGCACGCTGCAAGCGCCGCAGTTGCCGTTGTTGCAGCCTTCCTTCGAGCCGGTCAGGCCGAGCGTATCACGCAGCACCTCGAGCAGGCTCTGGCGCGGCTCGCACAGAAATTCGGCGGGTTCACCGTTGATCACGGCTTCGACGTGGGTCTTGCTTGCCATCGGTCAGGCCCTGGCCCTTTCAACGGCGCCTTCGATGGCGCGCCGCACGAGAACCTCGCAGAGGTGGGTTCGGAAGGCCGCCGTGCCGCGGACGTCGTCGATCGGCCGTGCGGCCGCCTGCGCCAGCCGTGCGGCTTCGGCGATCGTCTCCGCCTGTACGGGCCGGCCTCCAAGGTGCGCGCCCGCTTCGACGGCCAGGAGCGGCGTCGGCCCCACGGCGCCCAAGGCCACGCGCGCCGTGTCGAACGCGCGGCCATCCGTCGATAGCGTGACAGCGGCCGCGGCGCCGACCACGGCAATGTCCATCTCGTTACGGGGGATGAAGCGCAGATAGCGGGCGCCGAAACGCGCCGGTTGAGGCGGCACGTGTATGGCGACAAGCAACTCGCCCGGCGCGAGCGCCGTACGCCCTGGCGCGACGCAGAACGCCTCGACCGGGATCGTCCGCGAGCCGGTCGCCCCGACCACCTCGCAGGTGGCGCCATGCGCGATCAGCGGCGGGATCGAATCCGCTGCCGGTGAAGCGTTGCACAGGTTTCCGCCCACGCTGGCCCGAAACTGGATCTGCACTGCGCCGATCACGCCAAACCCGTCGACCAGGCCCGGGTAGTGCGCGACGATATCAGGATCATGGCAGACGTCGAAACACGATGCCGCTGCGCCGATCCGTAGCCCGGACCGTGTATCAAACGAAATGCCCGATAGTTCGGGCACTTGTTTGACATCCATCACGACGCCGACCTGTCGCCGACCCTCGCGCAGCTGCGGCAAGAGGTCCGTCCCGCCGGCCATGAGCCGCACCCGCTCGGGGTCGGCCGTCAGCGCGGCCACTGCTTGATCGATGCTCTTTACCGCCAGATAGTCGAATGCCTGCATCGGACTCTCCGAAAGCGTAGGATGACGCGCTCAGTCTACACCAGAGGGGACTAGGAAAGCAGATGGCCAGGCGATTTCGCCGGTGGAGCGCCCGGCAACTGAGCCCTGCGGCGGCTGAAGGCGCGAAGGCTCTCACATCAAGCGTTTTGGTAGCCGGGCCTCAACCCCGGCGACGGCCCGCGGGTCAATGGCGATGCTTCGCGTCCGCGAAAGCCGACAAGCACGCCACGCCTCGGGAACTCCGCTTGATGTCTCTGCTGAACGGCGCGACGTCACGCACTGCGCGTCACGCGCCACACACTAGGCGCTCTGCGCCACGCTCTTCTGCCACCACTCGACGATCTCGGGCGGGAAGTGCCCGGCCTCGAGCTCGTCTCCGGTCGCGAAGAGCATGGCACGCTCGACGGCGTTGCGCAGTTGGCGGATGTTGCCGGGCCAGTGGTAGGCGCGCAACATCGCCGTCGCATCGGGCTCGACGCCCGTGATGCGCTTGCCCATCTCGCCGTTGAAGTGCTTGATGAAGAAACCGGCCAGCGCCGGGATGTCCTCGGCGCGGTCGCGCAGGGCAGGGAGTTTCAACTGCACCACGTTCAGGCGGTGGTACAGGTCTTCGCGGAACAGCCCGGCCGACACCATCTCGGCCAGCTCGCGGTTCGTGGCCGCCACGATCCGCACATCGACCTTGATCTCCGAGGTGCCGCCAAGCCGGCGCACAGCGCGCTCCTCGAGCACACGCAGGATCTTGGCCTGGAGCTCGGGCTTCATGGTCGAGATCTCATCCAGGAAGAGCGTGCCGCCGTCAGCCTGCAAGAACAGGCCATCCTTCTTCTTGGCGGCTCCGGTGAAGGCGCCGGCCTCATAGCCGAAGAGCTCGCTCTCAAGCAGATGATCGGTGAAGTTGGCGCAGTTGACCACGCGCCACGGCCCCTTGGCACGTTTGCTGATCTGGTGGATGGTGTTGGCCATCACCTCTTTGCCCGTGCCCGACTCGCCGGTGAGCAGCACAGTGGCGTTAGCCGGCGCGACGACAGTCAGTTCGCTCATCAGCTTCTTCATCGCTGCAGTCTCGCCGAAGATGAACGACTGCAGTGGATCGCGCCGGCTACGAACGTACTCGAGCTCGCGGCGCAGCGCCAGGCTCTCGAGCGCGCGATCGAGGCTCTGCTTGAGCCGCGCCATCTTGACCGGCTTGGTCAGGAAGTCGTGGGCGCCCGAGTTCATTGCCTGGACGGCCATCTCGATATCGCCGTAGCCCGTGACCATGATCACCGGCAGTTGCGGCAGGTCGCGGTGCAGTCGCACAAGCAGATCCGGCCCGTAGCCATCCGGGAGCTCCACGTCGAGCAAGATGATATCGGCTTCGCCTCGGGCGATGCACTTGTCGGCGTCGGCCATCGTCGGCGCCTCGTGGACATCGTAGCCGTCGCCACGGAGCAGCCCGCCCAGGAACTCACGGGCGGTGTCGTCGTCTTCGACGATCAGCACGGTTGCTTTCACGGTCTCTCCTTCAGGGCCCGGCCGGCAGACGCCGGGGCAGCGGGCCGCGCACCTACTCTTGGATCAGCGGCAGGGTGACTTTGAACGCGGTCCCGGCGCCCGGGTAGCTCTCGACGTCGATCCCGCCGTGGTGGATCGTGATGATCCGGCGGCAGATCGCAAGCCCGAGCCCAGTGCCGTCGGCCCGCCCCGTCACGTATGGGTCGAAGATCCGCTTGACCATATCGGCCGGGATCCCGCGCCCTGAGTCGTGGACCAGCGTCTCGACGGCAGGTTGTCCGCCGCGCTGGCCGATCTTCATCCACAGGGTCAGGGCGCCGCCGGCCGGCATGGCCTTGACGGCGTTGTCGATCAGGTTGGTGAACACCCGCTCGATCATCTTGAAATCGGCGAGCACGACCACGGGCTGTTCAGGCGCGTTGAACGTGACCTTGACGTTGTGCTTGGCCATCTTGGTCGCCCAGCGCCCCAAGAGCTTCTCCATCAGATCGGTGAGTGCGACCGGCTCCATCTTTGGATCGATCGGCTTGGTCCAGGCCAGGAGCTCGCCCATCAGCGACGACAGGCGATCGGTCTCATCTTCGATCTTCTTGATCTTGGCCTGGGCTGGATGATCCTCAGGCAACTGCGCGCCGATGGCCTGTACACCGAGCGAGATCGCGTTGAGCGGATTGCGGATCTCGTGCGCGAAGGTGGCCGTGGTTTGGCCGACATAGGCCAGGTGGTCGAGGTGCTCGCGCTGCGTCTGCGAGGCCTGCTCCTGCGACAGATCCTGAAAGACAAGCACAAAGCCGCGGCTTGGCGCGCTCAGCTTGCGCATGCGGATGTAGGCCGGGAAGCTCTCGCCGTTGCGCCGGTTCAGGTGGCCGCGTCGGTCGAGCGACGACCACTTCGCCTCAGGATCGAGCATGGCCTGGATCGCGGCCGTCAGCGTGTCGTCGGGCACCAGCACGTCCTGGAACGACAACCCGACGACCTCCTCAGGCCGATACCCCATCAGGTTGGCCGCCGCCTGGTTGAGTTCGTCGACAAGGCCGAGCGAGTCGAGCATGACCACGCCGACGTCGATCTGCGAGTGTACGGCCGCCAGCTGATTGGCGCGCAAGGTCGCCAGGCGCTCCTGATCGTCAAGCTGCGCCAGACGCCGGATCTGATAGTGAAGTTGGGTGACGTTTTGGGCCGCAAACGAGAGAAAGACGTTGGCCCGACTGGGCTGCGGGTTGCTCGGCCGATAGGCCACGAACAGCGCGCCGAGGAAGTTCGGCGCCTGACCCAACGGGTGGGCCAACAACTGCGCACNNAACAACTGCGCCCATCCGGCGGCGCGACAGGCCTGGGCCAGGAAGCTCTCGCTGCGCTGGGCGGCCGTCCAGCGGAACGGCACCTTGAGCTGCTGCGCCTCGGCCGGACCAAGCGTCCGCGGGAACGAGTCGGGAACGCCATCGAGACAGCCCAAAACGAACGTGTTTGACGGCTCGGGGATCAGGTACATGCCGGCGGCGTCGGCGCTCAGCGCCTCGCGCGCGATCGAGGTCGCCAGGCTGAGCGTCGCCGGCGTCGGCGATTCGAACAGCACAGGCAGGCGCTGGAGCTCGTGGAGCGCCACGTCGAAGGCCGCGCGCTCGCGCTCCTGCGTGCGGCGCTCGGCCGAGGGCGTGAACAACGCCAGCAGCGCGATCTCGCCGTTCTGATCCAAAAAGGCGGTTGCCTTCAGGTCGACCTTCTCGGGTGGACGGCCGAGCCGCACGCGCAACGGGATGTCTCGAAGTAAGGCGCTCTCACCGGGCTGCAGGTCGTGCAATTGCTTGACCGCGTCGGGCGCCGCCACCACCTCGGCCAGCGCCTGCTCCGCCACTTCTTCGCGCGTCCAGCCGGTCAGCGCCGCGGCGCGCGCGTTACTCGCCACGAACTGGCCCGAGCGCGGCTGGACGATGAACGCCGCGCTCTGCATCTGCTCGAGCACGTGCTGAAAGCGCGCGTCGTTCACGGCCTTGCCGGTGAGCAGGTTGCGGAAGCGGTCGAGGGCGGGTAATGGCGATGTCATGCGACGGCGATCGGCAGCAGCCGGATGAGACGGCTACTGTGCTTGACGTATTGTAGCGTCAGAAACTCAGGCCACAACCGGCACGGCCGCCGGGCGATGGCGCAAATTCGCGGGCAGGATGCCGAGCATGTTGCGGTACTTGGCCACGGTGCGCCGCGCGACATCGATCCCATCGCGCGAGAGCGCATCGGCGATCTCGTCGTCGGTCAGCGGCCGCGGCTCGGCCTCGATGATCTGTCGGACACGATCGCGCACCGAGAGGCTGCGATCGAAGAACTTCGAGAGCGGCACGATCCGGCCCGAGGGCAGGCCGATCGTCTTGCTGGCCACGGCCCGGCTGATCGTGCTCTCGTGCACGCCGAGCGTCTTGGCCACGACTGAACGGGTCAGGGGCTTCAGCGACCCATCGCCGTTGAGGATGAAGTCCTTTTGATGATTGACCAGGATCTCCATCAATCGGCGCATCGTATGGTTCCGCTGCTGCACACACTTGGTGATCAGGGTCGCGCGCTCGACCGCCTGCGCCCACTTCTCCTGCTTCCCGGCGTCTTGATCGCCGAGCTCCTGCATCGCGGCGCGCAGCGTCGGGTTCACGCGCAGCGTGCCGGCGAGCGGCGTGAAGATCTCGACCATCAGGGCGCTTGGCGCCGCGCCGCGCTGTTGCATGGTGATGTTGACGTCGGCCTCGTGGTATGCGGGCAGTTCCTCGCCCGAGGTCTTGCCGTCGCCCCAATAGGCGCGTCCGGGGTAGGGCGTGAGGTTGCGCTGGATGAAGCGCGCGGCCTGTTCGACGCTCGCCAACGGGCTGCGCAACTGGCGCGCGATCTGGCGCAAATCGTTCCGGGCGAGCAGATCGAATGCGTCGACGATGATGGCGCGCGCCAGGTTGCGCAGGCTGTCGGTCACCGTGCCCTGCAGCGCCTCGATCTGGATGAGGAGCGACTCGATCGGCGAACGGGCGCCGACGCCGACCGGCTCCGCATGCTGGATCAAGGTCAGGACGCGCTCGACCGTGGCCAACGGCGCCCGCAGGTAAGCGGCCATTTCGACCGGCTCCTCCGTGAGCAGGCCGTCTTCATCGAGCTGCATGAGGATGTAAGCCGCGATCGGGCGTTCCTCGCGCGCGAGCTCGGCCGCGATTTGTTTGAGGATGAACTCCTCGAGACTCTCGCGTGTATGCGCCTCGTAGCTGTCTGACCGGTCCTCGCCGCTTGAGTCGTCCCGGCCGCCAAACGATTGACGTGTCGAGAGATAGATCACGGGCGCGCCATCGTCTGTCGGGCGCGCGCAGGTCGGGCAAGGGTGCTGGGTCAACTTCCGGCCGCAGGTCGGGCAACGTCGCTCATCGACAAGCTCGAGCGCCGGGTTCTGATTCAGCTCGTTCATCAACGTGTTCTCGAGCTCGGTCGTGTTGAGCTGGAGAAACGCCATCGTCTGGGCCAAATGGGCCGTTGTGGTCTGACGAAGCTCGTTACCGACGAATTGTCGCAGTTGCTGCATACCGGGCACTCCTGCCCCTTGAACTCATTCGCGCGGGGCTAATCTCCTTAGGTGCAAGAAGCGTGCCAGACCCCAACGGTTCACAACCGAATTCTAACCGTTTTGGGTGGATGCGCAAGTGAAGGTTGAAGCCCGGAGGGCAGGGCGGTTGGAGGGCATCCGTTTGGGCCAGACTTGATCACCCATATTGACAATCCGGGGGATTCACATATAATCATTGTGTGACCGGTCACACATCAAGACAAGGGGCGAGCAAGGGGCGAGCAACGATCAGGGACGTCGCTGCACGGGCGGGCGTTTCGCGCCAGACCGTCTCGCGCGTGATCAACGCCGAAGGTTATGTCGCGCCCGAGACCCGGGAACAGGTCGAGTTGGCGATCGCCGAACTCGGCTTCCGGCCCAATGTGAATGCCCGCTCGATGGCGCTCGGCCGGTCGCAGTTGATCGCCTGCATCGCGCCAAACCTGACCGATTTCACCTTCGCCAGCATCATCGACGCCGCCGAGATCGAGGCCCGTACGCAGGGCTATGGCGTGGTCTCGGCGTCGGCCGAGACCCGGGCTGATTTCGTCGATCTGCTCGATCGGCTTGTCGCTCAGCGTCGGGTCGATGGCGTGTTGGTCATCAATCCGCTCGATGGTCGCGAGTCAGAGCTGGCGGCTGACACGCGAGCGTTGTTGATCGGCGCCCGTTCGCTCGATGGGTCGCGGGCGGCGATCACGCTCGATGAAGAGGCCGCCGGGCGGCTCGCCATACGCCATCTGTTGTCACTGGGCCATCGGGTCATCGGCATGATCCAGGGCCCGACGGACGAGGACTGCGTTCAGGTACGCAGCTTTGGCGCGTTGGCAGAGCTCAACGAGGCCGGGATTGTTCTGCCGGCCGATGGCCTGGTGACCGGCGACTGGTCAGCCACCTCGGGCTATACGGGCGCTCTGGCGTTGCTTGAGCGGATCCCCGGGCTCACCGCGATCTTTGCGCAAAACGATCGTATGGCCATCGGCGCGTTGCGCGCTCTGCGTGAAGCCGGGCGCCGTGTGCCCGATGACGTGTCCATTATCGGGTTCGACGACATCCCGCTGGCGTCGTATTTCGACCCCGCGCTGTCGACGATCCAGCAAGACTTTGCTGTGATGGGCCGCCGGGCAGCTCACCGCCTGATTGCCGCTTTTGACACGGGCCGACTCGAGCCCACGCTCGAGCGGATCCCGGCGACGCTGATTGTTCGTCAGTCGACGCGCGCGCTGTGACTCACACACCGCGCACTCGGAAAGGAGGCCACTGACACAACCCTGCCACCACAGAGCACCTGATCGACGAACTGGACCGACACACAATTCAGGAGAAGCCCTTCAATGAACCGCGAATCAATCCGGCGATTCATGTCATATCCGCTTGTCTTAAGTCTGGCCCTCGCGGCCTGCGCCCCGGCCGCGAGCCCGACTGCGGCGCCGGCCCCGACCAATGCGCCGGCCGAGCCGACTGCTGCGCCGGCTGAGCCGACCGCGGCCGAAATGGCGG
>DKKP01000077.1 GCA_002455335.1 Anaerolineales bacterium UBA6663 | reverse complement strand
AGCAAGTTGGACGGGCCGGGTATCCCCGGCGGGCGCTGCGCGCGCCCGCCGGGGCTGGAGGGATTACGAGTCGAGCGAGTTACGGAAGACCATCAACACCGCCCCGCCGAGGAAGGCGAGGCCGCCAATGGCGTACACCGCACCCGAGAGGATGCCGAAGTCGCTGCTGGAGATGAATTCCAGATCGGCGATGGCGCCGGCGGCCCAGGGCATCGCCAAAAGCAGGATCCCGAGGCCGACGATCCCGGCGCCCAGAGCCTGACCCTGGGTCAGCCCGGCGCTGCTCGAAGCATCCGGCTTCACCGTGCGCGCGTAAACGACAGCGCCGACGGCCACGATCAGGGCGATGATTGCAACAACAAGCGGGTCCATGGAGATCTCCTTTCGGTTCGGGTCAGTGTCCGCTCAGCCGGCGGCATTCATGTTGGCGACGATCAGGGCCAAAGCCACGGCCGCCACCACGGCGCCGGCGATCCACATCACCAGTTGCAGGCGCGGCGCCTTGACGATGTCGAGATGGCTGGTCAGCATCGGCGGCAGTGCCTCGAGAATGGCGAGCGCAATGAAGGCCGAGATGATTTTGTCAGCGAGCGAGACGATGATGTTGGCCGAGAACACCGAAACCAGCAGGTTCTGGCCCATACCCACGAACGCGGCGGTCATCATGTCGGAGAAGTGGCCGGTGGCGCCGCCGAAGACGAAGACATAGATCGGCACGGCCATCAGCGAGACGGCCACGGCACAGATGCAGGCCAGCAGGAAGTAGCTAACCATGGACTTGCCCATGCCCCAACGGATGCCGTAACCCCAGACCAACGCGCCGATCACGTTACAGGCCGCGAAAGGCAGGCTGATCGGGCTGCTGATGAAGCCGTTGATCGTATTCGTCAGAGCGCCGGCCAGCGCGCCCCACCACGGGCCGATCGTGATCGCGATCACGGCCGTGCCGATCATGTCGAGAAATGTTGGGAGCTTGAGGGCCGTGTTGATGTAACTGCCCACGATGTTCAGGGCAACCGCGGCCGGGACCAAGGCGACGACGTAATTCGTGGGAATGCGGAATGAGCGCAGCGAACGCGTGTCGGTAGCCATCAGGGCCTCCTGTATGAGGTCGAATGAGTGGGGCGCGGCGTGAGTGCGGGAGCGGTGGATGCGTTCGCGATAGGCCCTCCTTGCAACGGTGACGGGTCAGGTCACGGTGGTCAACTGTCGCAACGCATGAAACCGGATCAGCGGATCGCGGAAGTAGACCGTGGCCAACACCAGCGGCGCGTTGCTGGTGCTGTAAAACACCTCGGAGAACTTGAGGATCGGCTGGCCAGGCTCGATGCCGAGGTACTCGGCGAGCCCTTGATCGGCCACACAGGGCACGATTTCGGACACGATGTAGTCGACGCGTTGGTGGCAGCGCTGGTCAAGGAAATCGAAGATCGGGTGGGTCAATTCCGATTCGGCGTACTCCGACTGGACCAGAGCCGTCGGGAGCTGCTCGACCACATAAATCGCACGCTGGCCGCTGGCCAGGAAGATCTTGTGGATGGTGAGCACCGGATCACCGGTTGCCAGCCCCAGCCTTTGCGCCAGGTCCGCCGACGCCGCTTCGCGCCGCACCTCGACCGTATCGATCGCGGCTTCGAAGCCCGCCGCCTCGATCAGTTGCGTAAACTCGTAGGCCATGTCCACTCGGGCATTGATCCCGAGGACGTTGGGGTTGGCAAAGGTGCCCGTGCCCTGCTGACGCAGGATCACGCCCTCGCGCTCCAGGATGGCCAATGCCTGTCGCACGGTGCCACGGCTGACGCCCAGCTCCGAGGCGATCACGTTCTCGCCCGGTAGACGGCCGCCATTTACATAATCTCTCCTCAGGCAATTACGAAGAAGCTCGGCGGCCTGAACCGCCATGGGTACATTGGGCTTGATGCGCATAACGTCGTGATATACGGTTGTTTTCAACTTGGCTTTCATCAGACAAGTAAATATTAAGCAAGTTCATCGAAATGGTCAATGAGCAATTTCCGCGGGGTTGTGCCGGTCGCTCGTGTGAAAAAAGACGAGGGTGCCCCGGGTCGGCCGCTCGCCCCACCCGGAACACCCTCGTCTCGCGTTGAACCGGCTGTTGAGCCGTGGCAGTTCCCGCTCCCCGGCGTTAATCAGCCCATCCGCATCGCCGATGCTTAAGTTCCCCAGTCGCGTAGATAAAGGAAGTCGTAGCCGACCGTGCGGCGCGAGACCTTGGCGATCGGGGGCATGATGCGTTTGAAGTGGTTGCGGCGGATGCGCTCGACGACCATCTGCACAAAGCCCGCGTCGAAGCCGGCCTCGATGCATTCCTCCGGCTTATAGCGTTGATCGACCAGAAGATAAAGCAATCGATCCACACCCTCATACGTCAGGCCCATTTCCTTCTCGTCGGTCTGGCCTGGCCACAGGTCAGCCGAGGGCGCTTTGTCGAGGATGGAGGCCGGCACGCCAAGGGCACGCGAAAGCTGGCGCACCTGGGTCTTGTACAGGTCGCCGATCGGGTTGAGCGCGCACGCCGAGTCGCCGAACAGCGTGCTGTAGCCGAGCATGATCTCGGTCTTGTTGCTTGTGCCGACCACAAGCCCGCCGAAGGCCGAGCTCTGGTCGTAGAGCACGATCATGCGCGTGCGGGCCATGATGTTGCCCCGACGCACGTTGCTCATCTCGGGGAAGCGTTTGAGCAGCGGCTCGGCCATGTCCGTGATCTCGACGGTCAGGTGCTGGACGCCGAGCTGGTCGATCACCTTTTGGGCGTCGGCCATCGACTCGGGCGCCGAGGTGCGGTAGGGCATGCGCACCGCCAGCACGTTTTCGGGCCCGAGCGCCTCGGCCGCCAGGAAGCAACTGAGCGCCGAGTCGATCCCGCCCGAGAGCCCGATCACGGCCCGCGTGATCCCCACGCGCGTGATCTCCTCGTGCAGGAAGCCCACAAGGAGGCGGCGAGCGAGATCGGTGTTGATATTCAAGGGGTCGCTCATTGTCCTTTGTCCCTCGCGCCGGCTGCGCCCGCCGTGATGCGCGTGATCTCGCGGGCGACGAGCGCATGGCGTTCGTCGCGCAGCAGCGGCAGGCTGTAGCGCGTGCGGTGGAGCTGGTTGAGATCGAGCCGCGTGACGGTCAGGGCCTCGTCGAAGTATGGGGCCTGCGCCAGCATCAGGCCATCCGGATCGAAGACCGCCGAGCCGCCCCAGAAGTTGAAGCCGTCCTCGTAGCCGGCCTTGTTTGTATGGGCGACAAAGGCCGTAAACAGGCTGGCGTAGGCCTGGAGCACGTGCTCGACCCAGCGGGCTGTGTCGGGGCGCGGCTCGTCGCTCAGCCCACGGCCGGGCGAGGCGTTCGAGAAGAGCATCACGTCGGCGCCGTCGAGCCAGAGCAGGTAGGGCGCCGAGACGTGCCAGAAGTCTTCACAGATCAGCACGCCAAAGCGCCCAAAGCGCGTATCGAAGGCACGCACCGAGTCGCCCCAGGCGAAGAAGCGACCGTCGTGGAACATGGTGTAGGTCGGCAGATAGACCTTGTGATGCACATGCACGACCTCGCCGCGCGAGATGTAGGCGGCGGCGATGAAGAACCGGCTGCGCGCATCCTCATCGACGAAGCCGACGACGAGGTCGATGTTACGCGCGCGCGAGGCCGCCAGCAGTTCGGCGAAGACCGGGTCGTCGGTCGTGGGCTTGTGCGCCACAGTCGGCACAAGATCCTGCAGCACATAGCCTGTCAGTGAAAGCTCGGGGAAGACGAGCACATCGACGCCCTGGCGCGCGGCGTCGTCGATGTAGGCCAGGTGCTTGTCGAGGTTGGCACGCACATCGCCGAGCCGGGTCTTGATCTGGGCCAGGCCGAGGTTGAAAGAGGTCATGAAGAGGTGATCCTGAGGGATGAAGCAGGTCAGGCCTGCGGTGTGGGCTTTGGTCGACCCAATTGCAGCATCCAGGCGCCGGTCGCCACGGCCAGCACGAGCGCGCTGCCGATGACGTCGAGCCGCAGACCGCCGGCGGTCGGCGCGGGGTCGCCGCGCATGAAACCGAGCAAGAACGCCCCGAGCGCGACTT
>DKKP01000382.1 GCA_002455335.1 Anaerolineales bacterium UBA6663 | reverse complement strand
CTCGGCGGCGCTGACGCCGATCGGGTGCGCGGGCGTCGCCAGCGGCAGCCCGAGTTGCCCATCCGGCGCGACAGCGGCGGCCGGGTCGAATGACGGGTGATACGCCAGACGCAGCCCCTCGCGCCCGGCGGTCAACTCACGATGGATCGGCGAGGCCAGCGCCTCGAGCTCGGCCACCGCATGGACACGCGCGGCCTGTAGCGCTCCGGCCAGCTCGCAGAGCTTGCCGTCCCAGAACTCGAGCAAATCGGGCGCGACGCCGCTTTCCTGGATCTGTTTGAGAAGCGCGTTGCGTTGCGCGAGCACCTTGCCGTATTCGCTCAGGTTCTGTTGATAGACCGGATCCACCTGGCTGAGCGCGAGGTCGAGATAGCGCCGGCGCTCGCTGGGCGCGCCCTCGACGATCGACATATCCTGCGGCAGGAACATCACGGCGTTGAGCCGTCCTGCCAGATCGGCAAGACGCTTGCGCGCGCCGTTGAGCAGGATCTCCTTGCGCATCCGGCCTTCGCCACCCGTTTCGGCGATCACACGCAGCTCCACGCGCAGCCTTTCGCGCGCCGTATGCGCTTCGGCGACGACGCGCGCGAAGGGCTGCGGCTCATGCAAGGCCAGAAAGTTGATCAACTGCCGATCGGATGCGGCGTGGTGAGATTGCCCGGTCGCCAGAAAGTACAGGGCCTCAAGCAGCGCGGTTTTACCCTGTGCGTTGGCGCCGACGAGGATGAGCGCGCCATGTGGCAGATCGGCCTCGAGCCGGGCATACAGCCTGAAATTCGTCAACGAGAGCTGGTGGATTCGCATGGCGCCGGGCCAGTGTACCGGGGGGCCGGTGCGGCGTCAAACGTAGATCCTTATGGGCCAATCTCCCCATGCACCGGCGTCTCAACCCATTACAGCCGAGTCACCAAACCGGGGGATGCTTTTTCTGTGCACCCTGACCCGGTGTAGAACCTTGACGGCTCCTGCGTCGCCCCTATAATGATCTTCGGCAGTCGCCACATCACCCGGACGTGATGGCCCCAGCCAGGGGTCTTCGCGTCTTTTTTGTTAATGTCGAGGAGAGCTATGTCCGAGTCACTTCGCACCTTCCTTGAGCTTCCCTACGATGAGTTGGAGGAGCTCAACCTTGCGGCGAAAGCCCAGCGTATGGCCCGCGTCCCCGCCGATCAGATCGCCGAGGAGCGTCTGCGCTATCTGACCGACGAAAAGCGCATCAAGGCCGTCACCGTGCTGTTCAGCGACCTCGAAGGTCGGCTGCACATGCTCGATTACGACAAGAAATTCTTGCTCAAAGCCCACGACAACCTGACCTTTGACGGCTCGTCGATCCGCGGCTTCACGGCCCAGCGCGAGAGCGACCTGCGCCTGTATCTCGATTGGTCGTCGTTCTATTGGGCGCCAGCCGATATCTTCGGCCCGGGCAAGGTGCTGGTCTTTGGCCAGGTGATCGACAAGGACGGCTCGCCCTACTCGGCCGACATCCGTGGCGTGCTCAAGGGTTTTGCGCAAGAGGTGTACGAGAAAGACGGCTACACGCTCAACGCCGCGAACGAGATCGAGGGCTTCCTGTTCAAGGGCACCGACGCCGAGCGTCGTTATCACGAGACAAGCAAGTTCGACTTCGTCAACACGGGCGGCTACTACCACTCGCTGCCCGGTGACTCGCTGCGGACCTTTATCGACACCACGGCCGAGGTCCAGCGCGCGATGGGCTTCCAGAACGAGAAGGATCACCCCGAGGTCTCGCCGTCGCAGTTCGAGATCAACTACAGCTACAGCGAGGCCGTGGCCGCCGCCGACACGATCCAGCTCTACAAGCTGATCTGTCGCCAGGTGGCGACCAAGCTCGGCATGACCGCCAGCTTCCTGCCCAAGCCCGTGGTCGGCATCAACGGCAACGGCATGCACACCAACGTCTCGGTAAGCAAGAACGGCAAGAACCTGATGTGGGACGCCAAAGGCGTCGAGAACCTGAGCAAGTTCGGCTGGGGCTTTGTCGACCGCATCCTGACCCACGGCAACGACATCTGTCTGATGCTCAACGCCAGCGTCAACGCCTATCGCCGGCTCGACCCGCACTTCGAGGCGCCGAACCAGATCAAGGCCTCGGCCACCGATCGTGGCTCGATGGTGCGCATCCCGATCGGCAATGAGAAGAGCATGCGCGTCGAGGTCCGCTCGGTCGGGCCGGACGCCAACCCGTACATGGTCATGCTCTCGGTCTTCAAGACCGGTTTGCAGGGCAGCATCAGCCGCGACAAGAACCTGCGTCAGGCGGCCCGCTACCTGCCCGACAACGTCTACGACGCGATCGGCAACTTCGAGAAGGCCGAGTGGACAACCGAACTGCTGGGCGCCGACGTCAAGGGCCGCTACGCCGAGCTCAAGAAGGCCTCGGCTGACCGCTGCCCGCGACTCCTGGGTACGTTTGTCAAACCCCAGGAAGTGCAATACCACCACGAGGTCTACAACCAGTTCCTCTGGAACCTGTTCTAGATCGTCGAAAGAAACGAAAAAGCGCCGGCCCTGCCTGCGCTTTTTCGTTTCTTTCGACGATCAGGGCTCGATGAACGCCCACTGGCCGGGCATGGTGCGCCCGGTCACGTGCACGATCCGCCCATCCCAGATGCGGAAGTAGTAATCGATCCCCTTCCAGTCGCCGCCCGTCGAGCGGCTCTGGATCTGCGTGGTGTAGGGGCCCTCTGGCACGACGGCCCAGCCCAGGCCATCGCGGACGCCAGGCTGGGTTCGCCACACAAGGCCAAAGCCGCGCACCGGCTGCAGCAGATCGGGCGGTGGGGTCAGGGTCGGGTCGTTCGCCGGTTGATCCTCCGTCCAGGAATCCGCGAGCGTGGCGATCCGGCCGCCGTCGTACAGCACGGTCACCGTGCCGCCTGTGTCGTGCGGGAACCAGATCATCCAGCCGCGCTCGAACCGTTGCATGACGATCGTGCTGTCGCGGGCCGGGCTCAACGGGCAGGCGCCGAGGTCGCGGTCGGTGAAGAAGAACGTGTACAGACACGGGAAGGTGACGATCACTTCCTGCTGCGCCCAGCCGCCGCCCTGGCCGTAGACCGTCAAGATGAAGCCCGTCCGCCCCTCGTCTTTGAGCGTGTTGGAGATCACGGCCGTGCCGCTCACCGGGAAGGTGCCCGTGATGACCGTGCCCCACCAGCTGTTCGGGCCACGATGCTGGAGCGTGGCGGTCAGGCCGTCAGTCGAGGCCCAGGTGAGGGTGAGCGCCTCGCCGCGCTCGGCGATCGTCGGCGCAACCGTGAACGCCGTGATCGTGGGCGTGATGACGGGGCCGGCCCCCGGTGTGGGGCCGGGGCTGACGACGGTTGATGTTGGCCCGGGCTGGACGCCGGTTGCCGTCGGGGCGGTCGGCCGCGGGGGCGTGCCCGTGACCACGGGCGGTGGGGTCTCGACAGCGGGCGTCAGCGACAGGGCCTCGACCCGCACCCAGACCGAGCGCGTGAGCGTCGTGGTCTCGAGCACAAGCCGATCGCCGTCGCGTGAGAAATACGCCACAGCTTCGAGCGCATCCATGACGGGCCGTTCGAGCTCGAGGCTCAGCCCGGCCGACGTGCAGTCGTCGCTGATCATCGCGTAGGTGCTGAACGTCAGGCGATCGCCCTTTGTCGTGTACTCGCCGGCGAAGCCGCGACAGCCGGTGTGCCCGGTGAACTGGGTTCCCTCGAAGGCGATCCAGGGGCGCGCGGGCGCCAGGCTGGATTCGGCCCAGGCCCACAGGCCTGAAAGGTCGGCGCCCGTGACCGGCGCCGGCTCGCGGCGGGCGAAAGCCAGACGCAACGCGCCGGACGCGTTACGCAGCTCGAGCTGATCGCCGCTGACGCGCCACGCAACCGCCTCGCGAACGCGCTCGAGGAAGATCTCCTCCAACGACATCCACTCGGGTTCGCAGCCCCGTACTGTGACGACCAGCCCCGACCAGACCAACCTGTCTCCAGTGGATGCATAGTCCCCGCGATACCAGTTGCAGCCGTCGTAACCGGCGATCCGATCCGACAGGATCTCGAGCGTGGCCGGGTTCGGCTCGGGCAGCGTCACGCCCGGGGCCTCGACAAGCCGCCACTCGCTGTCGATCAAGTCGGAGACGACGGCGCCGGTCAACGTGATACGCAACAGCGCGCCCGGCCCGGTCGTGGGCGTCGCCGGGGCTTGAGTGATCGTGGAGGTTATCGCCGGGCTCGGGCTGGCGGTGGGCGTTGGCACGCACGCGCTCAACCCTATGAAGACCATCCAAATCGCCAACAGGACGGGATGCGCTCGAGGCGTCATGATGCACAGCTCCTTTGTGTGAGCCACTACTCATCATAACGCTTCCTGCCGCACCAGGGGTGTGCGAGAAACGGGTGCANNCGCAACCCAGGCCAGGGCCTTCGAAGCGAGGCGGTCGAGCGCGACTACTGCGAGCCGCAGGTGCTCTTCGTCGGTGTCTTCGATCTTGTTGTGCGAGATCCCACGCAGGCTTTGCAGAAACATCATGATCGTCGGCACGCCCGCGCGTGCAACCTCGGCCGCATCGTGCAAGGGCCCGCTCGGCAGATGATGCACGACGCCCGCAGTCTCGCGGATGGCGTCGTCGCAAAACGCGATCAACTCGGGGTGGAACGGGATCNNGATCGGCTCGATCGTCCAGAGCTTCTCCCACGCGACCTCGACCTTTTCTTCTTCAGCGAAACGTCGGCTGGCCTCCTGAGCCTCAGCCAGCATGCGCGCGAGGACGGCGGCATCCATGTGGCGCTGGTCCAGCAACGCCTCGCACTCGGCGACCACCGAGGTCGGGATCCCGGGGCGCGTGGTGACCGAGCCCATCGTACACACGCCGCCGTTCCGGATCGCGATCGGGCGGATCTCGAGCGCCAGCTTCGCGGCCGCCGCCAACGCGTCGCGCCGTTTGTGCATCGGCGTCGAGCCCGAGTGCGCGGCCTGGCCCTTGAACCGGATCCGATAGCGCTCGACGCCATACGTGCCCTTGACCACGCCAAGCGGCAGGCCGAGGTCTTCGAGCACGGGGCCCTGCTCGATATGCAACTCGAGATAGGCGGCGGCGTTGCGCAGCTCGGCGCCCGCCTCACGTGCGGTGGTCAGATCGACGCCGTGGGCCGCGACGACCTCGGGCAGCGGATCGCCGTCGCGGGTCTTGAGCCGCGCCAGTTCGACTGGGTCGAAGTGACCCGAAGCCGCGCTCGAGCCGAACAGGCTGCGTCCGAAGGTTGCGCCCTCCTCGTCGGCCCAATCGACGAGTCGGATGGTGATCGGGGGCGTGCCCTCTGCGGCCATGCGTCGCAGCACCTCGAGCCCGGCAAGCACGTTGAGGCAACCGTCCAGCCAGCCGCCATTGGGCACCGAATCCATATGCCCGCCGATGATCAACACCTTCTCGGAGGCGCCCGGCAGCGTCGCCCAGGTGTTGCCGGCCGCGTCGTTGTGCACCTCCACCGGAAGCTCATCGAGTTTGCCGCGCAACCAGGCGCGCGCCCGCGTCCAGACCTCGGTCCAGGCGACGCGCTGCGCGCCGTTCTCGTCGCCGGTCAGCGCGCGCAGCTCTTTCAACTCATCGACAGTGCGTTGCGGGTTCAGCGGCATGGGGGATCTCCTGGTGGCTGGGGGGTGCTACGTGCTTCGTCATTCATCCAAGAACGCGATCACATCTTGATTGAACGCGTCGGCGGCTTCTTCGAACGGCTGGTGGCCGACCCCGGGGTAGACGATCAGGCGGGCGTTGGGCAGCCATTCGGCAAGCCGCTTGCCCTGCTCGAGCGGCGTCGCGGTGTCGGCCTCACCCCAGATCAGAAGCGTCGACGCCGCGAGGGTGCGCAGTTGCGCCTCGGTGGGTTGCGGCGTGCGGCCCCGATCGCGGATCAGGCCGAGGAAGCCGATCTCCCAATCCTGCATCCGAACCGCTCGACCATAACCGGCATCATCGGCAGTCGTCCAGAAACCCGCGTCGGCCTGCAGCCCGCGCACGCCAGAT
This sequence comes from Anaerolineales bacterium UBA6663, assembly GCA_002455335.1. Lineage (GTDB taxonomy): Bacteria > Chloroflexota > Anaerolineae > Anaerolineales > UBA6663 > UBA6663. Next base: position 14,314 of record DKKP01000382.1, on the reverse strand, counting down.
GCAACGGCCTCAGGCGTGACGAACGTGCGCAAGGCCAATCGGCCCCAACGGTTGACCGGGGCGAAGGCCACGAGCGGGCCGATGTCGATCGGGGGTGCACCCGAAAGGATCGCACCGTCGACGATCACCTGGCGCTCGATCCGTTCGGGATAGCGCAGCGCGAACTCGGCGAGCACGCTGCCGCCGGCGCTGTGCGCGACAAACCTCGCTCGATCGATTTTGAGCGAATCGAGAAGCGCCGCCAGGAAGTCCGCCTGGCCGGCCACGCTATAGTCGAAGTCGGCGCGCGGCTCGGTCAGGCCGGCGCCCGGGCGGTCGTACGCGATCGCGCGATAGCCGGCCTCTGCGACGGCCTCGAGGTTGTAGCGCCAGCTGAAGGTCGAGCCAAACAGACCATGCACGAACACGACAGGTTCGCCGTCGGCGGGCCCGTGCTCGAGCACGTAGGCCTGCAGCCCGGCAACCTCGATGAAACGACCCTCGGGGTCGGCCAGGGCTGTTGCCGGCTGCAAGCCGGTGTCGTCAAGTGGGATCATGAATGGCACGCCCAGGGCGACGAACAGGAAGACGGCCAGGACCGCCAGGAGGATTTGTCTGCGCATGACACCTCTCGGATGATGCGATCGATCAAGGCGCGGTTGGCCAGAGATCGGTGACGTCTTCGATCTGCACGACAAGGGTATAACGTCGACCGGCATACTCCACCTGCGCGTAACGGTCGCTGTTCAAAACGCGCCAGGCTGTGGCCAGGGCCTCGCCGCTCACCGACAACGCCTCACCCGCGTCGCTGAGCCGAACGCCCTCGATCCCCTCGTTTGGCCACACCAGGGCCGGCGGCGCATCGGTCGCGTCGACCGGGATGGCCCTCAGCCAGCCGTGCGTGGGTACGAAGTCGTGGCCCACGGCGCCCGCCCCGTGCGCAGCCACGTTAACAGATCGGCGTAGCCGTCCGGCGACTCTGCGCCGGCACGCACCCAGACGGTCTTCTCGCCAGAGGCGAGCGCGACGCTCAACCGGCAATCGCTGCCGTCATAGATGACCTCGGTCGACTCGTACGAATCCCGCCACCCGAAGAACCCGGCCTCTGCCACGCGGGCAACGACGGCCCGCAGTTCTTCTTGCGTGAGTATGGCTTCCATGACATGGCGCGCTGAGCCTTCGTCGACCCACCAGACCGCGCTGCCGTCGCCGCGGATACGCACCGGCGGGATGTAGTTGTCGTAGTAGCCGGTGGGCACAAGGCCGCCGTAGCAGGCGTACTCGATCAAACGGTGATGCGACGACGTGTCCCACTCAAGCGCTGGCACCGGCGATACCAGAGCGGAACAGGATAGGGCCGCGACGCTCAGGCTGGTCAGGACACAAGCTTGGATGCGCATAGTCTAGGAGACGGTTTTGTGCGCTCGATATCGATCCCAATCGCAGGCCGTGCTCAGGGCGCTACCGGCCAGGTGGAGGTGACGCCTTCCACCTGAACGGCGAGCCGGAAGGATTCGCCGCCCGATTCGACGACTGTAAAGATGCCCCGATTGACGATCTCCCAGGCGGTGCGTAACGCCTCACCCTCGATCGGCACCCCGCCCGCGGACTCCGCCAGCCGGATCCCGTCGATCCCGTCTGCGGGCCAACTGGCCGTGGCCGCTGAGACGGGGTCACCCGAGGGGGTCGCAAAGAGAAAGCCGCGTTCCGGGACGAAGTCGACCCCGGAGTGTCCACCGGCGCGCACGAGGTACCCGGCCAGCACGTCGTAATCGGCCGGCGGCTCGCCACCTGTCAACACCGAGACCGATTTGTAGGTGTCGGCCAACGCGACCCGCATCTGGCAGGCGCCACCGTCCATGATCTCATAGTCGGGCTCGTAGGAATCGGCCAGCGTGAAGAAGCGACGCTGCGCCATCTCGGTCAGCATCGCCGTGATCTCATCATCGGTGAACTGGGCTGTGTACACCCGGCGGCTGCCGTCGATTTGATCCTCTACCCACAGCGCGCGTCCATCGCCCCAGAGCCGAAACGTGGGGATGTCGTTCATCCACACCTCGTTGGGCACAAGCCCGCCGTAGCACGCATAGGAGATCACCTCGACCTCGGCCGAACGATCCCAGACCAGATCGGGCACGACCGGCGCGAACGTGGCGCAGGCCAGGGACACGATCGGGAGCAGCATGACCAGCAGACCTTTGAGTGAAGTGCGCATCGTATCGAAGCCCTTCTGTGACTGCGAATATCAGGGCGCGACGCCCCAGACCGCCAACTGCTCGAGCGCCGGATCCCAGCCAGGGTGTTCGGCCAGCGCGGCCCGCAGATCCTCGACCGCGGAGACGCGCTCGCCGAGGGCCTCTTTGGCGCGCGCGCGCCAGTAGAAGCTCTCCTCGAGCCCCGGTGACTGCAGCATCAGATCGGCCAGATCGATCACATCCTGATACCGACCGGCCTCGAAATAGGCCGCGTACATTTCATGCCGATACCACAACAGCCGCCGGGGCAACGTATCGAAGCTGCGCGCCTGATCAAAGGCCACGATCGCTTCGTCGGCGCGGCCCTGGCGAAACAACACGGCGCCGACGTTGTGCCAGGCCAGGGCCCCTTGCTCAGGATCGCGCAAATCCGCGGCGTCGGTCTGGGCCTGGGCCAGAGCGGCGTCCAGGTTGGTCAGGATGTCACCATCACTGCCGAGCAATGCCATCAGCTCCGCCTCCCGGTTGGGCGGATACAGCACGATGTACAGGTTATTGAAAGCCCGCCAATCGCGCTCGATCAGATCATACGCGCGGCGGTAATTCGCGCCGATGTACGAATCCTGGGTGATGAATTCGGCGGCCGCGTCATCGTAACCGGTGAGCAGACCGTAGTGGCCCTCCCAGCCCTTCCCCTCCTGCCCGTGCTCATCCTCGAGGAAGCCGCGCTCGATGATCACGGGGAAGCCGGCCGCGATCAGGCGTTTGAGGCGATCGAGGTCGCCGCCAAAGCGCAGCGCCGCCCCGAGACCGGCGCGTTGGGTCGCGAATGCGATCAACTCCTCGGGTGAGACGTTCTTGTCGCGATCACCGGGCTTGACCACGGCCGCGACCTCACGTTGCCAGCGTACGTCGACCCCGTTGCCGTACCAGTTCAACGAGTCGGCCTCGGCGCCGCGCCATCCCCAGTACACGAGCGCGGCGGTGAGCGTGGCCGGACCGCAGTTGTTGAACAACTGCGGCTCGTAACGTGCGCCGCGCAACGTGACTTCAGATGGAATGGGCGCAAGCGTGGCCGTGGCGGTGGGCGTGAGCGTCGGCTCGGTTGTGGCGGCGAGCTCGGTGGGCGCCGGTGTTTGTGTCGCCTGGACGACCGCTGGAGCAAACGTCGGCGGTGGCTCAAGCGCGACCGCGGCGGTCGGGAGCACCTCCGGCTGTGGGCCGTATTGCAGCCCGCGCCAGGCCTCGTCGAACGCGGCCAGACGCGGCGCGAGCCGATCCTGCACCGCGGGCATGCGCCACACGATCCAGCCGGCCAGGGCAAGCGCGCCGACGCCAACCAGGCTCAAGAGGCCGCAGCCGATCTGGTTGGCGCGGCGGCGGCGATGTCGTATCCGTCGAAACTGGGTATAGGCCATCGTCCCATTATAGGGAGGATGCGCCAGATCCGAGCACATCGAACGCTGCGCGGAAGCGATCTGCCCGGTACAATCGATCCATGAGCGTTACCCGCACCCAATTCGACATCCTGGTCGACGAAGCCTGGGCCGAGGTCCTTGAACGGCTTGCGCCGGATCTTCGCGCTCTGGCGGCGGGCGTCGTGGTCAATACCGCGCTGTCCGCCGGGCCCGAGCAGGACCCCGATGCCGAGCCCGGCGAGAGCGACCTGCTCGGCCTGTACGAGGGCGTGCCGCTTGTCGAGCGCGGCGCCGACGGCGATGTCGGGCTGCTGCCCGATCAGATCACTGTGTTCTACAGGCCGCTTGTCGAGATGTGCGTTGACCACGATGAGTTGCGTGAGGAGATCTGGATCACGCTCGTCCACGAGCTCGGACACTTTTTCGGCCTCGATGAGGATGAGTTATGGGAGCGCGGCTTCGGTTGATTGCGCACCTCGCCCCCTTACCGGGGCCCTATGGCATAATTTCCGAATCCATCCAGAATCGACCCCAGCGCTTCCACAGCGCCGGAAAACGAAACCGCCGACTTTCGGCGACGATATGAGGAAGAAACATGCGAAAGATCTGTGTGATTGGCGTGGGCTACGTCGGTCTTGTGACCGGGACCTGCTTTGCGGACCTGGGCAACCGCGTCACTGCGCTGGATATCAATGAAGAGCGCATCTCGAATCTGAAGAAAGGCATCCTGCCGATCTACGAACCGGGGCTCGAGGAGATGGTCAAGCGCAATGTCGCTGCCGGGCGGCTCGCCTTCACAACGGATTACGACGAGGCCCTGGCCGAAGCCGAGATCGCGTTCATCGCCGTCGGCACGCCCGAGGGCGTCGATGGCGAAGCCGATCTGAAATACGTGCGTTCGGCCGCCGAGCAGATCGCGCAGCACATGAAGGAGCCGTTGATCATCGTCAACAAATCGACTGTCCCTGTGGGCACAGGCGATTGGGTCTCCGACATCGTCACCTCGAGCCTGACAGCGCCCGTGCCGTTCAGCGTGGTCTCGTGCCCCGAGTTCCTGCGCGAGGGCTCGGCCATCGTCGACTTCATGAACCCGGCGCGTATCGTGCTCGGCTCGCTCGACAAAGAGGCGGCACACAAAGTCGCCGACTTGCATCTTTCGCTGCGCGCCCCAATCGTGGTCACAGACCTGCGCACCGCCGAGATGATCAAGTACGCCTCGAACGCCTTCCTGGCGACCAAGATCTCGTTCATCAACGAGATCGCCAACATCTGCGAGGCGCTTGGCGCAGACGTCAAGGAAGTGGCTGCCGGCATGGGCTACGACCCGCGAATCGGCCGCGGCTTTCTGGATGCCGGCCTCGGCTATGGCGGCTCGTGCTTCCCCAAGGANNNCCCAACACCGACGACATGCGTGAAGCGCCCTCGGTCGAGATCGCGCGCGCGATCATCAGCGAAGGCGGCAAAGTCAAGGCCTACGACCCGGTGGCGATGGAGCACGCCGCGAACCACACCCCGGATGTCGCGATGGGCACCGACGCCTACGAAGTCGCGACCGGCGCCGACGCGCTTGTGCTCGTGACCGAGTGGAACGAGTTCAAGCAACTCGACCTCAGCCGGCTCAAGACGTTGATGAAGCAGCCGATCATGGTCGACGGCCGCAACCTGTACGACCCGGTCGTCATGCACAATCACGGCTTCATCTACCGCGGCATGGGGCGCGGATACAACGGTCGTTGATCCCAAAGGCAAAGACGAACGAAAAGACCGGGCGCTGCCCGGTCTTTTCGTTCGTATCGGCATTATGTGGAAGTCGATCGACTATAATCTCTGCATGAAGCAGCCCAAGGTACTCAAAACCCGTCTGAAGAACGGTTTGACCGTGGTGCTCAAGGAAGTGCGGGTCGCGCCCGTGGTCTCCTGGTGGGTGTGGTACCGCGTCGGCTCCCGCTACGAGCGCCCGGGGGTCACCGGCATCAGTCACTGGGTCGAACACATGATGTTCAAGGGCACCCGCGCCTTCCCGGCCAGCGTCGGCGATCGCATGATCGCGCGCGACGGCGGCTTTCGCAACGCCCTGACCTGGATCGATTGGACGGCGTACTTCGAGACCATGCCCGCCGAAAAGATCGACTTCGCGCTGCGGCTCGAGGCCGATCGTATGCGCCGGGCGATCTTCCCGCCCAAGGAAGTCGAATCCGAACGAACCGTGATCATCGCCGAGCGGCAGATGAACGAGAACGAGCCCTCGTTCCGGCTCGGCGAAGAAGTGCAGGCGGCCGCGTTCCGGGTGCATCCTTACCACCATGAGGTCATCGGCGACATGGCCGATCTGCACACCATGACGCGTGACGACCTCTACGGCCATTACCTCAACTACTACGCGCCCAACAACGCCATCGCAGTCGCCGTGGGCGATTTCGACGCCCGCGAGATGCTTGCCCGGATCGAGGCGCTCTTCGGCAAGTACAAGGCGGTCGATCTGCCCAAGCCGCTCGCACGGCCCGAGCCCGAGCAGCGCGGCGAGCGCCGGCTGCGCGTCACAGGCGAGGGCGAGACGGCCTATCTGCAGATCGCGTACCACGCGCCCTCGGCCAACGATCCGGATTTCTTCCCGATGGCCGTGCTCGACAGCATCCTGGCCGGGGCCTCGTCGTTCAACATGTTCGGCGGCGGCGGCACGAGCAACCGCTCATCGCGGCTGTATCGGGCCGTGGTTCAGACCGGTTTGGCCGCCAACGTCGGCGGCGGGCTGTCGCCGACCGTCGATCCATACCTCTATACGCTCTATGCGACGGTGCGCGCCGGCAAGACGCCCGAGATCGTCGAGCAGGCGATCGAGGCCGAGATCGACCGGGTGCGCACCGAGCCGGTCAGCCAGGCAGAGCTGGATAAGGCGATCAAGCAGGCCAAAGCCATGTTCGCCTACAGCGCCGAATCGGTGACGAACCAGGGCTTCTGGCTTGGCTTCACCGAGATCCTGGGCGACTACCGTTGGTTCGAAACGTACCTGCCGCGGCTGAGTGCCGTGACGGTCGCCGATATTCAGCGGGTTGCGCAACGTTACCTCTCGTCAAACCATCGCGTCGTCGGCGTCTACGTGCCGGAGAAGGCAGGATAAACGCCGCTATGGCCAAGAAATCGACACCCTCACTCCCCGGCCCCGAGACGATCACGCGCCACGAACTCGCAAACGGCATCGTCGTGCTCGCGCGCGAGAACTTCAGCAGCCCATCCGTGGTGATCGACGCCGATCTGCGCGCCGGCGCGCTCTGGCACGGCCGCGACGTCGCCGGCCTGGCCGACTTCACGGGCTCGGCGCTGATGCGCGGCACCGAGCGTCTGGCCTTCAACGAGATCTACGAGCAAATCGAGTCGGTCGGCGCCAGCCTGAGCGTCTCGGCAGGCACGCATACCTCGGGCTTCTACGCCAAGAGCCTGGCCGAAGATTTGGATCTGATGCTCGGCCTTGCGTCCGATGCCCTGCGCCGCCCTGTCTTTCCCGAGCACGAGGTCGAACGGCTGCGCGGCGAGATCCTGACCCGCCTGCAGATCACGGCCAACGACACGCGCGATCGCGCGCTCGAAGCCTTCTATGAGCTCGCTTATCCGGGCCATCCGTACAGCATCGTCGAAGAGGGTTACCCCGAGACGGTCAAGGCGCTCACGCGGCAGCAACTGATCGACTTCCACAAGACCCACTTCGGGCCGCGCGGCATGGTCGTCGTCGTGGTCGGGGCAGTGCCTGCGAGCCAGGCTGTTGAGCTTGTGGCCAGGCACTTCGGCGATTGGGCCAATCCCGCCCAACCCGACGCGCCGACCCTGCCCGCGCTTGAGCCGATCACGGGCCCGCGCCGCACCCATGTCGCGCTGCCGGGCAAGGCCCAGGCAGACATCGTCCTGGGCGTGCCGGGGCCGGCACGCAACCATCCGCAGTTCCTGTCGGCGCGCCTGGCGAACAATATCCTGGGCGTCTTCGGCATGGGCGGCCGCATCGGGCACCAGGTGCGCGAGAAGAACGGCCTGGCCTACTACGCGGCCAGCAACCTGAGCGGCGGCTACGGCCCCGGGCCGTGGTATGCCTACGCCGGGGTCAATCCCTCGAATATCGAGAAGGCGGTCGGGCTGATGCAGCGCGAGATCAAGCGCTTTCTCGCCCGGAAAGTGACGCCCGACGAGATCTCGGACAACAAGGCGCAGTTCATCGGGCGTTTGCCGCTCGGGCTCGAGACCAATGAGGGTGTCGCCAGCACCATCAGTTCGATGGAGCTCTTCGACCTCGGCCTCGACTACTTGTTGCGCTTCCCGGCGATGTTCAATGCCATCACGCGCGACGATATCCTTACCGCAGCGCGGACGTTCCTGAGCGCCGAGGATTACGTCCTGGCGACAGCTGGACCCTGAACCCGTGGAGCGTGGAGCGATGCGCTCGCTCCACGCTTTACGCTCTACGGATGTTACGTACCGGCATCGACCTGATCGAAGTCTCCCGCATCGAGGCCGCGATCGCCCGACATGGCGAGCGTTTTCTCGGGCGGATCTTCACGCCAACTGAGCGCGAGGCAGCCGGGGCACGCAGCGCCTCGCTCGCCGCGCGTTTCGCCGCCAAGGAGGCCGCGGCCAAGGCGCTGGGCACGGGTCTGGGCGAGATCGCGTGGCGCGAGATCGAGGTTGTCAACGATGCGAACCGCGCGCCCTCGCTTGTCTTGCGGGGCGCCGCGGCCGAACGCTTTGAGGCGCTGGGCGGCGCCGAGATCGCCGTCAGCCTGAGCCATAGCCAGGGCTTCGCCGTGGCCGTGGTCGTGATCACTTAGGCTGCCGATCGAGCGGGCCACTTCGCCCTCAATCGACAGCGCTCCACCGGAGGACAACATGGCCATCATTGCCGAAATCAAAAACACAGAGGGCAAGGTCCTGGGCACTATGACGCTGCCCGAGAAGGTTTTCAAAACAGGTTCGCGCGGCTTCTATGCCAATGGCAAGATCGAGATCGAGGGCAAGCGCTATCAGGCCCAGATCCAGCTGGTCGAAATCGGTTCGAAGCCCGAGGAAAGCAAGTAAGCGCATGCCGACGGTCGAACAGGCACGTTCCTGGTACGCCGGGGCTGATCCGGTGCATGACTGGGCGCACGTCCAGCGCGTCACGACTCTCGCCGACCGGATCGCGGCGGCCGAAGGCGCCGACCGCGAGATCGTGCACGCCGCCGCATTGCTCCACGACGTGCCGGCGCCTCCGACACCCGAAGCGCGCGCGCGCCATCACCTCTGGGCCGCCGATTTCGCCGCCGACGTGCTCGTCGCCGAGGGCTGGTCGGCCGAGCGCATCGCGGCCGTGCAGCATTGCATCCGCGCACATCGCTTTCGCGGCGATGAGGCCCCGGCCACGCCCGAAGCGCGCGCGCTCTTCGACGCCGACAAGCTCGACGCGATCGGCGCGATCGGGGCGTTGCGCGCAGGCGGCTACGCGGCCCGGCATGACAACCCGCTCGCCGGGCCGATCTCGGATCAATTCCGGTCGACCGGCCAATTGACCGAGGCTGAGGCCCACACGCCACAGCACGAATTCATCATCAAGCTCTCGCGCATCCCGGCCCGGCTGACGACGCCCACCGGTCGCGCCCTGGCCGAACAGCGCAGCGCATTCCTCGCCGGGTTCTTCGATCAACTCGAACGCGAACTCGCCGGCCAGGCCTGAGGCATGGGCATCCATGTCGCGTCTCGACAAACTCCAACTCGCCGTGATCGTGATCGCCGGGCCGCTTGTCTTTCTCGTCGCCACGGCCATTGTGTTCTATCTGCGCAGCATCAACAGCCCACTGCTGCCCACGCCGCCGCTGACCTACGTGCCGTGATCAGTCGGCCGCAATTACGGCAGACCCGCTGTCTCCGCCAGGATCTGGGGCACACGATTCAGGATACCGTCCAGCACCGGGATTGATAGTGCCGCGTCCTCCGCGCTGTATTGACCGTCGTTGGGCTCGCGTGAGCGCGGGCATTTGACCGCGAGCGGCGCTAAGGCCGCAAACGCATCGGTGACCATGACCCGGTACTCGTAATAGGCCGGATACCAGGCATCCGGGACGTCCGAGTAGCCGCGTTGCCCGTGATAGAGCTCATCGGTGTAGGTGTAAAGGGCTCGGCAGCTACTATCACTCTGGCGCTCCAGCACCTTCTGCAGATTAGTGCGGTAGGTCTGGGTGTTGTTGTACAGCTCGCCGATCTCCTTGCGAAAGTCGGCCGGGTCCCAGGCCCCGATACCGGTAGCTGGAAAGACAGGCGCAGCGGCGCGAACGACTGTGCTCGTCGCTGTCGGCACCGCGGTGGCGGGAATGGCGGTCGGTCGCGGCGCCGTGGCGCTGGGTGTGTCCGAAGGCACCGGCGACGGCGTATGGGTCGGGCGTTCGGTCGCCGTCGCTGTCACAGTGGGGCTGGGCGTGAGCGTTGCCGTGGGAGGCGCCGCGGTCTCTGTCGCAATCGGCGGTTGGGCAGTCGCGGTGTGCGTGTGCGTGGGGGTGGCGGTCGGTGCCGGGCTGCACGCGACGATGAGGCCGGCGATCGCCAGTAGATGGACAGCTCGCATCATCAAATCCCCCTGGAAGGCGCCCGATCAAGCGCCGCGAACGATATCGATCGGCTGAAGCCCGGCGAGACCTCAGACCGCCTTGGCGACCGCCAGCATCCGAGGCGAGTCGTCCGAGAAGGCGCTCAGATCGTAATCGCCATAGAGATGCCTCAGCTCAAAACCACAACGCTCGAGCAACAACCGCATCTCGCCAGGAAAAACATAGCGCAGCGTGAGCGGAACCGTCAGCCGTTGGACCACGCCCTCCGACCCGACCGAATCATACAGATAAAGGATCTCGGCCCGCTGCGAAGCGCGATCGATGGTCAACGTCGAGAATTGCTGAACCGTACGCGCGCCATCAGCAAAGGATCGTTCGAGGTGCAGACCGCCCTCGACGCTGGCGTAGGCCGCGCCCGCGTTGACCACGTCGAGCGCCAGCGTCGCGCCTTGACGCAACGCGGCACGAACGCGGCTCAGCACACGCAACTGCTCCTCGAGCGTGAGCAAATGCATGAACGTGTTGAACGGCGCGATCGCAAGGGCAAAGCGCTCCGAGGTCTCGAACCCACCCAGATCGGCTTCGAGCACGGTCGGCGCCGGATCGAGCGCCGCGGCCCGCAGCCGCTGGTGCAGCCGTTCGAGCATCGTCGGCGCATTATCGACCCCGGTGACCGCGTGTCCGGCGTGTGCCAGCGGGAGCAATACGCGACCCGTGCCGCAACCCAACTCGAGCACCGGGCCATCGGCTTCGTCGGCTAATCCCAACCAGAAATCCAGGTCGCCGTCGAATTCGGCGTTCTCCAGGTCGTAGTAACGGGCGAGCAGAGCGTAGGTCATGATCATTGTATCGGTTGTTTCGTCGGCAAACCCGGGCGACGAGGATACACGGCCGGGGTCGCGGCGTTTTTGCGGAGGACGATGAGGTAACGAGGATCGACCACCCCCGGCAGCTCCACCTCGATCAGTCGCTCGAGTGTGCCCCCGAGCTTCCTCAGGGCGGTTTCTGCGCCGTGCACCTCGGCCGGCGCATCCTTGCTCTTCTGTGCGATGCAACCCCCGCCGCGTACGACAAGCGGCAAAAGGTATTCGGCCAAAACGGGCATCTCGGCTACGGCACGGGCCACCGCCCAGTCGTACCGCTCACGGTGCTCGGACAGTTGGCCAACCTCTTCGGCCCGGGCATGCACCACGCGAACCCCTTCGAGCCCCAGCCGCGTCGCGATATGCTCGCAGAAGCGCACTTTCTTGCCGGTCGCCTCGACAAGCGTCATCCGCAGCTCGGGGCGCAGGATCTTGAGCGGCAGGCCCGGGAAGCCCGCCCCCGTGCCGACGTCAATGACGCGCAACGCGCCGGCCGGCAGGGCTTTGAGCACGGTCAGCGAATCCAGGAAGTGTTTAACCTGTACGTCGCGCGGCTCTTTGATCGCCGTCAGGTTAAAACGCGCGTTCCATTCAGCCAGCTCGTTAGCGTACAACTGAAACGCGGCCACCTGTGTCTGGGTGAGATCGAGGCCCAGCAGGCTCTGGGCGCCTTCTTTCAATGCATCCATCAGGTGCGATTATAGACGGCGAGGGTGTGCAGCGGAGAGCGCTAAAGCGTGCGCAGGGAACGTTCCACGCCCTACGCCCCGCGCGACTCCCGCGCCGCCAGACGCGTCGAATGCTCGGGCAACATGACCGTGAAAGTCGTGCCCTTGCCGGGCTGCGAGTTGACCCACACGCGGCCGCCATGGTTCTCGACGATCGACTTGACGATCGAGAGCCCAAGGCCCGTTCCTTCATGGCTCAGGCTGGCGTTGTCGGAGCGAAAGAACTTATCGAACACGTACGGCAGGTCGGCCGGCGGGATGCCGATGCCCGTGTCGGCGATCGAGAGCACGACAAAGTCTCCCTCGGCATAGGCCTCGACCTGGATTCGGCCCGTCTCGGGCGTGTATTTGATCGCGTTCTCGACCAGGTTCGAGAGCATCTGGCGCAGCCGCAACGGATTCCCGAACAAAGACGGCAGAGGCGCTGGGATCCGATGGTTGAGTTCCTGATGCTTGGCCTCGGCCTGCGGGCGGATATCGCTCATCACGCGCTCGATCAGACGATTTGTGTCGAGCGGTTCTTTCTGCGTGTCGAACCCGGCCTCGATCTTGCCCAGATCGAGCAGATCCGAGATCAGGGTGTTCATCTGCTTCACGCTGATCCGGATCTGTTGGATGAAGTCGGTTTGTTGGTCGGTGAGCGGCCCGACCCGATCAAGCAGGTTGACGTAGCCGAGCACGGCGGTCAGCGGCGAACGCAGGTCGTGCGACACCGTGGTGACGAAGTCGGCCTTGATCCGGTCGAGTTCCTTCAGATGCGTGATGTCGATCAGCATCACGGCCCGGCCGATATTCGTGATCGGCGTGACGTGAGCATTGAACGTCCGCCCATCGGGGAGGCGGATATCGCTTTGCCGCTTGGGACGCTCGAGCAGGTCGCGCAGGTCGTCGTCGCGGATCACCTCGAAGATCGATCGGCCGACGATGTCGCCGTCGCCGACGCCGAACGCGCTGCGGGCTGTGTGATTGACAAGGATCAAGCGGTTCTCGTGATCGATCACGATGACGCCGTCCTCGGTCTCATTGAGGATCGTGTAGAGCTGGGTGCGCTCGTGCTCGACGGCCGTGTACAGTCGCGCGTTCTCGATCGCGATCGCCGCCTCATCCGACAGCGCCTGTAGCAACCTGAGCGCATGCGCATCGAAAGCCGCTCGCTTGAACCGATTATCGACCCCAAGCACGCCGATCACGCGGCCGCGCACGCGGAGCGGCGCATAGATCAGGCTTTTGACCAGGTACGCGGTGACGATCTTGGTCGGTGTGTTTTCATCGACTGTCACAGGTTCGCCGGTGCGCACGACCTGACCCGCCAGCGAGTCTTCCGAGCGCAGCCGGAGCGTGCGAGCCGTGCGCTCATCGAGGTTCTTCGCGGCACGAACCGTCAACTCGCCAGTCGCCGGGTCGAGCAAGAGCAGCGTGCTCTCTTCGGCGCCGATCAGGCTGACCGCCGCCTCGACCACACGCGTAAGCACCCGGTCGAGGTCGAGCTGCGCCACGGCCTGGCCAAGGCCGATCAGGGCTTCAAGCTCGGCGATGCGGCGGGTGAGCGCCTCGCGTTCATTCGACTGTTGCGTCGGGGCCGCGACGGGCTCGGCGAGCACACGCGCGAGCGTCGCCAGTAGTTCATCGGGATCGAAGGGCTTGGGGTAATAATCAGCGGCGCCGGCGCGAAACGCCTGGCGTGCAACGGCCTCTGAGCCCTCGGCCGTGATCAGGATCACAGGCAGATTGGGGCGTTCGCGCTTGAGGATCTGGGTCAGCTCAATGCCGGTCAGATCCGGCATCTTGATATCGCTGATCACGACATCCGGGGCCTGGGCTCGCGCCACTTCCAGCCCGGCTGAGCCCGAGGCCGCCGTCAAGACGTGATAGCCCGATGGCCGGAGGATCAAGTCCGCAAGCAGATCCCGAATCTCGGCCGCATCATCGACCACCAAAACCGTCTTTGACGCAGTCATGGTCCCCCATTGTCCCAGAAGATGGGCAGCAACGTCGGTCGGTTTTACCCAAAACGAGGCCTCCGCGCGTTGAAGGCCTCGGGCACGAGCGCACGAGTCGATTACAGCTTGATCAAGCCCACATGCACGGTGGAGCCCAGGGCCGGGTCGGCTTCGGCCCACACCTTACCGCCATGCGCCTCAACGATCTGTCGGACGACGGCCAACGACAGCGCCCCGGGGTCGCGCACCGGCGTCTGCCCGGGTGCGCCGCGTAACGCCCCGGCCACTTGCTCGGCCGAGAACGACCCGCCGACGTCGTGGACACTCAGCCGCAACATGCCGTCATTGGTGTTCCGGACGCGCACCCAGACCTGCGCCCCATGCGGCGAGACCTTGATGGCGCGCTCCAGCAGACGATCGATCACGCGTGAGATCTGGGTCGCATCGCCCGAGGCCTTGAGCACAAAGGGCGGGAGCTCGGCCTGCAGCGCCACGCCCAGACGCCGCGCTTCGGGCTCGACCCGCGCGATCGACTGCTGCGCGAGCGCGGCCAGATCGAGCGGGCGCGGGTTGGCCGGCCGTTGCGGCGCCTCGCCGAGCGTGGTCAGGTCGTCGGCCAGACGCCGCGCGG
>DKKP01000184.1 GCA_002455335.1 Anaerolineales bacterium UBA6663 | reverse complement strand
GTGTTGGCCGAGGCGCTCCTCGCGGCGACGGCCCGGGCGCTGGCCGGACAGGCGGGGCGCTCGGCCGAGGCCTGGCTGGCATCCTGGGGCCGCGCGAACGCCGTTGGTCTGCTCGCGGCTTATCCTGAGGCGTCCACTGAAGATCGCGCCAACCTGGTCGCCACGATCGACGATCTGCGACCGATGGCCGATCACCTGATCCAGCATATCGAAAACGACGCGCGCTCGGGCATGTACGAGGCCGTGGCCTATATCGAGAGCGGCAACGAGGAAGAGTCGTTGCGCATCCGCGACCTGCGGGCCCGACTCGCCACGGTGACGGCGTTGCCCGAAGGGCGCGAACTGGTCGAGCGTCTTCTGCGCGCGACGCTTTATAACCCGTATCCGTTCTACCGCGATCAGGCCGTCGCGACGCTCGGGGTCTCGGCGCTGGCTGTGCCTCAAGGGCCCGCGGCCCGGGCCTGGCTGCGCCGGCAGCTTCGCGCCATGCTTGCCGTCGCACTCACGGGCGAGGGCGTGACCTTCACCTTCGAGTTGCCCGCGCAGCTTTTGGCGTTCAAGCCGACACCATCGCCGGCCGTGAGCGAGCTCGAGGGCGTGCTCGGCCGTGGGCGATACCTGGTCGATCGGTGGGGCAGCCACCTTCGCGCGCGCGTGGCCGACGTCGGCGCTCTGGCGCGGCTCGGTGAGGTCACGCCAACGGTCGCGCACGACGGATTGGCGGAGGCGCTTGAGCGCCCGGTCGGTTATGCGGGCTTCGCGGTGCTGACCTTCCTGGCCGTCGTCGACCTGTGTCGCGAGCTCGGGCTCGATCCGCAAAGCCTCACCTCCCGGCGCGATGGCGTCGATCAGCCGCTGCTCGAGGCCGCGCTTTCGAGCGCCAGTGCGGTGCGCGACCCCGACTTTCGCGCCCGCCGCACGCTGCTCGTACACCTGTACCGCGCGCAGTGGCTTGGCGCTCAGCCGCCGGGCCCGGTGGAGCTGGCCATGCGCCTCGCGGCGCTGCCCGAGCGCGACATCCGTCTCGCTTATCTCACCCATCTCTCAGCGGTCTGGTCGGCGCCGGGCACTGTGGATCGCGAGGGACTGAAGGCGCTTGTGCCGTTTGCGCTGTCCGATGCGACCACGCTCGACGTCGTCCTCGCCCGGCTGGTGGGCACCCGCCCACAGCGGCCGACGCCGGCCGAGGTCGAGGCAATGGCCGTCGCCTGCGCGCGAGATTTGGCGACCGGGCGGCCGTGGGATTACAGCGCGAAAGTCGCGCCCGATGAGCCCAACGTCGTGCCTTAGCGAAAGGAACCCCCATGACCACCATGCGCCACTTGATCGTCTTCTTGCCCGGGATCATGGGCAGCGCGCTGCAGAAGAACGGCCGCGACGCCTGGGCGCTCTCGGGCGGGGCGCTCTGGTCGTACCTGACAACCTGGGGCCAATCCGTGGCGGAGTTGAAGATCACGTCGGAAGATCCGCGCGTCGACGACCTCGGCGATGGCGTGACCGCCGCGCGGCTGATCGAGGATCTGCACACGGTGCCGGGGCTGGTCCAGCACGCGGGCTACGGCCCGATCACGCGGCGCATCCCCGAGTACTTCGACATGACAGTCGGTTCGATCCACGCGCCACGCGATGACGCCAACTTCTACGCCTTCCCGTACGACTGGCGGCGCGATAACCGGGTCTCGGCGCGGAAGCTCGGCCGCTTCGTCGAGACACAGTTGCCAAAGTGGCGCGCCTGGAGTGGGGCGAGCGATGCGCAGGTCATCCTGATCGGGCACAGCATGGGCGGACTTGTGGCCCGCTTCTACGTCGAGGCGCTTGGCGGCTGGAAGCATTGCCGAGCGCTGATCACGATCGGGTCTCCGCACCGCGGCGCGTTGGGTGCGGTCGACACGCTGAGCAACGGGTTCAAGAAACTGGTCTGGGATTTCTCGGGCCTGGTCCGCTCGTTTTCTTCGATCCACCAGCTGCTGCCGGTCTATCCGGCTGTGCGCGTCGACGGCGCCTGGGTTCGCCCGGCCGAGACTGACGCGATCCCGAATGTCGAACGCGAGCGAGCGGTGGCGGCGCGCGTCGAGTTCCACGACGCGATCCGGCTTGCACGCGAGTCGCATCTGAACGAGCCGGGCTATCGGCAGCTATTGATCCCGTGGGTCGGGACGCGCCAGGACACCTCGCAGTCGGCCGAGGTCGTCAACGGCGTGTTGCGTTTGAGCTATGACCCGCCGGCCGGGTTGGCTGCGGCGCTGGCAGATGGCGACGGCACGGTGCCGCGGGTCTCGACGACCCCGGCCGGTCTCGAGAACCAGCAGATCGAGCGCTTTGTGGTCGAGCGCCATGGCTGGATGACGAACGCCGAGTCTGCGCTCGAGCCCCTGCTCGACACCCTGCAGCAGGTCGGGGCGCCGGCTGTCCCCGGTGACTTCCACGGCGCGCTCGAGTCGACGACGCGCGCGGCGCTCGGTCTGCGGCTGGAGAGCGTGTTCTATCCGGAGGAAACGCCCGAGGTCGGCCTGCGCGTGCATGCGGCGAGCGAGCCGGTCGAGCTCCGCCTGACCGTGCAGTCGACCGAGCCGGGCGCGGCGCCCGTGGTCCGTGAGGTGCGCGTGGCGCCCGACGAGCCCCACGTCGAGACTTTCGCGGATCTCGCGCCGGGCCTGTATCGCCTGACCGTTGGGCCCGTGACGCGCAGCGCGGCGGCGCCCGAGCCCGTGCATGGCGCGTTCGAGGTGGTGGCATGACCGATTTCTACGAGTGGGCCCAGGCCGAGCCGCGCGCGTTGGCGCGCTACGTCAGACCGCAGGATCTGGCGGCCGAGTTCAGGTTGCCGACCTATATCAATCGGCTGGATCTGCTTCAGGCCGAGGGGCCGAAGGGCCTGGCCGGCGCGTTGTATGAACGGATCGCGCGGCTGGGTCTCAACTACGACCTGGCGCCGTTCGACCCGCGTTCCGGCGTGGTGCAGAAGATCCGGACCCCGGCGCACATCCTGGCCGAGGGCCGGGCGACCTGTCTCGACCTGGCGGTGTCCTTCGCAGCCGCCTGTCTGGAGAACGATCTACTCAGCCTGATCGTGACAGTCGAGGGCCATGCTTTCGCCGGGTTCTCGGCGACGCGTACGCGCCAGAAGGTCGGGCGCGCGCCCAAGGCCCTGGCCTGGACCAAGGGCCTGCTCGACGATGGCGCTGTGCTCCAGGAGCTGGCCGGCCAGGAGTTCGTGCTGGTGGAGTGCACGGGGCTGGTGCGCAGCCTCTCGCTGAATGCGACCTTGCCCGAGGGGCAGGGGCGTGATGCGAGTGGCGCGATGTCGTACGAGCGCGCGTGCGCGGCCGGGGCAGAGCAGGTCGCGGGCTCGATCCAGGTTGGCGCCGTGCCGGTTGCCGGGCAGCGGCGCTTCCTCTATGCGCTCGACATCCACGACTTGCAGGTCAATCAGGGCTTTGCGCCCGAGGCCGAGGCGCCTGCAGATACTTCGCCCGGCGCCGGCGGTCGCGAGGGCGTGTCGATTCGCAGCGCGGGCGATGTCCACGTCGGCGGTGACCTCACCGGGCGAGATCGGATCACGACCACGAACACGACGCACACCGGAGACACGATCACGGTCGGCGACATCTCGGGCAGCAGCGGGATTGCGATTGGGGCCGGCGCCAGCGCCACGGTGACCACGGGCGTAGGCGCGGGCGATCTGGCCGCCGCCTTTGCCCTGGTTTACCAATCGATCCAGGCACGGCCCATCGACCCCGGCGTGGATAAGGCCGAGATCGTCGAGACGGTGCAACGCATCGAGAAGGAAGCGGGCAAGGGCGCCGCGGCCGAGGCGGGCAAACTCGAGCGCTGGGCCAAGAACATCGCGGGCATGGCGCCCGACATCCTCGAAGTGATGGCCGCGGCCTTTGCCGGGCCGGCCACGGCGGCCGGCACGATCCTCAAGAAAGTCATCGAGCGCGCGCGCGGCGGGTGATGCGTCGCTCTCAAGACGATTGGCGCATCGGTGGCCCGTGGCTACAATTCCCGGCGTTCTTCATGGAGGTGTGCGGGTAGATGCTGCGATTTACGGCAATTCGATCAACCAAGCCGGCCAACGATTACCTTGAGCGCGTCTTGAGCGATTTCGAGGCCCAGCGCGGAGTCAAGGTCGACCTCCAAATCCAATCGTGGTCGACGGCCTGGTCGGAACTCACACAGTTTGGACTGCGCGGGAATAGTCCGGATGTCTCGGTGGTCGGCACGACCTGGGTGCCATCCCTGGTGGCCATGCAATCGCTCAAGCCCTTTCACCAGGCCGAGATCGAGCAATTGGGAAGTGCTAGCGCATTTTTGAGCGCTATCTGGCGCACAGGGTGCATCGGGGGCCGCGTCTGGGCGATCCCCTGGGTTGCCGATACCCGCGTCATCTTCTACTGGCGTGGCGCTCTTGTCGAAGCGGGTATTGACGAGGCGA
The DNA here is from genome assembly GCA_002455335.1 of Anaerolineales bacterium UBA6663. GTDB lineage: Bacteria > Chloroflexota > Anaerolineae > Anaerolineales > UBA6663 > UBA6663. Next base: position 14,646 of record DKKP01000184.1, on the reverse strand, counting down.
CGGCTTTTTCGACTTATGACCAGTTCGAGCGCACCGTGGCTCGGTTAGCCGCGACCGCGCGGCCTGCCATCGTCGCTCCCACCATCCCCGACACCCAGCATACGCTTCAGAATCTGGCGCCCTGGGTCTGGAGCGCCGGTGGTGACTTTCGAAATCCGCCAGGGGATCGCGTTGTCTTTGATCGGTCGCCGACACTGGAAGCCATCCAGCGGTTCTTTCGATTGCATCGCGCGATGGCGGGTGTTGTGCCGCATGTCCTCAGCGAGGCGGAGTCGGACGGGATCTTCGGCGCAGGGCGGGCGGCCCTGACGGTCAGCGGACCATGGGTGATCGACGAGATCTCATCGCGGCAGCCGGAGCGGCTGCAGGATCTTGGGGTGGCTTCTTTGCCCGGGATCTCGTATGTGGGTGGTTCGAGCATTGTGATCTGGGGCCGGAGCCTCTATCCCGCGGAGAGCCTGGCATTGGTTCGGCACCTGACTGATCGAGCTGTCCAGGAGCGCATGGCCAGGTTCAGTGGCCAGCTTCCTGCTCGGGCGGATGCGCTTGATGTGCCCTTACAGACAGGTCACTCACACCGTGCAGCCCTGGCCCAAAGTGTTCGATGCGGACGCACTATGCCGGGCGATCCACTCTGGGGCCAGATTGAGGCGCGTCTTCACCAAACCCTCGGCGCCTTATGGGGGACGATCCTCGAATCAAGCGTCGCAGATGGCGATCGGCTTATCGCGGAACAACTCGCTCGGCTGGCCAGCCAGCTCAATCGGTCGCTCGAGAGTTACACCGAAGCCCGACGTTGAGTCTGGAAAATTCGAAGCTAGAACGAATTTCGACGAACCGATCCTCGTCGATCGGGTGATCAAGGTTGTTGGTGCCGCGGACTGATCACACCGGCCCATGAGCCGAGCGAGGCCACGGGACATCCCTTCCGCATCGTGGAAAAGAGCTCAGTACTCGGCCAACGAGTGCTCGGCCGCGTGCCCGATGATCTCCATGTTGAGTTGGCCGACGATGCGCTCCGAACCGAATGCCTCCGGCGGTAACCTCTCAATGAGGTCGATCATGTCGCGACGCGCCTGTTCGAACGCCGAACGGACCTCAACGTCCGTCTGAGCCTGGACATCAGCGACGGCCGCCGCGTTGAAAGAATCGACGTCGATTTCGGTCGCCGCCATTGCCGGATCTGCCACAAGGCTCTCGACGATGGCACGGCCGCGTAGCCACCAGGCCCGGATGTGGGCGAGCACATCGGCGAAGCGCCGGTAACCCTGTCGGCGCAGGTACTCCTTCTGTACGTCAGACGACAGGGCATCGTAAGCAGCCACATAATGGGCCCAGGGCCCGTTCAGGGTCTCAAGCAGGCGTTCGCGCGTCACCATGGTTCCTCCTCCGTTCTACGCTCTGTAGACGCCATTGTCTCCCCGTTTGGCGCCGCGTTCAACTGCCGGGCGCCATGCGCGCCCCCGGCGACGCGCCTCACCCGGGCCGATTACCCGGCTACAATGCACTGACACCAGGATCGAATCATGGCGTACCCTTCGCCGCTCGAACCCATCGCCCCCACCGCCCAACCCTGGCTGGATCCGGAATGCTTCCGGCCAACCGGAGAAATCGGTTGCGGCTATTGGGCGCTGGGCGAGATCCGGCCCTGCAGCCCCGACGAGCTTGTCGAGAAGATCCGGCTGGACAAGTCTGAGCGGATCGAGCTCGTGGCCGTGCCCGAGTCGTCACGGCTTGTGCCACCCCAGTGCGTCAACTTCTTGTATGGTGCAACGTTGGAACGGGCCAGATTGGCGGCGCGATCGGGTATGGGGCTCCCGCTTGTGGGCCTGATTCTCTTCTGGGGGTTGGCCATTGCAGCCGCCTTTCAGCTACCTGACGCCATCCTGGGGCTTGTGTTCCTGGGTCTGTTCTTCGGCGGCGCTACGGTCTTCAGTAAGGTCTACGACCTGTGGGTGTTGCGCCGCTCTCCCGCGCAACCTACGCCGGAGCTGATCGCGGCGGCGAAGTACGAGGCCTGGGTGCGGCTGCTTGCGGCGCCGGCCGACTGGTTCCTGCCCGGCCTGCTCGCGGTGGTCGGTCTGATCCAGATCTTCGCGGGTCTCGAACGGTCGGTGGCCGCGGCCGGGCTCGTCAAACAAGCCGTCTGGCAAGGCGAAGCCTGGCGCCTGCTCACCGGCCCGCTGCTTCACGGATCGGCCCAGCACTGGTGGTCGAATGCTGTGGGCCTGGTCGTCTTCGGGATTCTGTTGAGTCGGCTGGTCGATCGGTCGGTGATCAACGTCGTGTTCCTCTGTTCGGCGTGCGCCGGCAGCGTTTTGAGCCTGCTTGGCACCGAGAAGACCTCGATCGGCGCCTCGGGCGGGGTGCTGGGCCTGGTCGGTTTTCTGGCAGTGGCCCTTTGGACACACCGGCGCACGCTGCCACGGGTTGCGCTTCGTCCGGTCGTCGAGGTGCTCGTCTTTGCGGTGTTGATGGGGGTCATCGGGTACCGTTTCATCGACAACTGGGCGCATCTGGGCGGTCTGTTGGCCGGCGGCGCGCTTGGAGCGCTCTATGCCCGGGTGCTGCCCAGCGCCTTCCCGATAAGGGGCGGCCGCTGGGCGGCCTGGGCCTCGCGTCTGGCCGCGACCGGTTTGGCCGGCGGCGCGGTCTGGGCTGCGCTGCGCATGGTGGGCTGAAGCGCGATCCGCTGGCTATCATCGCTCGCCGGTATTCGCGCCGCGGTGAGTGTGGTAGCCTGAACGGTTGAACGGAGCTGACCCTGGCATGATCGATGGCACAAACACGACCGATGTCGTGCAGCAACAAATCAAACGCGACTATCGCTGGAACTTCGTGGTCAACGCCTTGGACGGCGGATTTTTTTGGTTTGGCGCGACCTTCCTCTCTGCGATCATCATCCTGCCGCTGTATGTGAGCCACTTCACAGACAACCCGATGTTGATCGGCCTGATCCCTTTCATGGCCACAGCCGGTTATCTTGTTCCGCAACTGTTCGTGGCCAATGCCGTCGAGCGCGCGCCGCGCAAGATGTTCTTCCCGGTCAACCTGGGCTTCTTCCTGCAGCGGTTGCCGATCCTGCTCCTCGCGCCGACCGCGTACTGGCTCGCCACCGATCAGCCGCTGGCTGCCCTGATCGTGTTCTTGGCGCTGTACGCCTGGTACACGATCGGCTCCGGTTTTCAAACGGTCGGCTGGCAGGACATGATTGCCAAGATCTTTCCGCCCGATCGGCGCGGACGGTTCTTTGGCCTGACCAATTTCATCGGCAACGGCGCCGGCATCCTCGGCGCACTTGCGGTGCCCGTGATCCTTGAGCGCTTCGCCTTCCCGATGGGCTTCGTGATCGCGTTCGCGATCGGGGCCTTCCTGATCCTCCTCTCCTGGATCGCGCTGGCCCTGACCCGTGAGCCCGCCGTGCCAAGCCACAAGCCGCCGATCTCGCAGCGCGCTTACATGGCCTCGCTTCCCGATGTGCTGCGCCGCGATCGCAACTTCCGCCAATACCTGCTGGCCTCGATCGTGTTCTCGGCGAGCGGCATGGCGACGGGATTTCTGGCCGTGTATGCGGTGCAGCGGTGGAGCCTTTCGGATGCCGAGGCCGGCGCGTTCACGATCGCCATGCAGGTCGGTCTGGCGGTCGCCAACCTGTTCTTTGGCTTTCTGGCGGATCGTTGGGGACACAAGTTGAGCCTCGAGATCGGGTTGCTGCTCAGCCTGGCATCGCTCGTCCTGGCGTTTCTGGCGCCGGAGCCGGCCTGGTTCGTGGCGATCTTCTTCCTCCGCGGCGCCGTGAACGCCGGCACGTTTATCTCAGGGATCTCGATCGTATACGAGTTTGCTGAAACGGAGCGCCGGGCGACCTACATCGGGCTTTCCAATACGATCCCAGGCGTAGCCGGCTCGATCGCGCCGCTGGTCGGTGGGTGGGTGGCCGGGTCGTTTGGGTATCAGGCCATGTTCGTCCTGGCCGCCGTGATCGGCGCGGCCAGTTGGGCGTTGCTCCGCTTCGGCGTGCGTGATCCGCGGCTGAAGGTGGCTGCGGGGTCCGGGGCCGCAGACGTCGCTGGAACATCCTGAAGTGATCCGCGCGAGAGTGGGCGCGTGCTCCGATTTCGCCGCTCAGCGGTTGTCGGCTCGGGCGTGCGGGTCAGTCGAGATTCGGCTATGAACATCCATCGCGGGGCGATTTACTGGGTCGCGGCGCAGGTCGACGGGGCCGAGGACGCGGCCGGAGTCCCACATCCGCATGTCGTCGTCCAGGACGACCTCTTCAACCAATCACGGATCGCGACGGTGATCGTGTGCCCGCTGACCTCAAACCTCAATCGGGCAAAGGAGCCGGGCAATGTGTTGCTCGATCCCGGTGAAGCCGACCTGATCCGGCAGAGCATCGTCCAGTCGGCTCGGGTGACTTCAGTGCGCAAGACCGATCTGGGAGCGTATATCGGCACACTCACGCCCGAGCGCGTCGACCAGGTGTTGGCCGCCTTGCGCTTCGTGCAGACAAGTTTCCTCGGCGAGCGTTGAGTGCGCCGCGATCATGGCTCGCGCGTTTTGGGCTTCGATGGTTTCGACGGCGCGCTTATTACCGTGTGATCACCGGCAAAGCCAGAAGCCGGTCTGATGGCATCAGGGTTACGGTGTCGGTCAAGACCGGTGTGCTGTCGACCATGGCGTTGACCGTGACCCCATAGGGCGCATGGTTGGTCAGCCCGGTCAACGAAAAGGCGCGTGTCGGCTCGGCGAGCCCGGAGATTGGTGAAGCCTGCGCCCCGGTCGGGCCGGTGTAAGCGATGCGCCAGGTGGCCGTGCCGGGCAGCGCTGTATTGACGCTCCAGGTCAGATAGATGGCGTGGTCGCCCGGCATGGCGCGCAGCTCGATCGCCGGCGCCAGTTCGTATGCGCCGAGATCCCAGGTTGCGCCCTGCGGCCGGAGCGCGCCGTCGCGGTCGCGGGACGGGGCGCTGACGCCGCTCCCCGCATCGACAACCGGGCTCGAGGGCTTGAGATGGTAATCGCCGGCCCCGCCGGCCGGGTTGACGAAGTGGGTCGCCGCCTGCGCCATGGTGATCTCGAGGTTGTGGTCGGCTGTCACGCCGCCATCGAGCGAGTAGTCGGTGGCGATGTTGTTTCGCACGAGCGTGCCCGTCGAGGGCGTGCCGTTCTTGTGGTCGTGGATCATGATCCACGGGTCAGGCGAGGGCGTGGCGTCGTTGTCGATCACGGTGTTGTTGACCACCCGGACGTTGATCGCGCCATAGAACGAGATCCCGTGCCAGTGATCGGTGATGACCAGGTTATTCTCCACCACCCAATCCTCGAACATCCCGTCGAAGAGCCCGATGCCTTGCAGATTGCCGCGATGCGGTTGGTTCGGGTCCTCGTAATTGATGATCGTGTTCCCGCGCAACACGACGCCACGGACGACGCCCGTACCGACGCCGCCGGCGCCGTAGGACCACGACTGGAAACCGTCGTCGTGGTTGTCGTCGACCGCGTAGGCGTTCTTGATCGTGTTGTACTCGTAGACCGTGTCGTCGCCGAGCCCGCGGATGCCGTCGCCGCGGAAGTGCGCGATGACGTTGCCCGAGACAAGCGTATCGGTGGCGCTGCTGTTGATGCCGTGGTCAACGACCGAGACCGTGTTGTTGCGAACCGTAATCCGCGCGCCCTCGAGCGACAGCCCGTTGCCGGCGCGGGCGAGCCAATCGGCGGCCGACCAGCCTGTGATGTCGTCGGCGTAGTTGATCCGGCTATTTTCGAGCGCCAGGTCGTCGCCATCGAGCACGACGGCCGTGGTGCCATCCGCGCCGCTCGCGTAGCGCGGCCGGACGTCGACGCCGATCACGGCCCAGTGGCGGCTGTTCTGGATGCGGATCCGCGAGAAGACCGGGGTCGCCCCGCTTGCGGCGCGCATNNCCCGATATGACCAACTCGCCGTAGTGGCCGCTGAGCAGCGTGATCGTGTCACCGCCCTGAGCGCCGGCCAACGCGGCCTGGAGTTCGGCCGCGTTCGCGACCGTGACTGAGGCAGCCCGGGCCGGGCCGGCGAGCGTGAGACAAAGGAGAGCGGCCAGCGCCGCGACATGGAGGTTTCGCATCGCCCCTCAGCGTAACGGCTTCGGGCCCGGAGCGCCACCGCATTTTTCGGGAGCCCGCTCCCGGATCCGGTCCGATCGCTTGACACCCGGGCGTGTCCTTCGTATGATCTGAAGGCCGATATGTCGTCTGACGACATATCGATCCCAAGGCGGTCCACGGCGTTCCCATGAAACTCGGCCCAACCCGAATGCTCCTGCTCTGGCTCTTTGCCCAAGCGCTGAGGGCCTATCCGCAGGCGTTCCGCGAGTTGTTTGAGGACGAGATGCGCGCCGACTTCCGTCGGGCCCTGCTCGAAGCGCCTGGCCTCTTGGCCGTTCTCGAACTGGCCTGGCGCGAGACGCGTGAGTGGCCCGTAAGCGTCGTCTCCGAGCACTGGCAAGGCCGTGGTCGAGGCGGGGAGGGCGTGAACGTGAAGGACGTAAGGACCGGGGTGGTGGCGGCTTCAGTCGTGATCGTCCCATTGTTGGGTTTTGCCTGGCTGTTTCGGGGCCAGCCGCTGCTGATCGCGATGGGCCTTGGCGTCGCGCTGTTCGCCGGGCTCGAGGTCATCGGCGCGGCCGTGCGCGGCCTGGCGCCCGTTGGCCCGATCGCGCCGGTCGGTCAACCCGATCGCCCCGGGTCCGTGATCTATCGCTTCGGGGTCATGGCGACGCTGCTGGTCGCCCTGACCGTCTTTCGCGCGGCGCGCGCGGTGCTGTCGGATGGCAGGCTGGCGAACCTGATCGAGACCGCTCTGTACGTGGCAGCCATCGGCGCATTTCTGGCGTACGCGGCGCAGCTTGCAGCGCTTCGCTGGCATGGGCGCGTGGCGGTGTGGGCCGGGCTGAGTGGCGTTGTTGGAGTGGCGTTGTTGATGGGCGCGGTGCCCGCGCCCGATCGGTTTCTGGTCGGGGTGTTGGTCGCACAGGCCGCATTGGCCGCCGCGGTCTGGCGCTTGTGGGGTCGCGGCCACGCCTCGCGGGCGTGGGAGGCCCTGGTTGGATTGGTGCTGACTGCCATCGTCGCCAGCTGGTTGCTTGTGCCTGAGGCGGCGCTGGTTCAGCTCCCCGACGGCGTGCGTTGGCCTCTCGAGCTCGGACAGTATCTGGTAGCCCCGCTCAGCCTGGTGATCTTGCTGGCCGCGCAGCTACATCGGATCGTACGCGCTCGCTCCAAACCGGCCTGGTCGGCGCGGCTCCTGGCCGGGGCGCTGGCTTTGATCCTGCTGGCAACCCTTGCCGGCTTGCTGGCCGCCACGCTCGCCTGGGATCAGGCTACCGATGGCATCGGGATGATCGGGATCTTGATGATCGCGATCCTGCCGGGGGCGCTTGGCTCGGCGGTCATGTTGGGCTGGGCCCTCCCGGGCCGGCGCAAGATCGTTGCGCCGCTCTTCGCGCTGACGATCCTGGCGATCACGAGCCAGATCTTCGCGACCCGGAGCTGGGTCTCGTCGCGCGAATGGACAGTCGCGCGCGCCGAGGCGTTGGATGCCGCCATCCGGCGATATGGCGAGACGCATGGGCGCTTCCCCGCAACCCTCGAGGCCCTCGGGCTACCCTATACCACGCGTCTGTTCGAACCGATTGTGTTTCGGCAGGAGAGTTGGTGTTACGAAGCGGGCGCCGACTTCTATCGTTTCGGCTATCTCACGCAACCCACCTTTGGCGTGCCCGCAGACATGATCGAGATCCGGATCCAGAGCGCTGAGGGCGAGCCGCCCCAGGCGCATTGGGCGTGCGACGACCGACTGGACGAACGACGCGAGGCAGCACCGCGCTGAGGACTGGCCCTGGCGCCAGGAAAGTTGCAGCCATGAGAGTCAGCGCAAATCGTCGGCGACTTGTTCGGTTCGGCGCGGCGACCCTTTGCGTTGTCGCGCTGATCGGGCCCTGGGTGTACGAGCGGGTCAACGTGCCCGCGCAGTACCCGTGCACGGCGCCGAACATCCGGTTGGAAGGCGATTTCTGTGGCGTGCCGCTGACCGGCGGATTCGCGCTCTGGACACTGGTGAAGGACATCCCTGGTTTGGTAATGGGGCTGATCAGCGGCGCATTCGGGTTGGTTGAAGCGACCTCGGCATTTGTGGCCTTTGGGTTGGTCGGCCTGATCGTGGCCGCTCCGATCGTGAGCCTGATCTGGGCCATGGCTGATCGCGGTCGGCGGCTCTGGCCGTTGGGCCTGATCGGGTTGTGGGCCGTGACGCTTGGGTTGATGCTGGTGCTTGGCACCGCGCCGTATGCGCGGCCGCTGTGGGCGGTTTGGGGCGTCTGGTTGTACGCCGGGGTGGCTGCGGTCGCCCTGGTCTTCGAGGCGCTTTCGCTAAGCGCTACGGACCGGCCAGTACGGTCTGAGCCTCTCGCATAGGCCGCCGGCCCGATCGAACGTTGCCGCCCGCGGGCCATCTCGGAAGGGCTATTGCCCCCAGCGCAGCGGCAAGCCAGGAAGATAGCGACACGCTCGGGGGCCGGTGGTATTGTTAGCCGATACCGACCAGGAGGGTTCGCCCGGCGCTTGGCTCCTGACCAGGCCGGTCGTAGTGGCGCCCGTTCCAGCGCCTCAACCCCTTTCCCAAAGCCGATAGCTCACCAATGGCGAAATCCTCAACTTCTACGGCGCCTCTGGCCCCGCGTTTGCCTCGCAAACTTCAGACCGAGGCGCCGGCCATTTTGGCCAATCGAGATGATCATCTGGGCGTTGCCTGGTCTGGCGTTGACCTGAGCGGCCAGATAGCGGCGCGCTTCTCGCTCGAGCAGGCGCACCTGAGGCGCGTGGTGCTGCAGCGCGCCAGCCTGGTCGAGTCCCGCTTGACCGACGTCCGGCTTGAGTCCTGTGACCTCACCGGCGCCGACCTGCGCCGCGCGCATCTCCGCCGCATCGCTTCGGTCGGTTGTCGCCAGATTGGCGCATACTGGATCGAGGCACAGCTGGATGATGTCATCTTCCGCGACGATGTCCTGACCGGCGCGCTCTTCACTGGGGCCCGGCTACGGGCGACGCGCTTTGAGGCCTGCAACCTCAGTCAAACCTCGTTCACCGGTGCCGATCTTACCGGCGTGGTCTTCGCCGACTGCGACCTCACTGGGGCCGACCTGATCGGCGCGCGGCTCACGGGCGCCGATCTCCGCGGCTCCGTGATCGACGGGATCCGGGTGACCGGCCCGGATCTTCGCGGCGTGATCGTCGAGCCGGCGCAGGCGATCCAGTTGGTCGGGCTGCTGGGCGTAGACGTGCGCGATCGTCAAACCGATCCGATGTAGTTCGTTCGATCACGGAGCGGAGGGCCGGTACTGCGCCCGGTGTATAGTTGATCGCAGCGTCATGGACACTTCGCCATCGGTCTACGATCATCCGGTCTTGCGCGGTTCGGCTAGTTCGCTCCTGGTCGTGTTTTCGCTCTGGAGCCTGATCCTCATTCAAGGCAACGACACAGCTCCATTCGCCAGAGTCCTGCAGCCGGCGACGTTGAACGACTTTCTCTGGCTGGGCGGTGCGCTGACGGCCGCGCATCTGACCGGCCTGGTCAGCGGCTACCTGCGAACGTCGTGGCTCTGGTTGGCGCTCAGCATTGGGTTGACGCCGCTGTACTGGCTGGCGCTGGCGGGGGGCTGCGCCGTGGCTGGTGCGTCAGTCTGCGGATCGCCAGTGACGGCTGTCGGATTCGCCGTGCTCCTGACCGTCGCTTACCTTGCGCCCGTGTTGCTCATGAGCGGATTGATCTCGGCGCTGAGGCCGCGTCGACGGAAGCCGATCCGGGCGCGATCGGCCTGGCCGCCGCGCAGCCCCGGTCGGCGCTGACCAGGAGGCGATAAGATATTGCGTCAAAGGAGCCAGGTATGCGTAACCTCATCATCTCAGAGTTCATCACCCTCGACGGCATCATTCAGGCGCCGGGCGGCATCGACGAAGATGTCGATGGCGGCTTCGCCCATGGCGGTTGGACCCTGCCGTACTGGCACGACGCGATCGGCGAGCACTTCGGCGCACTGCAGGCTGCGGCTGATACGTTCTTGCTTGGCCGCCGGACCTGGGAGATCCATGGCGCCGCGTTCGAACCGATGGCCGACGGCGCGGATCCGTTCTTCGATAGCTTCAACCAAAGCCCGAAGTACGTGGTCTCGACCACGCTCACCACGGCCGCGGCCTGGCGGAACTCGCACCTCATTCGAGAGAACGTGGTTGAGGAGGTGCGTCGGCTCAAGGCCCTGCCGGGCAAGAACATCCTGCTCGACGGCAGCAGCGTCCTTGCGCAGACCCTGATCGCCAATGACCTCGTTGATGAACTCGTGTTGCACGTCTACCCGCTTGTGCTTGGCTCTGGCAAGCGTCTCTTTCCGCCGGGCAAGCGCGTGAACCTCGAGTTGGTCGAGTCGCAGGCCCTGCCCACCGGCGTGGTGTATCAGCGTCTGCGTCCGATTCGGTGATCCGCCTCTTCGGCCCGATCGCTGAGTTACGGGTTACGGGCCGATCAGCCGATGGCGACCTGGTTTTTGCCGGCGGTTTTTGCGCGGTACATGGCTTGATCTCCGACGCGTAACAGGTCCTCCACTGTGGTATTGGACGTGCGCGTCGAGATGCCGGCGCTGATCGTGAAGTGCAGTGTCTCGCCGGCTACATCGAGCGGAGCGGCCGCGATCGCTTCCTGGAGGCGCTTTGCCAGACCTACCGCATCATTCAGTTGTGTCATTGGGAGCAGGAGGGCGAATTCTTCGCCGCCCATGCGCGCAAAGACGTCAGTCTTACGCGCATGGGCGACACAGATCTGGGTGACGTGCCGCAGCACCTGGTCGCCGATGTCGTGCCCATAGCGGTCGTTGATCTTCTTGAAATCGTCCAGATCGAACTGGATCAAGGTCAGAGGGTGTTCATGACCGGCAAGAGGCGCGAGTTCGCGTTTGAGCGCTTCGATCAGATGCCGGCGATTGAAGGCTCCGGTGAGGTCGTCGGTGATCGATTGCTGATAAAGCCGGACACGGGTCAGGTCGAGCTCGGCGATGAGCGCGTGAGTCTGGTAGGTCTGTGGCAACAGCAACAGGTGGATGAACCCCGTGACCGTGATCGCTGGCCAGATAGGGAATCCGGACGTTGCTGCGGCGGTGATCATGACGGTCGATACGATCGTCATGGTGATGAGCATGACGATGATGGTGCTCGGCCATACGCCAAAGCGTCGCACGATCACGCGGCTGGAGAGCCAATCCCTGAGTACCATCCGTCCTTGTCCTGGCGCCCGACAGGCGCACATATACACCAACGTTATCGGTATCGCGCCCTCGAGCCTTAGGGCGTAGCATACAGGCGCCATAAAAAGGCAGAATTTGCGAGTCGAGAGAACCATGACCATCCGCATTGTGACCGACAGCACCTGTGATTTGCCGCCCGACCGGGTCGCCCGCTGGGGCATCCAGGTAGTTCCGATGTACATCAACGTGGGGGATCAGGGGTTTCGCGATGGCGTCGATCTGACGCGCGAGGCCTTCTATCAGCGGCTTCCTGCGTTTCCGGTTCATCCGACGACCGCGGCGCCTTCGCCCGAGGCGTTCCGGTCGATCTACGCCGCGCTGGCGGCCGAGGGTGCGACCCACATTCTGTCGATCCACGTTGCCGGCACGCTTAGTGCGGTGGTCAACGTGGCCCGGAGCGTGGCTCGCGAGATCACGGCCGTGCCGATCACGGTGATCGATTCTCAACAGCTCAGCCTGGGCATCGGGTTTCTGGTTGAGACCGCGGCGCGTCTTGCGGTGCTCGGTCGCTCGGTCGTCGACATCTTGGCCGCGGTCCAGGATCAAATCGCGCGCACTCAGGTCTTTGCGGCGCTCGACACCCTTGAGTACCTCAGACGCAGCGGACGGTTGAACGGCTTGTTGGCCGGGTTTGGCACGATCCTTCAGCTCAAGCCACTGCTCACCCTGTCGCACGGCGTGGCCGGCACTGAGCGCGTCCGGACCCGACGTCGGGCCACCGAACGGCTGCTCGAGATGCTGCGCGCTGTCGGTCCGCTCGAGCAGGTTGCGCTCCTCCATGCGCATGCCGTAGACCGCGCCAATGAGCTGCGCGTGCTGGCTGCCGAGTGGCTTCCGGCGGGCGAGATCCTGACGGTTGATATCACGCCCGTCCTTGGCGCGCATCTTGGCCCGGGCGCAGTGGGCTTTGCGGCTGTGGCTGCCCGGCGCGATTCGGTCCTCGGCTAAGATAGCGCCTGTCGAGGAGGCACTATGCACGGATATGTCGGATCGCTCCCGCACCACGATGGCTCGGAGTTGTACGTGCCGGACCCCAATCCCCGATTGGGTGAGCGGGTGACCGTGCGGCTGCGCCTGCCAAAGGTCGGCGACGTCTCCCGAGCCTGGGTGCGCGTCATCGAAGACGGCGAGCCGGAGTTGATCCGGGCTGTGCACGATTGCGAAGACGGCTCCGACGTCTGGCTGCGCGCGGAGCTGCCTGTGATCAATCCGGTGGTCAGCTACCGCTGGCTGCTCGACGGCGGGCCACATGGCTACCAGTGGCTCAACGGCGCCGGGCTGCATCCCCATGACGTCCCGGATGCCGCCGACTTCCGCCTGAGCGTCTTCGCGCCGCCGCCGCAGTGGGCGACGGGCACGATGTACCAGATCTTTCCGGATCGGTTTGCGAAGTCGGTCGACCGGCCGGCCCCGGCCTGGGCCAGACCTGCCGCCTGGGAAGACCCCGTCATCGGCGAGGGACCGGATACGCCGCGCCAGTTCTACGGCGGCGACCTCGACGGCATCACGGCGCACCTCGACCACATCGCCTCGCTGGGCGTCGGTACGCTCTACCTCACGCCGTTCTTCCCGGCCGAGTCGAACCATCGCTACAACGCCTCGACGTTTGCGCGGGTCGATCCGCTGCTTGGCGGTGATGAGGCCATGGCCCGATTGGCGGCGGCCGCCCGTGTTCGCGGCATCCGGCTGATGGGCGACCTGACGACCAACCATTGCGGCGACACGCACGAGTGGTTCAAGGCCGCGCTGGCGGATCCCCTTTCGCCCGAGGCGGCGTTCTTCTTCTTCAAGAACCACCCGCACGACTACGACGCCTGGTGGAATCTGCGCGAGATGCCGATCTTTGACCACCGCAGCGTCGAGCTGCGCCGTCGCCTCTACGATGGCCTCGACTCGGTGGTCGCGCGCTGGATCGGTCCGCACGCGCTCGATGCCTGGCGCATCGACGTCGCGAACATGACAGGCCTGCACGGCGACATCGACCTCAGTCACGAGGTCGCGACGACGATCCGGCGCACGCTGGCGCAGATCACGCCCGAGACCTTCCTGCAGGCCGAGTCGAACCACGACGCCAGCCGCGACCTGCTTGGCGACGGCTATCAGGGGACCATGAACTACGCGGCCTTCACGCGCCCGCTCTGGCAGTGGCTTCTCCCGCAGCAATCGCGGCCCTACGAGCACGGCAAGTATCCGGCGCTGCCGAACCTGCCCGGGCGCGCGATCGTGGCGGCGATGCGCGCGTTGTCGGGCGTCGCGCCCTGGCAGGCGACGCTGCATGCCATGAACCTGATCGGCTCGCATGACACCCATCGCGTGGCCGCGCTGCTCGGCGAGCGGGCGCGAGTCGATGTGGCGTTTGGGATGCTGGCCGCGTATCCTGGCGTGCCCATGATCTATGCCGGCGATGAGCTTGGGCTCTCGACCTTTGGCCCTGAATATGCGCGCATCCCGATGCCCTGGGCGCACCCTGATCGCTGGGATGCGCATCGGTTGGCGCATACCCGTGCGCTCTTTGGCCTGCGCGCCGGCAGCCCGGCCCTTCGTCGCGGCGGCCTGCGCTGGCTGGTGATCGACGATGACGTGCTGGTCTTCCTGCGCGAGGCGCCGGGCGAGACGATCCTGGTTCAGGCGGCGCGCGCTGCACACCCAACGCTGCGGCTTCCGGCGGCCGTGGTCGGCCGGGACCTCAGTGGTTTAACTGGCGCGCCCGATCTCGTTGCTGACGCAGCCGGATCTGTTTCGCTCCCCGATGATGGGCCAGCGTTTCGGATGTGGAGGGTGGGGCGCGGCGGTTGAACGATCTCGCGCACGAATTGGCGTCGCCTTGGCCAGGAATGATCCCGAGCCGGCCCGGCACGCCAAGGGCGTGATCGATCACGCCAGTTCGAGCACGGGCTCGCTGTAAAGCGCGATCTTGTAGCGGATCAGATCCAGGTGCCCACTGAGTTCGGCGATGTGCGCCTCGACCTCGCGCTCGAGCGCCTTGAGCATCGCCACGCGCTGTTGGAGCGTCTCATCCCCTTGCCGCTGAAGCTCGGCGTAGGTCTGCATATCCTGGATCGACATGCCGGTGGCGCGCAGCTTGAGCAAGAACTGGATCCAACCGATATCCTCGCGCGTGTAGCGCCGGTGCGTGTTGCCGGCGCGATCGATCGGGTGGATCAGCCCGAGTCCTTCGTAGTAACGCAGGGTGTGCACGCTCAACCCGGTCGCTTCGGCCGCCTGTTTGATCGTCAAGGATTCCGTCGACATGCCCCAAGCATAACACTTCGAGTTGGCTCTAAGTCAAGTGCGAAAGCCGGGTGTGGCCCAACCC
>DKKP01000335.1 GCA_002455335.1 Anaerolineales bacterium UBA6663 | reverse complement strand
TCATCAACGGCGGCGCGCATGCCGACAATCCGATCGACATTCAGGAATTCATGATCATGCCGGTTGGCGCGCCAACCTTCCGCGAGGCGCTGCGCTGGGGCGCCGAGACCTACCACGCGCTCAAGGGCTTGCTCAAGGCGCGTGGCCTGGCGACCGGCGTCGGTGACGAGGGCGGCTTCGCCCCGGCGATCACTGTGCTCGAAGACGTGATCAAGATCCTGATCGAGGCGATCGAGAAGGCCGGCTACCGCCCCGGCGAAGACATCGTGCTCACGCTCGACCCGGCCACGAGCGAGCTCTACAAGGAAGACGGCAAGTACCACCTCAGCGCCGATCAGGCGCTGACCTCGACCGAGATGGCCGAGCTCTGGGCGCGCTGGCGCAAGTTCTACCCGATCGTGTCGATCGAGGACGGCATGGCCGAAGACGACTGGGGCGGCTGGAAGACCCTGACGGACCAGATCGGCGCGACCACGCAACTCGTCGGCGACGACCTGTTCGTGACCAACGTCGAACGCATCCAGCGCGGCATCACCGAGGGCGTCGGCAACTCGGTGCTGATCAAGCTCAACCAGATCGGCTCGGTCACCGAGACCGTCAGCGCGATCCGCATGGCGCAAAACGCCGGCTGGACCGCGATCAGCTCGCACCGCTCGGGCGAGACCGAAGACACCTTCATCTCCGACATGGCCGTGGCGCTGAACATGGGCCAGATCAAAACCGGCGCCCCGGCGCGCAGCGACCGCGTCGCCAAGTACAACCAGCTCCTGCGCATCGAAGAGGAGCTCGGGAGCAAGGCCGCCTACGCAGGCAAGAGCGCGTTCAAGCAATAACGCTTGCGTGTCGGCGGGTTCGCAGCTAAAACAGGTCGGGCGCCTTGTCGCGCCCGACCTGTTTTTGTTTCGAAAGGCGACCTGATGCCCGACCTGAACGCGCTCGGCCCGGTGCAACGACGATTTCTGGGTTTCTCGATCGGCTGGAACCTCGTCGTACTCGCAACGCTCGTGCTGAGCGGCGGCGCGTGTGTCGCTGTGCCGCTGGTCAACGCCCTGGTCGAGGTCGCGACCTTCGGGACCTCGCGAATCGATAACGTGTTCTACACCGAGGACTTCTGGATCCCGGTTGCGCTGGGGATCGTCATCCTGTTTTTGGGATTGTTGTTCGGCATCAGCTGGGCCGTCACGCGCTACAGATCGGTCGTCGTGCATGCCGCCGGCCTGGCCCTCTATCACGGCAGAACGCTCGAGGCCACCGCGTCGTGGGACGCCGTTGTCGCACTGACCCGCTCGCAGAAGTACGACGTCGGCTCGCGCACCACCCGTGTCACCTACACCGTACACACGCGCGATCAGCGCCAGTTGAGCTTCACAGACTCCTTCTCGCAAGCCAAAGCACTGGTCGGCCTTTGCCAGGAGCAGATCGACAGGCGCATTGGGCCGATCTACGAAACCCGCTTGCGCCAGGGCGAGCGCGCCGTCTTCGGCGCTGTCGCGCTCGACGCGACGGCTGTGTTCGTGAACGGTCAGGCCTTGCCCTGGGGCGCCGTGCGCGGGGTGCAGGCCAGCCCGCACAGCCTCGTCATCCAGACCGAGCGCATCTCGGCCGCCGGACCGCCGGCCGTGGCGTTGGCCCAGGTGCCCAACTGGTGGATCTTCGTGCGCCTCGCGCAGCGCTACCTGAGCCCAGGCGGCTGAACCGGGCAAAATACCGGGTCGGGCTGCGTTAAGTGCAGCGGTCGATCGATCCAGAAGTTCCCGAAATCCCGGGACGCGTGTCCCGTGACAACGGGACGCCTGGCTGGCTATACTGACCGCTGCTATCCATTCGGGCTGGAGGCTACACACCATGACCGCACCTGTGCTGGACCCCAACCACCCGCTGACCGGCGTCGCCGGCCTTGGCGCATTCAAGAGCCTGCATGATCGCAAGGGCCGCAAGCTCAATCTCATCGCGGCAGCTTTTTTCGCTTTGCTCGGGGTGGGGATCGCAGTGGTGGGCATAGGCTTCGGCCTGTATGAAGTGATGTCCTTCGGCAGCTCGCGCTGGGATAACGTCCTACCGGGGGTGATCCTGGCCATCGTGATCGGCGGCCTGCTGTTCGCAGTGGGTGCCTGGAGCCTGTTCACGTCGTTCCGCGACTGGAAACTCACGGTCGGTCTCTACGAACACGGAGTCGGCGTTGTGACGAATGCGGGCTTGCAGATGGTGCGCTGGGATCAGGTCAACGCGATTTATCAGCAGGTGACCCGGCACTATACCAACGGTGTGTACACCGGCACCACGCACCGCTACACACTGATCGACACGGATGGCAAGAAGCACATCCTTGACGACCGCCTCAAAGATGTCGAGGCGCTGGGTAACGCGGTGCAAGACGGCGTGAACAACGCGCTCTTCCCCCGATATGCGCAGGCGATCAACAGCGGTCAGCGGGTTGATTTCGGCCCGCTCGGGCTCGATCGCCAGCAGATCTATGCGGGCAAGAAGTCGTTGCCGTGGTCGGAGATCAAGGCGATCAAGATCGAGCGCGGCAACATCGCGATCAAGAAGGAAGGCGGCTGGTTCAACTGGTCGGCCGTGACTGTGCCGCAGGTGCCGAACTTCTGGGTGTTCTACGCGTTGATCCGCAATTTCGCCACAGTCGAATAGGGCGGCCAACGTGGCGCAGGTTGTATTCTTCTTGTCGATTTTGGTGTAGGATCGCCCGCCGTCGCCGAGACCGAACTCGCGCTCGGGACGCGGGAACGATACTTTTCGCCTGGAGGCCGTTTTGACCACAACCCATCCCAGACTCGATTCCGGCCATGCCCTGGCCGGCGTTACCGATTTGGGCGCTCTCAAGAGCGTGCACGAACGCAAGAGTCCGTTGCCAGGCCTGCTTGGGGCCGGCTTCTACGGATTGCTGGGCGGCAGCCTTTTCGCGGCCGGAGCGGGCTACGGGATTTACGCCCTCGAAACCTACGGGCAGCGGCGCATGGCAAGCTTTCTACCGATCGTGCTCGTCGGTGTCATCGTTGGTGGTGTGCTGCTTCTGATGGGCGCCGGGCGCCTTTTCGCCCTGATCCGGGAGGGCAAGCTGGCGGCTGGCCTGTACGCGTACGGGGTGGCGCTCGTGACAGGCGGCCGGGCGCGAAAATGGCGCTGGGACGAGGTCAGCGCCATCCAGGAAGAAGTGCTACGGCACTACCTCAGCGGCATGATCTACACCGGCACGACGCGCCGTTTCACGTTGATCGGCGCGGATGGCACAAAGCACGTCTTTGACGACCGGTTAAAAGGCATCGAAGCGCTCGGCGCTGCCTTGCAGGAGAACGTTGGCGCCGCGCTCCTGCCCCGCCACACCCAGGCGCTCAACAGTGGTCAACGGATCGATTTTGGCGAGCTGGCATTCGACGCGAACAAGCTCTACATCGCGNNGAGCGATTTCAAGGTCGTCAAGATCGATGGCGGCAGCATCACGTTCCACAAGCATGGTGCGGCCCATCCGTGGATCGCGGTTTCGGCCGCACGGATGACCAACGTTCACCTCTTCCACGCCCTGGTTCGCAACTACGTCGCCGTAGAAATCGTCTGACCGCGGGCCGAGCCCGCAGGAGGCCGGGCGGTGCGGCCCGCCATCAAGCGCTGCGGCGGAGCACAACGAACGCCGCGTCGTCGAGATCCTCGCCGGCGCCGACATGGGCACTGAGCGCGGCGCGCAGCGCGGCGATGATCTGAGCGGCGTCGCCGCCGGCAGCGTCGCGAAGGACAGCCTCGACCCCGGCCGCGCCGAACTCCGAACCGTAGAAGTCGCTGGCCTCGGTCAGGCCATCTGTATAAAGCAAGAGCGTGTCGCCAGGCGCCAGCGTGACCTCGATCTCGGGGTAGCGCGCGCGCTGAAAGACAGCCAGCGCCGGGCCATGTGAGGGGAGCCACTCGAGACGCCCATCGGCGCGCGCGATGACGGCCGGCGGGTGACCGGCGTTGGCCAGGATGAGCCGGCCTTANNCGGCCGGTCGCCGGCTCCCAGATGACGTAGATCGCGGTCAAAAACTGCACGGTGCGGGCATCGGCCTGGAGCAGTTCGTTGGCGCGCGTCAACGTGCTCGCCGGCGATGTCCGGCGGATGGCCACCGAGCGCATCAGCGTCCGCGACAGCGCCATGTAGAGCGCGGCAGGGACACCGTTGCCCGCGACGTCGGCGACCACGAGGCCGTAGCGGGCGGCGCCCTGTGCGTCGCCGCCCCTCAGCGGGATGACATCGTAGAAGTCGCCGCCGACCAGACGGGCCGGGTGCCAGAACGCGGCAAGGTCCCAGCCAGGCGGTTGCGGCAGGGTCTGGGGCAGGAAGCTGGCCTGGATGTTCTGGGCAAGCGCGATCTCACGCTCGAGCTGTCGTTGCGCGAGGATGTGATCGCGCAGGGCCTCGCTTTCGAGCGCCAGCGCGAGCTGCCTTGCAACGCCGTCGAACACGGCGCTGCGCGCGCCCCCGTCATCGGCCACAGGCGCCAGGAGCACACCGCGCAACTGCCCGCGCGACCTGAGCGGGTAAACAAGGGCTGCCGCCTCCCCCAGGCGATCGGCCAGCAACCCCGGCAGCGCCCTGGCCTGACGGGTCAGCCAGGCGGTCTCCTGATCGAGCGCGAGCTCGCGTGTGGCGAGCGTGTCGGCGGCAGCCTTTTCGGCGCCGATCGCATAGAGTAGCTGAAGCGTCCTGGCATCCTCGGCCAGCCGGTACACCCAGAGCCAGCGCACCTCGGTCAGCGTGAGCGTCAGACGCATCACCGTCTCGATCGCGGCGGCGAGATCGGGTTCGACGGCGATCGCCTCGGCGATCTGCAGGAGCGCGTGGTTGACCCAGGCCTGCGCCTGTTGCGACTCATATACGCGGGCCTCGAGCGTGGCGAACGCCATCTGCGCCGCGAGCGACTCGAACAACGCCAGCGTGGCGTCGTCGAAGGCCGCCTGCGGCATCTTGACGCTGAGCACGCCGACCACGCGCTCGTCGATGAATAGGGGCCAGGCGGCGCGCGCCGCGCTGTCTGCCGGGAGCGGCGCGTGCAATTCAGGGTGGCGCACCTCGGCCGGCTCGCGCATGACGCGCGCCGCCGTGCGGGCCGCCTCGGTCGCCAATTGGCGCGAGATCTCGGATTCGGTCGAGGCGCCGGGCGTCTCGGCGACGAGGTCGAGCGCCTCGCCTGTGATTGTGTAGAACCTGACCGTGAGCTCCGGGAGCCGCTCGGCGATCAGGCCGATCGCCTGTTTGTACAGATCCGCCAGGGGTTGCAAGACGTTGACGCTTCGCCCGACCTCGGCGAGCAGTTCGAGTTGTGCGGCACGGCGTTCGGCCTGCTCGTACAGCCCGGCGTTTTGCAGCGCCGCCGCGGCGCCGTTGGCGATGATCGCCAGGAGGCGCTCGTCTTCATCGGTGAAGGCGTTCGGGCGCCAGGCCTGGACCGTCAGCGCGCCAAGCGCGCGCTCGCCGACGATCAGCGGCACGAAGAGCGCCGAACGCGGCGGTCGCGGCGAGGCATACCGGGGACGAACCGGCAGCGCTTCGTGCGGATCGAGGAAGTCATCGACGCGCAAGGGCTGCCGCGCATCGCGCAGCCAGCCGATCAGGCCCGGGGCGGAGCCATCCAGCCGGAAGTCACGCCTCGGCTGAGGCTGGCCGTCGACCATCCAGACCAGAATGCGATAGAGGTCACCCTCGAACAGGCCGAGCTGAAAAACGTCGGCCGGGACGACCCGGCAGGCATAGGCGTGGATGCGCTCGGCGCGATGGACCAGGTCGAGCGGCGCGGCCAGCAGCGCCT
The DNA here is from genome assembly GCA_002455335.1 of Anaerolineales bacterium UBA6663. Lineage (GTDB taxonomy): Bacteria > Chloroflexota > Anaerolineae > Anaerolineales > UBA6663 > UBA6663. Next base: position 12,246 of record DKKP01000335.1, on the reverse strand, counting down.
GCCCGAAATCCGCCAGGCCGGAGAGCGACGCCGAGTGCCGATCCGCGGAGGATGTAGCCATCGAACCCATCGGCCGCGGCGCCTGCCGCTAGCCGCGCACCACTTTCACAAAGCGCCGTTTGCCAACCTGGACCACGGCCTCGGCCGTGACCTCGAGCCGCGCTGTGATATCTGTGACGGTCTGGCCGTCGACCTTGACCCCGCCCTGCTCGATCAGGCGGCGCACCTCGCCCTTCGAGGCCGCCAGCTTTTGCGCGACGATGAATTCGACGAGCAGTGGCGCATCGGCCAGCATCACAGTCGGGATGTCGGCCGGGAGCGCGCCCTTCTGGAAGATCGTCTTGAAGTGCTCCTCGGCCGGCGCAACAGCCGCGTCGCCGTGGTAGATCGACACGATCTCGCGGGCCAGCTCCATCTTGGTGTCGCGCGGATGCCGGCTGCCGTCGGCCAGGCCGCGTTCGACTGCGGCCAGTTGATCGGGCGTGTAGCGCGTGATCAGGCGGAAGTAAGCGGGCATCGCCTGATCCGGGATCGACATGACCTTGCCGTACATGTCCTCGGGCGTCGCCAGGATCGCGATGTGGTTGCCCATCGACTTCGACATCTTGGCCGTGCCGTCGGTGCCGGGCAAGATGCCCAGGATCACGCCGACGAGCGGCTTCTGGCCGAGCGCCTCCTGCAGCTTGCGGCCGGCGACCACGATATTGAAGAGCTGATCGGTGCCGCCGACCTGGACGTCGGTCTTGAGCGCGACGGCGTCGTACCCCTGCATCAGCGGGTAGAACGTCTCCTGCAGGTAGATCGGCTCCTGGCTATCGAGGCGCTTGGCGAAGTTCTCACGCGCCATGAACTGCTGGAGCGTGAAGTTCTGGCCGAGCTTGATCAGGTCGAGCAGCGAGAGCTCGGCCAGCCACTCGCCGTTGTAGCGCACCTTCGTCTTCTGCGGATCGAGGATGCGGAAGGCCTGCTCGGTGTAGGTCTTCGCGTTGGCGGCGACCTGCTCCTCGCTCAGGATCGGGCGCGCCTTGTTCTTGTCGGAAGGGTCGCCGACCAGGGCCGTGTAGCTGCCGATCAGAAAAGTCACCTCGTGGCCGAGATCCTGAAACTGGCGCAGCTTGCGCATGGTGACGGTGTGGCCGAGATGCAGGTCGGTCGAGGTCGGGTCGTAGCCGCAGTACACGCGCAGCGGGCGGCCTTCGGCAAGCCGCGCGCGCAGCTCGCGGGCCATGGTGTGTTTGATCGCATCGTCGCCGTATTCGGTGCCCTGCATGAGCAGGGCGACTTGGTCGTCTAGGGTCATGGGGGGCATTATAGCTGGTGCATGTCCCCTCAACCTGTCCCGCTCCTGGCAGCGCCACGAGTGACGTGCCAACGGTGCGCCTGGTGCTTGCGGGGGGAGTACCCCGACCGAGCCAGGCGTAGCCGGCCGATGGCGCCGGCACGCTAAAATGCAAGTCGTCCCGCGACGACTTCGGCATCCCAGGAGAACACGATGAGCGCGAAAAAGTGGTGGCAAACCGCTGTCTTCTACCAGATCTACCCACGCAGTTTCGCCGACGGTAACGGGGACGGCATCGGCGACTTCCCGGGGATGACGGCCCGGCTCGTTCACCTGCGCGACCTCGGGATCGATGCCATCTGGCTCTCGCCGCACTTCCCGTCGCCGTTTCTGGATTGCGGCTACGACATCTCAGACTATTGCGCCGTGGCTCCTGAGTACGGCACGCTCAAGGACTTCGAGGTCTTTCTGGCCGAGGCCCATGCCCGCGGCATCCGGGTCGTGCTCGACCTTGTGCTCAACCACACCTCTGACAAGCACGCATGGTTTGTCGAGTCGCGCGCCGGCCGAACCGCTCCCAAGCGCGATTGGTTCATCTGGCGCGATGGTCGAGCCGGTGGGCCGCCCAATAACTGGGCGTCGATCTTCGGCGGCTCGGCCTGGACACACGACGCGGCGACAGACCAGTACTACTACCATGCCTTCTTGAAAGAGCAGCCTGACCTCAACTGGCGCAACCCCGAGGTCAAGCAGGCGATGTGGGACATGGTGCGGTTCTGGCTCGACCTGGGCGTCGACGGCTTCAGACTCGATGCGATCGCCACAGTCTTCGAGCAACCGGATATGCCCGATCACACCCTGCCGACTCCGGTCGACGAGATCCTGGACGCGAATCTGCTGTCTCGCGAGGCCTATCGCGAACTGTTGCAGCATCAACTCCAGCAGCCCGGCGTCCACGAGTTGATGCAGGAGCTGCGGGCGCTGGTCGACACCTATCCCGGCGATCGGGTGTTGATCGGCGAGGACGAGGATGTGGCCTACCATGGCCCATCCGACAACGAACTACACCTGGTCTTTAACTTCCCGTTAATGCAACCCGAGCGCCTGACGCCTGAGCACATTCGGGCCAATCAGGCTGCACGTCTGGCAGAACTCCCGGCGGACGCCTGGCCCTGCAACACGCTGGGCAATCACGACTGCCGCCGAGTGTGGAGCCGCTACGGCGATGGCGCCCACGACGGCGAACTGGCGCGGCTGCACATTGCGCTGCTGCTGACGCTTAAGGGCACACCCTTCCTGTACAACGGCGAGGAGATCGGCATGACCGATCTCGAACTAACCGATCTCACCCAGGTGCGCGACACAGCCGCGCTCAACCGCTACCACATGATGACCGAGCGGCTCGGACGGGCGCCGAGTGAGGCCCTGGCCGAAGTGATCGCGACCACCCGTGACCGCTGCCGCAGTCCGTTCCAGTGGTCAGACGCGCCGAACGCCGGCTTCAGCCCTGCCGGCGTGACGACGTGGCTGCCCGTCCATGCCGATCACGCCGCGGGGGTCAACGCGGCAGCCCAGATCGACCGGCCCGATTCGCTTCTCGGATTCTATCGACGCCTCCTTCAGCTGCGCCGAGCATCACCCGCCCTGCACAGCGGTGAGTATCAGGCCCTCGACGTCGACAACGTGGATTGTCTGGTCTATCGTCGTTTCGACCCGGTCAGCGGCAGCGCCTGCGTCGTGGCCCTGAACTTCTCGGATAGCGAGCAATGGGTCAGCGTGGAGGATCGACCCTTACAGCCCTTCGAGGTGTTGATCAAACCGCTGGGTGTGCGGCCGTAGGGGCCCTGCCGGCAACTGTCCCGTTTCTTTCCGCGTCGTCGGCGCAATCGGCGGCCATAGTCTGCCGCCGACAGCGCGCCTGTGGGCACGGGTCTGCGGGTCGGCTTTCGTCGACATCTCGGTCTTCTGCCGCGCTATAATGGACGGTTCAGACTTCGTTCGTGGAGACCCGCATGACCAAGAAACCCGCCGCGCCAAAGGGCGCGACGCCTGGATCGAAAAAGATGACCGGCGCTGAAGTGCGCCAGGCCTTCCTCGAGTTCTTCGAGGAGCAGCGGCACACAGTCGTGCCGTCGTCGCCGCTCGTGCCGGGCGGCGACGCCACCCTGCTGTTCACCAATGCCGGGATGGTGCAGTTCAAGGATGTCTTCCTCGGCACCGAGAAGCGCGGCTACACGCGCGCCACGACAGCGCAGAAGTGCATGCGCGTCAGCGGCAAGCACAACGACCTCGAGAACGTCGGGCCAAGCCCGCGCCACCACACGTTCTTCGAGATGATGGGCAACTTCTCATTCGGCGATTACTTCAAGAAGGACGCCTGCCGATTTGCCTATGAACTGTGCACCAAGGTTTACGGGTTTCCGCTCGAGCGCCTGTTCTTCACAGTCCACAAAGACGACGAGGACGCTTACAAGATCTGGACCGAGGATCTGAAGATCCCGGCCGAGCGCGTGGCCAAGTTGGGCGACCGCACCAACTTCTGGCAGATGGCCGATGTCGGGCCATGCGGGCCGACGGCCGAGGTGCACTACGACTGGCACCCCGAGCTCGGCATACCGGATGCCGAAGAGTTGGCGCGCCAGCTCGACGACAACCCCGACAACCGCATGCTCGAGATCTGGAACCTGGTGTTCATGCAATACAACCAGGACTCGAATGGCAAACGCACGATGTTGCCCAAGCCCGGCGTCGACACCGGCCTGGGCCTCGAGCGTGTCACCGCGATCCTGCAGGGCGTCGACAACTCGTACGACACCGACCTGTTTGCGCCGATCCTGGATCGGATTCAGGAACTCGCCGGCCACAGCCCAACTGAACGCAAGGCGGGCCTGATCGCGTATCGCGTCATCGCCGACCACGCCCGCGCAGCTGCCTTCATGATTGCCGACGGCGTGGTGCCCGGCAACGTCGGGCGCAACTACGTCTGCCGCATGATCATCCGCCGCGCCGCGCGCTTCGGCGGCAAGCTCGGCTTCAGCGAGCCCTTCCTGGCCCGCGTCGCCAATCGCGTGATCGAGATGTACGGCACGCAATATCCCGAGCTGGTCAAACATCAGACCGCGATCGAACGAACGCTGACCCAGGAAGAGGAGCGCTTCGCGCGCACAGTCGACGTCGGCGTGGCGAACCTGAACAACTATCTGACCGACCTCGCTACCCACGGCGGCAAGATCGTCGACGGTGAGACAGCCTTCAACCTCTATGCGACCTATGGACTGCCGCTCGAGATCACGCGCGACATCGCGCAGGAGCGCGGGCTGAGCGTCGATGAAGAGGGCTTCAACAAGGCCAAGGACCAGCACGCCGAGGCCTCACGGACCGAGGTCGGGCCGCTCGGCGGCGAAGACGTCGCGGTCTTCCGCCCGATCATCCAGGATCTGCAGGCCAACGGTCAGCTCGGCCCCGACGGCGTGGAGTACGACCCGTACTACGACGCCCAGCTCGAGGAGCCTGTGCTCGCCTTGATCAAGGACGGGCAGCGCGTGACGAGCGCCCGCGTCGGAGACGTCGTGGAGGTCATCCTGCCGCGCACGTGTTTCTATGTCGCCTCGGGCGGCCAGATGGCCGACACCGGCTCGATCGCGGTCTACACGCAGGATCGGGACGAGCCGGTCTGGGAGATCCGTGTCGACGACATGCGCAAACCCGCGGCCGGCGTGATCGTGCACATCGGCACCGTGACGGCCGGGACGCCCAAGGTGGGCGACGTGGCTGCGGCCCAGATCGACGAAGACCGGCGCTGGGACATCATGCGCAACCACACCGCCACGCACCTGCTCCAAAGCGAGCTGCGCTATGTGCTCGGCGAGCACGTGCGCCAGGCAGGGTCGCTTGTCGCGCCCGACCGGCTGCGCTTCGACTTCACGCACCAGGGTATGTTGACCCAGGAGCAGATCGAGGCCGTCACCCGCTCGGTCAACGATGCCGTGCTCGCCAACTACGTCGTCGACATCGCGTACAAGCCGCGCGAAGAGGCGGTCGCTGACGGCGCCACAGCGCTCTTCGGCGAGAAGTACGGCGAGGTCGTGCGCACGGTCAAGATCGGCGAGCCCGAGCCGTTCAGCTACGAGTTGTGCGGCGGCACACACGTGCCCGAGACCGCCGACATCGGGCCATTCCTGATCGTTAGCGAAGAGGCCGCGGCGGCCGGTATCCGGCGCATCGAGGCCGTCACCGGCCGCGCCGCGCTCGACCTGATCCAGCAGCGCATCACGGTGCTCGACAACGCCGCGAGCTATCTCAAGACCACGGCCGGCGAGCTCGACCGCAAGGTGCTTGGCCTGCTCGATGAGGGCCAGCAGCAGCAAAAAGAGATCGCGCGGTTGCGACGCGAGCTGGCGCTACGCGACCTCGATGGCCTGCTCGGCGACATGGACACGGTTGCGGGCGTGCCGGTGCTGACGGGCCAGATCGCGCACGCCGACGCCGACACCCTGCGCGAAATGGCCGATCGCTTCCGCCAGAAGGTTCCATCGGGCGTGGCCGTGCTCGGGGCCGTCAAGGACGGCAAGCCCGCCCTGATCGCGTGCATCACCGATGACCTGGTCAAGCGCGGCCTGAACGCCGGTGCGATCGTACGCCAGATCGCGGGCGTGATCGGCGGCAGCGGCGGCGGCAAGCCCTCCCTGGCTCAGGCCGGCGGCAAGGACCCATCCCGGCTTGGCGAAGCCCTGGCTCAGGTCCGTGGGTTGATCGCCTCATCGCTGAAGTAGACCTTCAAGCCGACGTCACTCCCCAGCTTAACGTAAAGCGCCATCGGGGCCACCCTGGTGGCGCTTTACGTTAACTTCGAGCGAAATGCGAGCTGCTTTCGGGCCGGATTCACAGCAGTCGGTCGATTCTCGCTTCAGATTCGTCCTCAAACGTCCGATAGTAGAGGTTGCGGGCACAAACTTTGCATCAGGTTTGTTGACAAACGGGGACCAGAACGATGGCTGACAATGTCACCCTGAAACAAGCGATACAGGCCCTGGACGCCGGCGATCTCAAGCGGGCTCAGCGCATCCTGGCCGATGTGTTGACCGGCAACCCGCGCGATGTACGAGCCTGGACGCTGATGGCTGAGGCTCAAACCGACCTCGTGAGACGCCAGGAGTGCCTCGATCGGGCACTTAAGCTCGACCCCCACAACGAGATCGCGCGCCTCCTGCTCACCGCCGAGCCCACGGTCGAAGACAGCTGGAAACATGAGAAGCCAGCGACATCCTCGGAGGAGTCGCTGCACGTCGAATGGGGCGGCACCGATATCCTCGATGCCTCAACGCCCCCACCTGCCCCGACGCCCACACGCCCTCCGACGGCACCGATCGTGCCGGCTGCGCCGATCATGCAAGCAGCGCCGCCTCGCACGGCCGAGATGGAGTTGTTCATCCAGCGCGCCCGGCAGGGCAAGCCAAGCCTTGAGGTCGCCATGATCCTATACGACAACGGCGAGCGCGAGGTCGGGATCGAGATCCTGCGCAAAGTCGTCAAACGCCAACCGCAGGACGAGATGGCGTGGGTCGGCCTGATCGAAATGATCGAGGACCATGCCGAGCGCGCGCAGACCGCGGCCGAGGCGTTGAAACGCCACCCGAACAGCGCGCTTATCCGGAAGGCCGCCGGTCGGCCCACGGGCGTGATCGAACGCTTAGCCGAAGAGCCGCCGCTTGCGGAGCACGACAGCCGGCGCTCCACCTAGCCACATGTTTGCCGACGACCTTCTGAGCCAGGCCAGCCTGGCGCTCGACCACGGCGATCGACTGCAAGCGCAGAAGGCCCTCGCGCGTTTGCTGACCGAACAGCCTGACAATGCCGCAGCCTGGGCGCTGATGGCCCAGGCGCAGACCGATCCTCGTCGGCGTGCCGACTGTCTGGCCCGCGCTTCACAGGCGTCAATGCGCACAGAACCGGTCACCGCGCGCCAGACCCCCCAACACGGATTCGTCACGCCGCCTACGCCCTTTCCGGATGTCACACAGCGGGTCGTTGCGCAACCGGCCCAAATGCAACCGGAGCCGATGCTGCCCGTCATTTCGGCACGGACGATGCCCCGCGACATCGATGGACGGCGCGCCGCGATCGAACGCGCCCGCTCGGCGCCGCCGACGGTCGCCAACGCCCAGGTGCTTGCCGACCTGGGGCAACTCTCGGCCGCGCGCCATATGCTCTGGGCCGTGATCGAGGCCAACGCCGCGGACCCCGAGGCCTGGGTCGCTCTGATCGACCTGATCGATGACGACGACGAGCGCCGCCAGACCGCGCGTGAGGCAGCCCGCTATCACCCCACCCACACCCGGATCAAGGCCTTACTCGACTCGGGGCCGACTGAGTCTGCGCTCGATTGGGCGGAGCCCGGGGCCAGCCCTGAGCGCCCGCACAAGACGCCACTGGAAATGATCCAGGAGCGCGACAGAGCCAACGCCCGGGCCGATTCCAGCCAGTGGTTCTTCGAGGTCTGGTTGGCGGCGCTGCTTGGCCCGACAAAAGCCACGTTCGAAGAGATCCTGGAAGCTAACAACCCCCCATCGATGCTGCGCGGCATGGTATGGATGGCCCTCGCCGGAGGCGTCAGCATGCTGGTCCAGCTCGGAGTCATCCTGTGGCAACAGCCCGAGTTGCAGGCCCTGTTGGGCCAACTTGATCGCAATACCCTGCTCATCGGAAGCATCTGCTTGATCCTCGGGGTCTGGATCCTTCCGGCCGTGGGCCTGCTTCTGCACAGCGGCGCGGTGGCGTTGGCCTCGATCGTCGTGGGCGGGCGCTGGGATTGGCGCGGGCAAGCCATGTTGACTGCCGCCTGGCAGGCGCCGTTGACCTTGATCGCCACCGGGATCTTGTTCATCCCGATCGTCAACATCATCGCCGGCGTGGTACTGGCCGTCTATCAACTCCTGCTGAGTTTGGCCGCCACCCAGGCGGCGCAGGACATCGATGGCATCCGCGCCTTCGCGGCCCAGATCCTGGCGGGCGTGATCCTGGCGTTGCCGTTCTGTCTGATCGGTTTCTTTGCGCCGGCCCTTGGCCTCCAGGCCGCACAGTCCCTGCAGCAATGGGCGCCATGATGGCACCCGCGCGTGGCGCGAAGGGGCTCCCGTCCGTGCCCCGTTTGCCGCTGTCTCTGACGAGTTGCCCCATCCCCCAACCTCTACTAGACTTCGACGCGTGAAGGCTCAGGTCCTGCACATCGATCCCCACGACGATTACCACTCCGTCTGCGACAAGATGGCGTGGGCCAGGGCTCAGCGCCTTGTGCTCGTGTGGCCCACGCGCGGCGATGGACTGCGTCGGCGGCTCGACCTTGTGCTGCTGCACCGTCAGGCGCATCAGCTTGGAACACAACTCGGCATCGTCGCGCAGGATCCGGTCGTGCGCGAGCACGCGCAGGGGCTTGGCGTGCCGGTCTTCGATGATCTGCGCGGCGCGCGACGACGGTGGCGGTCGCGCATCCCCAGGCTCCCGCCGCAGCGGCGCAGCCGCCCACTCGACCGTGAGGCCCTGCGCACCGTGCAACGCGCCCGACAAAGCCAGCTCCAGACGCCGACCCGGCGATCGTACCTCTGGCGAGTGCCGATTCTTCTCGTCGGGCTCGCCGCCATCGCAGCCCTGGTGGTGGTCCTCGTGCCCGAGGCCGTGGTCCGTGTGCCCGCACCGCATCGAGCGCTCGAGGCTCAGGTGACGATCACGGCCAACCCCGGCCTACTGGCGGTCGAGGCCGAAGCCGGGCAGATCCCGGCCAGGGCACTCAGGGTCGAGGTCCAGGCGACCGGTTACACGCCGGTGACCGGGCAGCGCGAGGCGCCCTCTGCGGCGGCTAACGGGCGAGTGGTCTTCACGAACCTGACCGGTGCGGCGCTCACCATCCCGGCCGGGACGCGCGTTCGGACCACCTCCGGGAGCTCGGCGCGTTTCGCGACGGTGCGCGCCGCGACGTTGCCGGCCCGGATCGGTGCGACGGCCGACGCCGAAGTATTGGCCGTCGATCTTGGACCTGTGGGCAACGTCGGCGCGGGGCAGATCAACGCGATCGATGGTCCGCTTGGTCTGCAACTGGCGGTGACCAACCCGGCCGCGACCCAGGGCGGTGCGTTGGCGCCCCGCCCGGCCGTGGTTGCGGCCGACCAGGCAAGCATCCGTGCGCAGCTCGAGGCCCAGTTGGTGGCCGAGGCCGAGACTGCCCTGCAGACTCAGCTTCAACCGGGTGAGTTCCTGCCGCCCGAGACCATCACGACGTTGCGGGTGGTGTCAGAGAGCTATGACCATGCCGTCGGAGAGCCGGCCGATGCGCTCGGGCTGACGCTGCGCCTGGCCGTCGAGGGCCTGGCGATCTTCGAGGACGATGCGCGCGCGGCCGGGGCTGCGGCGCTCGCGCGCGAGGTGCCGGCCGGGTACCGGCAGCTNNNNCTGGGGTTCAGTCGCAGCCGCGACACGGCAGTTCGCGAGGGGCAGGCCGAGTTCATCCTCAGGGTGACGGGCGAAGCGGAAGCCGTGATCGAAACGGCCGAGGTTCGAACGATCGTCGCCGGGCTTCCGCCGGCCGAAGCCGCCGCGGCGTTGCAGAAGCGCTACGGGCTGACCGCTGAACCCGAGATCACGGTCACGCCCAGGCTATTGTTTGACCTGTGGCCGCGCCTTCCGTGGGTCACCCAACGGNNAACGGATCGTCGTAGCCGTCGACGCACCATGAGCGCGACTATGGAGGATACGTGCATGCGATACTTTTCGAGCAGCGGGATGCTGCGCCTGATCGGCGCCGCCCTGATCGGCGCGGCTGCGTCAACCCTGGCGCTTGCCCTCTTCGCCCCGGCGCAGCCCGCGCGCGCGGCAGACGTGGTGCGCTACGTGGCGGTCGGCGGCTCAGACGCCGGGGCCTGTGACCTCAGCACGAACCCATGCGAGACGCCGCAGTACGCCATCAACGTCGCAGACCCCGGCGATGTGATCAAGATCGCGGCCGGCACCTACACCTCGGTCAATACGATCGCGTTCACGCAGACCAATGCCTACTCCTTCACGCAGATCGCGTTCATCTCGAAGACCCTGACGCTCAGCGGCGGCTACGCCACGAGCAACTGGTCCATCGCCGACCCGAGCGCCAACCCGACGATCTTCGACGCCGAGGGCTACGGCCGTGGCGTGACGATCTTCGGCTCCGGCACCGAGGTCGTGACCGTGACCGGGCTCACGCTCACCGGCGGCGACTACACCGGATTGGGGAACCCGATTGGGGAGTTCTCCAGATTGTGCTACGGGAGCGACTGCGGCGGCGGGCTTTACGCCTCATCAGTGGAACTGCACGCCTCGAGCCTGACAATCACCGGGAACACGGCATCTCGGACACGTACGTTCAGTTGGGGCGGCGGGATGAATCTCCGGAACACCCTTTCGGGTTCGACACTGACAACGATCACCGTTTCCAGCAACCTTGCGCCAACTGGTACCAGCAATGGCGGCGCCATCGCGCTCGATAACGTGGGCGCGCTGACGATCACCAATGGCCTCTTCTTGGACAACCATGCCATGGGCAACGGCGGCGCCATCTCGGCCTACGATCCGCATGGCAAGTTGACTTTGATCAACACGCGATTCGAGCGAAACAGCAGCGAAGAATATGGGGCGGCTCTTTACTTCGAGTCGAGCACGGAAAGCCAGCTGAGGTTGGAGCAAAGCCAGATCTTGAGCAACAACTCCAGGTTCGGCGACGTCATCGCACTGATCAACTTCTTGCTCGGCGATGACGTGTCGTTCAGAAACGTCTTGGTGGGCGGCACCGCCGTCACTGCGACAACGCCAGCACGTGGCCTGATCCACGTGGATGTGCAGGGCTCGCAAACGACGGGAACCTATTTTGACGCCGCGCACATCACGGCCGCCGACAACGAAGGCCTGGCCCTACTCGAAATCCAGGCACCGGCGCCAGTTCCGTCGTTCTTCGGCACCTTCACCGCCACCTTGACCAACACCCTGGTCACCGACCTCCCGGCGCTCTTCATGCCTGTGCAGGGCGTCTCGAGCACGATCACCATCGCGGCCGACCATACCCTGACGGAGAGCGTGCCGGCGCTGACGACAGGCGCTGTGGGCACGGCCTCGATCACGCTGAGTAACACGATCGGCGGCGCGGCGCTGCTGGGCAGCGACTATCGGCCGCAGGCGCTCTCGGCCGCGATCGACGCCGGGCTGGATCTCGGCATCGCGCTCGACGCCAGCGGCGCCGCCCGCGACAGCCTGCCGGACATCGGCGCGCTCGAGTCGCTGGCCGCACCGCCGCAGAAACTCTACCTGCCCGTCCTGCGCAAGTAGCCAGAGCACGCCGACGAGGGGCGGCCGCAAGCATCCCGAGCGATACGCCGGGCCTTCGCAGACACCCCTCCACGTTTCGCAGGACGTCGATAGAATAGGGGCATCGTGATGCGCCTCCTCGGCATCGATCCTGGCGAGAAACATATCGGCGTGGCGGTTTGCGACGCACATGGCACGGCGGCCCGCCCGCTCGAGACCGTGATCCATCGCTCACGCGACCTCGATGTCGCGCGTCTTGTCGAGATCGCGCGCGCCCAGGAATGTGAAGGATTCGTCATCGGCCATGCGCTCGATCCTGACGGGCAGCCAAAGCCGCAGGGCCGTTCGGCCGAGCGGCTGGCGGATGCGCTGCGGCTGGCCAGCGGGCTGCCGGTCTGGTTGCACGATGAGTGGGGCAGCTCGCGGGCCGCGCTGACGCTGATGATCCAGGCCGGGAAGCGTCGTCGCGCCCGGCGCGAGCACCAACACGCGGCTGCAGCAGCCGCCATTCTCCAGAGTTATCTCGATGCGTCTCCGCGAGAAACGCCGTCAGGCGAATAGGCTGTTCATCTACCTTGTGCTCGTCGCGCTCGTCGCCGCGGGCGCCGTGTGCGCGATCGGCGGCTGGGCGGCCGCGACGGCGCGCA
>DKKP01000024.1 GCA_002455335.1 Anaerolineales bacterium UBA6663 | reverse complement strand
CGCCGGGCCTGACCCCGTGTCACTGACGTTTTATGCCCGCGTTATGGCGGCTGACTCTCGGTTTGGGCTACGATCAGAACCGGCGCGGTCTGTTTTGTCGGGCTAAATACCCGCGGTCCGTGACCTGAGGCGAGCGAGTGTGTTTGCGCAACTGACCCGGCAGATCTCCGAGCCCCTGGCAGAGGCCGTCAAGAACCCGCTGACGTTGACGTTCGCCGACCCCGAAGTGGAACTGGCCTATCGCTCCGACGCCTACGAGCGTTCGTTGAGTCGGGTGCGACTGGCCGTCGCCCTGGGTGGCGTGATGTACGCGTTATTCGGCGTGCTCGACCGCATCGTCATCCCTGAGGCTGTGTGGATCGCCTGGTCGATCCGTTACGGCATCCTGGTGCCGATCTCGGCCATCGTCTTTGGGCTGTCTTATACGCGTTTGTTTCGGCGCTGGATGGAGGCCGCGCTGGTCTTGATGGCGCTTGTCGGCGGTGTCGGGATCATCATCATGAGCGCCGCGGCTGTGGAGCCAGGGAATTACCTCTATTATGTCGGGCTCCTGCAGGTCGTGACGCTTGCCTTCACGTTCGCGCGCCCGAGATTCGTCCTCGCGACCGGGATCGCCTGGATCCTGTTTCTACTCTACCTCTTCGTCGCCACGCAACTCACCCCGACCCCGACGGCGATTCTGCTCAGCAACGTCGCGGCCTTTCTGGCATTCAACACGATCGGGATGCTCGCGCACCACTCGCTCGAGAGCTATACCCGTTCGGATTTCTTGCAGCGCCGGCTGATCGCCGAGCAGACGGCGCGGCTTGAGGACACTCTGTTCGAGGTCGAGGCCCAGCGGCGAGAGGCCGAGGAGCGGGCGCGCATCGACCCGCTGACCAGCCTATTCAACCGACGGCACTTCTTCGCCATGCTCGACTACACACGGGCGCAAGGTCTGCCCGCGGTCAGGCAGCTCTCGGTCTTGATCCTTGATCTAGATCACTTCAAACAGGTCAACGATACACACGGGCATCGGGCGGGCGATCAGGTGCTTCAGGCCGTTTCCCAGATCATCCGGTTCTGTGTCCGCGAGGGCGATATCGCCTGTCGCTATGGCGGCGAGGAGTTCGCCATCCTGCTGCCCGGCGCCGATCTGCAGACTGCGCTGACGGTCGGTGAGCGGCTGCGCGAGAGCCTGGAGCGGACCGAGATCCCGACCGAGTTTGGCCAACTGCATGTCACGGTCAGCATCGGGGCGGGCTGTCTCGAAGAGGGCGACGACCCCGATCTGGATAGCCTGCTCGATCGGGCGGATACTGCGCTCTACGCAGCCAAGCACGCCGGGCGCAATCGGGTGCATCCGCCACGGGCCGCTGCGCTCGACCGGGTCGTCGCCGAGGATTCGGCGCCTCGGTTACATCGATCGGCCACGGGCCTGTAAGCCGTGGCCGGCCCGAACGGGGTGGGGCGTATGTGTTATGTTTTGTTGTGGTGCGTCTCTAACTTGACTCTGTTTCCAACCCGAGTATAATTCAGGGGCTGTCAGCATAACTACAAGCGCCGAAACTGTTTTCGGGCGCTTGTTTTTCTATTCCCCAGGATTAGCACGTCTGTTCTGTTTCACGTTCAACGTGGAGGTTCGTGCATGTCGGATCTATATCGCGAGAGCTCAAACGAGGCCAAGATCTTCCAGGCGTTGCGCATCAGCCTGGCGTCGCCGGATCAGATTCGGTCGTGGTCGTACGGCGAGGTGACCAAGCCCGAGACGATCAACTATCGACGTCTGCGCCCTGAGAAAGACGGCCTGTTTGATGAGGCCATCTTTGGCCCGACGCGCGACTACCAGTGCTACTGCGGCAAATACAAGAACATCCGCTATCGCGGCATTGTGTGCGACAAATGCGGCGTCGAAGTGACCCGTTCGTCGGTGCGTCGCGAGCGCATGGGCCACATCGAACTGGCCGCCCCCGTCGCCCACGTCTGGTACACACGGCGCGTGCCGTCGTATCTGGGCGTACTGCTCGACGTCTCGCGCCGCAATCTCGATCGCGTGCTGTACTTCGCGCAGTACGTCGTCACGTCGGTCGACGAAGATGCACGCCAAAAGGCGCTCAAGCGCCTCGACGAGGACGCGGGGCGGGAGGAGAAGCGCCGTCTCGACGAAATCAACCAGAAGATCGCGTCGCTCAAGCAGCATCGCGACAAGAAACTGGGCGATCTCGAGGGCAAGCGCGACGCGGCCAAGGAGAAGTTCGAGGCCGATGCGGCCGAGAAGATCGACCCGGTCATGAAGGAAGCGCAGAAACTCGAGCGCTCGCTAACCGAGAAGGTCGACACCACCATCCGCGTCCCGATCGAGTTCACGTTCACGGGCGAGATGATCGCCGACAAGGGCGAGACGATCGCGCGTAAGCACACCCAGTCGCTGACCAAGATGGTCCAGGCCTATGTAGGCAAGCTGGAGAACGACCTCAAGGAAAAGCGCGACCGGCAGCTCGAGAAGCTCAAGGAAGACGTCGAGAAGGTCAAGGCCGAGGCCGATATGGCCATTGCGCAGTTGCGCACCGATGTCGAGACTGGCCCGAACGCGGCGGCCGACAACGCCGCGCAGGAGCGCGATGAGCTGCTGGCCCTGCAGCCGATGATGTTCCTGGGCGAGGCCAAGTACCGCGAGCTCAAGCAGAAGTACGGCCAGGTCTTCCGCGCCGACATGGGCGCCGAGGCGTTCATGGAGCTGCTGCGCAACATGAACCTCGAGAAGACGGCCAAGGAGCTCTGGCACGAGATCCGCTCGACCAAATCGAAGCAAAAGCGCAAGAAGGCGCTCAAGCGTCTGAAGGTGGTCGAGGCGCTGCGGCGCTCGAACAACCGCCCGGAGTGGATGGTGCTCGCAGTGCTCCCGGTCATCCCGCCGGATCTGCGCCCGATGGTCCAGCTCGACGGCGGCCGTTTCGCGACCTCCGACCTGAACGATCTGTACCGGCGCGTGATCAACCGCAACAACCGGCTCAAGCGCCTGCTCGAGCTCGGCGCCCCCGACGTGATCGTGCGCAACGAGAAGCGCATGCTCCAGGAGGCCGTCGACAGCCTGATCGACAACAGCCAGCGCGGCAAGATGCTGTCGCGCCGCGGCCGCCGCGAGCTCAAGTCGCTCTCGGATATGCTCAAGGGCAAGAAGGGCCGCTTCCGCCGGAACCTGCTGGGCAAGCGCGTCGACTACTCAGGCCGCTCGGTCATCGTGGTCGGCCCGACGCTCAAGCTGCACCAGTGCGGCCTGCCCAAGCTGATGGCGCTCGAGCTGTTCAA
>DKKP01000128.1 GCA_002455335.1 Anaerolineales bacterium UBA6663 | reverse complement strand
TGAGCCGCAGCTTCCCGGCCGTGCATGCCGCCGAGGAACAGCTCGGCGCGTACCTGCGCACCGCCCTGCTCCGCCTCGCCGAACTCAGCGCCGAGATCGCGGCCCAGCCCGCGCGCGACCTCACTGCGCGTCGGACAGTCCGCGGCGTCCGCCATGTGCTGGCCGCCGAGCGCCGCCGACTCAAGGCGCTGCGCCTCGGCCTGGTCGATACCCAGCCTACGCGCGTGCACTGAGTGAACGCGACCTGCCGCCATGGATTGCGATCCAGCCGGCATGAGTCGTGCCCAAAGCCGGATCCCTACCCACCCTGGCGCCGGGCGACGGCAACCCCTAACTCAGGAACCTGGTAATCGCCTCAATGTCTTCGGGCATGAGAAGCGGATGGACTCTGATGACCTTGGGATTGCTGGCGTACTGCTGTGTCAGCGGCACGGTCATCAGGATCAGATCGGCGGAAAGCACCATCGCAGCGGTCAGGTCGCGCACGGAGACGACCTCGAGCGAATTGAGGTTAGGGAAGCGGGCGTTCAGACGCGCAACAAGTAATTGGGCTGTGGCGATGCCGCTTGGACAGACGATAATGACGTGTTCAAGATGGGAACGATTGCGGATGTAAGCGGCTTTCGTCAACATCACAAGCGTATTCAGGTCATTCTCATTCAGGTGAAGGCCCGTCGTCTCCCGGATCAGGTCCACGACGCCACGAGCAATGTCGGTCTCCAGGTCGGTCTGTTCATGAAACTCAACCTTGGTCGACATCTCAGGAGACCAGAGGTCGTAACGCTGGCGATAACAGGCGGGCAGGATGTGGTTCAACAACCCGTTGTGCAGGATCTGGTCGTACTTGATCTTGGGGATATTGAACGCATCGCTCATGTACGCCATGATGCGGCCAAGATCCAGATCGAAAACCTGATTCTGCGCCAGTTCGCCGGGTAGCATCTCGTTGCGCTGCGCCGCCAACAGCTCCATGGCGATGCCAGCCGTCTCGACCGTTGTCCAGGAGTAAACAGAGTCGCGCTTGAGACGCTGGGCTATGGAGTCGGCCACCGCCCAGATCTGCATGGCCATCAACTCGCTTAATAGGTCTTCAGCAACTTCCAGATGATTGCCGCCGCGCACTCGATTGGCCATGAGTGCCAACATGAATGCCAGGTGCAGGACGGCATCATCCGTGAAGCGTCCCCCGAGTTGCTCTTCGGCCTTGGTCACCAGCGAGACCGTGCGCCGCATATTGATCTGTGAGACGAAGGTGTTGACGAACTCCAGCATGGGGATCAGGCGGGCGTAGCCCTTGAGGTCAAACACCAGGCCGTCGGCGTGCGTCACTTCGGTGATCGGGTCACGGCTGAACGGCGTCTCGCCCCAGATCAATTTGGCAATCGTCTGACGGCGGGTCTTCTCGGTGCACGTGACCTGGACCCCGAAGCGGGGCTTGCGGACCAGCGTGATCCCTTCCTGGGTAAACCAGGTCTCGATATCATCGAGGTCTTTGAAGACCGTCATCCGAGAGACTTGAAGGATCTCCTCCACTTTCGAGAAGGTGAAGGGTCCCGTCTTGATCAACAGAAACAACGCCAGCAATTGTTGGCGTTGACTCATGGACAGAACGATCTGCGTATTGGCGTGAGAGTCGATCTCCTGGAGCAAAGCCTGGGCCTGCGGACCGGAGATCGTGATCGCATAGCTGTTACCAGCGAGCATCGATAGGTCGATATCGTGCTGGCGCAGCCAATCACGAATCGCCGGCATGCTGTACACAACCTGGCGAGGTGTGATGTTGAGCAACCCCGCCAGCTCGATCGCGTTGATCGGCCGACTGGTCTTCAACAGGATCTTCAGGATACTGCGTTGGCGGTTGGTGAGGGTGAGTAGCATTGCAGTAAGGAGTGCCGAACGAGACCCTTCAGACTGCAGGAGGCAAAGGCGATCACACCAGTCGCCTTTCGGCGATTATAGCCCACAAGTCGGCCAGCGCCCTCCTCCATACGTGGCCCAGTGGTGCACCTCCCGGTTTCATCGTCGCGTCTCCATCCTCCCTTCGCTTAGCGCTCGAGCGCCGCCAATCTGCTCATCAGGCTGCTGGTTCGTTCATACAGCTCACGGTAGATGTTGTAGAGCGGCGCATACCGAGAGGTGGACTCGGGGTTGGGTGTGATCCGTCGCACGTAGCGAACCCATTTTCGGACGTCGCGCACTCCGCTGAATAGGCCAACACCGATCCCCGCCAGGAAGGCATCGCCATAGGCGGAACCGACTTGCTGTTCTGGGATGGACATCTCGATGTTGGCGATATCGCTGATGGTCTGCATCCAGGCCAGGTTCTTCACCCCGCCGCCGATAGCCAGAATGTGTCTTGGGACGATGCCGAGCGCCAGCATGCCATCCATGTTGTGACGGATGCCAAAGCCCACACCCTCCAAGAGCGCTCGGTATAGATCCGCTCGGGTGTGCTTGAGGGTCAGCCCAAAGAACATGCCCCTGGCGTCGGGGTCATACATGGGCGTGCGCTCGCCTTCGAAGTATGGCAGTGCGATCAGGCCTTGGGCGCCCGGTGGCGAAGCCTCGAGCAGGCGCGCAAGACCCGTATAGGCGTTCACGCCGTGCGATTCCTGGGCGGCGACCTCCAGGGGCGAGAGCTGGTCTCGGAACCAACGCGTCAGGCTTCCCACTGTGGACATGCCGCCGACAAAGGCAAACGAATCAGGTTCAAGCCAGTTGAGCGCCCAATATTGCTCGGTGGGCACTAGCCGGTCGGTTTTCAGGATGAAGGAGTTGCTGCTCCCGAACATCATCATCATGTCGCCGAATTCGGTCACGCCCGCGCTGATGGCTTCAGCAGCGGAATCCATGGTCCCGGCGATGACGGGGGTCCCTTCCACCAAACCCGTTTCGAGCGAGGCCTGCCGAGTCACAGATCCGGCGATTTCGCAGCTCCAGGACACGGTTGGCAGGTTGCGCGTCGGGACGATCAGATCGTCCATGCCGGGGCGCCATTGACGGGCTGCAACATCCAGGAGCGGCGCATAGGTACAGGCCGTGTAATGGTCCATCACGGCGGCGCCGGTCAGCTTGAGGACGATAAAGGACTGGCTGGTCAGAAACCACCGGGCTTTGGCGTACACCTCCGGCTCATGATCTTTGACCCAGACGATCTTGGGGCCGTTGGCAGACGATGACAGATGCGTGGCGCTGTGTTTGAAGATCACGTCGCGGCCCAGAGCCTGTTCGAGCCGGGCGATTTCGTGGGATGCCCGCGTGTCAATCCCATACAAGATCGCCTGACGCAACGGCTGGCCCGCCTCGTCCACGGGCAAGACACACGGTCCGATGCCGGATACGCCGACGCCCTGTATGCGTTTTGGGTCGATCCCAGAACTGGCGATCACGGCGCGACAGATGGACACGAACTCGCCCCACCACGTTTGAGCAGCGTCGTGCTCTACCCGGCCCGGGCCGGGCATGGAAAGCGCGTGCTCGATGCTGTGTTCAGCCACCACCTCACCGGTGTGGGCCGCGACCAGCACCCCCTTCGAGGAGTAGGTTCCGATGTCCACGCCGAGCAAGTAAGGTGCGTTCATGGGCCTTGAGCGTTGCCGATTGCTCCCGGACAAGACGGCGTATCCTGTCCGGGAGGGGTTCAAGACTTCAATTCGTGGATGGCTTCGACATAGGTTTCGGTGATCTGCCTGGGGCGCGTGATGGCCCCACCGACCACGACAGACAGCGCCCCGCATTCAAGGGCCTGCGTGACCTGTTGCGGCGTGTGATAACGTCCCTCGGCAATCACCGGGATGCGGCTTACTGCGGCGAGCCGGGCAACCAGGTCGATATCCGGGCCTTTTTGCTGCGGGCTATAGGGGGTGTATCCCGATAGCGTGGTGGACAACATGTCCGCGCCCAGATCCGCGGCGGCCAGCCCCTCTGCGTGAGTGGAGATATCGGCCATGACCAGACAGGTCGTCTGTTCGTGGATGGCGGCGATCAATGCCTGGAGATCAGGCTCAGGATGAGGGCGCTGCGTGCAGTCCAGGGCGATGATATCCGCGCCGGCCTCGGCAATCGCGAGCGCGTGTTTCAAGGTCGGGGTGATGATCACATCGTAACCGGCCAGCACTTCTTTGTACAAACCGATGAGCGGCAGGTCCACGGCTTGACGAATGGCTCGCACATCCACCGGGGTGTTGGCACGAATGGCTTTTGCGCCGCCGCGCGCCACCGAGACGGCCACCCTGGCCATGATGTCTGCTCCGAAGAGCGCCTCTTCAGGCAAGGCCTGGCACGAAACGATCAGCTGGTTCCTGACCTGTTCGACGAATCGTTGTAACCGACTTGCACGAGTGGACATGGAAACCTTGCCGTCTACAGATGGACCGGCTGCCCAGTTTCGATGGATTCCAACGCCGCCAGCACCATCCGGACCGCCGCTAACCCATCCTGGCCAGAGACGGGGACTTCTTTGTGGTCGAGGATACAGTCCACAAAGGCCCGGTCCTCATCCACCAACCCGGCTGAGACGGACGGGAACTTGGCGCCCGTGGCCGTGTAGATCTCGAGGCCCTGGCGCATTTGATCCAGGTTGAGGCTGCCCTGGTCGCCAACGATGTCGAGCTTGAAGTCCTTGCCTGCCGGGTGCTTGTCTTGCAGGTACCAACCGATCTGGGCGCAACCCACGACCCCATTCGCGAACTTGATCGTGGTGAAGGTCTCGTTTTCGATGGGGTAGGCGCTGGGCACGCTGGTCGCCGCTTGCGAATACACCGTCACAGGCTCGCTGCCGACGATCCAGCGCATGGCGTCAAAATCGTGCGGTCCAAGGAACATCAGCACACCGCAACGACCCTTCAACCGGTCCGACTGGGAGATGACGTTCTGGCGCCGGGCGAAGATGCTGACCACGCTGCCGAGCATGCCGTCCGCCACGGCTTTTCTGGCCTGCAGATAATGAAGAGAGAAGCGCAAGGTGAACCCGACCATGAGCTTGACGCCGGCCGCTTCAGCGGCGGCGATGATGGCCTGTGAGTCGTCGATCGTTGTCGCCAACGGCTTTTCGACGAGGATATGCTTGCCGTGTTGGGCGGCGAGGATACAGGCCTCGCGGTGCAGGTGATCGGGGGTGGCGATCACCACCGCATCCAACCCTGGGTGTTTGAGTAGTCCTTCCGCGTTGGCATAGGGAGCGGCTTTGTATTGCGCCGCCGTGCTGGCGAGGGTTTTTTCGTCGACATCAGCGACCGCGCACAGGTTTGCCCGTTCCAAAACAGCCAGGGCAGCGCAGTGTTTTTGGCCGATGGCCCCGAGACCGATCACGCCGATATTCAATTCATCCATGTCATCTCGCTTCTTGGTAGATGGTTCGAGGCGAATAGAGCCTCTCCACTGTAACACCCACGAGATCGGGCAATGGTATACCTTTTCTCCCCATGGCCCCCGAAAAATATACCCATTTGGGCCACAAACCCTCTATAGTGTGTAGGTCACTTCGTCTAATCAAAAGATTGTTCCCGGCATGCCCAGGTCCCTGGCTCGTGCGTACCGACTCCGGTTGAGCACGAAGGAGCGCCAGGCGCTCCGCACAAGCGCATCGACTGGATTGGCGATCGCTACGCGGCGCGGGTGCTAGACATCACCTCATTTCCGACAGGACTTCGCTTTCATGAAAGGATGGTGAACCGCAGCAAGTGGCCATGGGTTCGAATTCATTGAATCGCTTATTCACGAAGACGAAATCAAGGGAGATGTCGCATGAAAGAGAACATCCAAAAGTGGGGGGGCTTCATGGCCGGGATGGTTATCCCGAACATCGGAGCCATCATCGCCTGGGGCTTGATTACTGCGTTCTTCATCCCGACCGGCTGGATCCCGAACGAGGGCTTCGCCAAGCTGGTCGGGCCCATGATCGTATACTTGTTGCCCATCCTCATCGGGTATATGGGCGGCAAACTCGTCTACGGTCATCGCGGCGGCGTCATCGGCGCAGTCGCAACGATGGGCGCGGTCGTTGGCTCCGACGTCCCGCAGTTCCTGGGTGGCATGATCATGGGGCCCATCTCGGGCTGGTTGCTGAAGAAACTGGACGAGGTGCTTGAGCCGCGCACCCCGGTCGGTTTTGAGTTGTTGGTCAACAACTTCGGTCTTGGAATCCTGGGCATGATCCTCACCCTGTTAGCCCAGGTCGCCGTCGCTCCATTCGTGACCGGTGTCAGCAGCGCGGCCGGTGCGGTCGTGCAGGGCCTCATCGATGCGGGGCTGCTGCCCCTTGTCGATCTGATCATCGAACCCGCCAAGATCCTGTTCTTGAACAACGCCCTCAACATCGGCGTGTTGGCTCCGCTTGGCGCCGCCGCCTCGCAGACCACGGGCCGCGCCATTCACTTCATGCTCGAGAGCAACCCCGGGCCCGGCCTGGGCTTGCTGCTGGCCTACTGGTTCGCCGGCAAGGGCATGCTCAAAGACTCGGCGCCCGCTTCGATCATCATCCACTTCTTCGGTGGCATCCATGAGATCTACTTCCCGTACGTGTTGGCTCACCCCATCATGTTGCTGGCCATGTATGCCGGTGGTATCCTCGCCGACACCTGGTGGATGATCACAGGCGCCGGCCTCGTGGCCACCCCTTCGCCTGGCTCGATCTTCGCCTACATCGCCATGACGCCCAGAGACTGGCACTTCCAGGTCTTGGTCGGTGTGCTGATTGGCGCTGTGGCATCCTTCCTGGTTGGTGTCGTCCTGCTCCGCGCCTTCCCGGTGAAGGAAGAGAACCCGCAGGGCGAAGAGGCCGCCCCGGCAGGCGTCCCGGGCCTGGCTGCCTAGGCCCCGTCTGACCCCATAGATGTGGAGTTTGGGCCAAGCAACCCAAATTCCACATCTATGGTTAACAAGGTTTCGTGCCTATTCGGGAGACACTAGGACATGGCCAAATCAATCAAAGCCGCGGATGTGACGAAGATCACGATGGTTTGCGAGGCGGGCATTGGTTCAAGCTTGATGAGCGTCAATGCCCTGAAGAAGAAACTGAAAGCCGCCAAAATCGACAGGGTGACCGTGGTGCACTCGGCAGCCACCCAGCTGGCATCCGACGCTAAACTGGTGATCTGTCACAAGGGCATGATCAAGAACGTTCGGTCGCGCGCGCCCGAGGCCGTCGTCGTGGGCTTCAATTTCTTCCTCAATGACCCGGTGTTCGACCAGCTGGTCAAAGCCCTTGTCGAAGGGATCGATATCGTCGAAACGGTTTGACGATGTTGCCCACGAACCTGTCACCGCGCGAGCTGGGGATGATCCAGCGCTATGTGCTCATCGGCGCGGCGCTGGGCCTGTACTATGGCATTTTCTACACGCCCTCCGGGACTGACCCGGACTATGGGATCGCAATCGTTCTGAGCCTTTTGGCGGCATTGATCACGGTCGCGATTCGTTTTCGGAAGAAGCGCCCGTCGTTTTCCGGCATGCTGAGGGCCTTTGGCGAAACGCTGCTCTTCTTTCTGGTGTTTCTGCTGACCCTGGCGGCCCGAACGTACATCGTGCAATTGGGCGGCCAGATCGCGCTGGCTGTGTTTACGACGGTCGTGGGGTGCGGTATGGGGTACGTGCTGGCGATCCGGAAGGTATCGGCGTGACCGGTATCGGACGGTCGGGCCAGGAGGCTTTCGTATGGTGCGGTTGATCCTGGTGCGCCATGGACAGACTGACGCCAACCTGTATCGCCGGATACAGGGGCAAAGCGACGGGCCTCTGAACGCCACCGGCCGGGAGCAGGTCGCGATCTTGGGCAGGCAATTGCAGGGCGTCCACATCGACCACATCATCGCCAGCCCGCTGCAGCGCGCGTACGATACCGCCCGCGCCATCGCCCACTATCATCGCCTGGATGTGGTCTGCTCAACCGCCATTGTCGAATGGAATTGTGGGATGCTCGATGGGTTGCCCGCCGACGAGTTCAAGGAACAGGTGCGAGGGTCAGGCCTGCCGCTCTCTCAATTCCGTCCGCTCGGCGGCGAGACGCTCACTGAAGTTCGCCAGCGCGCCCACAGCTTCATGACCGACGTTCTGACGCGCTACGATCAGCAAACCGTCTTGATTTGCTCACACGGCGATTTTCTGCGCACATGCGTGAGCCTGATGCGCGGGATCACGATCGAGGAAGCCTCAAGCATTCATCTAGACAATGCATCCTGCTCCGTTGCCGACCACGCCAATGGTCAGTGGGAGATCACGGCCCTGAATCAACCCGCCACAACCCAGGCCCTGGATGGGTTGAGCCCGCATGTGAGTTAGGCCCGAAGGCAACGCTGCCGGCCTGTCCCAAACGAGATATCGCGACTTAGGTGCAACCCATCATGACTATCCTCTCCAAAGACCGCATTGCTCTGCAAGCCAGTGCCACCGATCGCACCGATGCCATCCGCCAGGCGGGCGAGCTTCTGGTGAAGTCTGGGTGCGTGATGCCGGAGTACATCGAAGGCATGTTGAAGCGTGAGACAACCATGTCCACGTATTTGGGGAGCGGTGTCGCTATTCCACATGGTGTGTACGAGAACCGCGACCATGTGCTGCAGACGGGCATCTCTGTGCTGCAACTGGCGCACGGCGTGGAGTGGGACGCCGACGGCGAGCTCGCCTATTTGGTGATCGGGATCGCGGCCTCCGGTGAAGAGCATGTGGGTGTGCTGGCGAACCTGGCCGAAGCCGTGGAGGATGAAAGCGTGCTCAAGGAGTTGATCGGCGCCACCGACCCGGATGTGATCCTGAAACACTTGAGCAAGGAGCGCGCGGGCGAAGCGTAAGACGTCCTCAGCCGACCGGATCAAAAGAGGTTGCAGCATGATGCGCTTGGAGATCACGATACACAACGAGACGGGGCTGCATGCGAGGCCCGCCAAGACGTTGGTGAATCTGGTGAAGAAGTACCGGTCTGATGTGACGATCTGGCATGGCGCGAAGAAGGCCAACGCCAGGAGTCTGATCTCGGTGCTGACGCTGGGGGCCTCGAAGGGGAGCCAGCTCAAGATCGAGGTCAGCGGCGACGATGAAGAATCGGCCCTGGCTGAGATTGAAGCCGCCATCCGATCCGGCTTGGGCGAGGGAGAGCTGGTCGCTGAGCCACCCACCCCTGGACCGACCGAGTCTGTCCCCGCTCCAGTCGCCGACGGTCAGCCGGCGCGGGCCAACGTGCTGAAGGGCGTGGGCGCCGCACCGGGCCTGGCGATCGGCCCGGTGTTCCACTACCAGAGGCAGGAGCTCTCGCTCGACGACGTTTCGGACGGGCTGGTCATCGGTTGGGAGCGGCTGCAGGATGCGCTGGTGCGCGCCCGTGAGCAGCTCGACGCCCTGAATCGCGAGATGATCGACCGGGGCCTGGAAGCCGAAGCCGCAATCTTCGACGCGCATCGGGGCGTGCTCGACGACCCCGAATTGACCGATGCCGTGCAGGCCCGCATCCAAAAGGGACAGGATGCGCTCAAGGCCTGGAAGGAAACGATCGAAGACAGCGCCCTGGTCGTGGCGGCGTTGAGGGACCCGATCCTCTCGGCCCGCGCCGACGATCTGCGGGACGTAGGCCGACGGGTGGTACGGCTCCTGGTGGGGGTCGAGCAAGAACAGGCCACGCTTCCCGACAAACCGGTGGTGATTGTCGCCCGCGAGCTGTCGCCATCGGATACGGTTTCGTTCAAACAGGAGCTTGTGCTCGGCTTCTGTATCGTCAACGGCGGTCCAACGTCGCACAGCGCCATCCTGGCGCGGGCGCTGGGGCTGCCCGCCATCGTCAGCGTGGACGAGTCGGTGTTGAAGCTCGACAGAGATTCGGTGGTGATTCTCGATGGCGGCGCCGGCACCGTGACCTTCGACCCGACACCCGAGGAGGTGCGATCAGCCACACAGCAGCGAGAGCAATGGCTGGGTCAACGCCACATCGCCCTTGAGCAGGCTACGGCGCCCGCCATCACAGCGGATGGCCGACATGTTGACGTGGTCGGCAATGCCGGATCGCTGGCGGACGCCGAGAAAGCCCTGGCGATGGGCGCGGCCGGCATCGGGTTGTTGCGAACCGAGTTCCTGTTCCTGGAACGGACCACGGCCCCAACCGAGGCCGAACAGTTCGAGGTGTATCGCGCCATTGCCGACGCCATGGGCAACCTGCCGGTCATCGTCCGGACGCTGGATGTGGGCGGCGACAAGCCCTTGCCCTACATCGAAATGCAGCGCGAAGAGAATCCGTTCCTGGGCGAGCGCGGCATTCGCCTGTGTCTCAACCGGCCCGAGCTTTTTCGCGAGCAATTGCGCGCGATCCTGCGCGCAGGCGCACGGGGCAATCTGCGGATCATGTTCCCGATGGTGGGCGAGATCGAAGAATTCCGCCAGGCTCGCCGGATGGTGGATGCGTTGCAGACGGAGTTGAACGTCGCTCCCGTGACCACGGGCATCATGATCGAGGTCCCGTCGGCGGCGTTGATGGCCGATGTGCTGGCCAGGGAGGTGGATTTCTTCTCGATCGGCACGAACGACCTGACGCAATACACGCTGGCCATGGATCGGGCGCACCCGGCGCTGGCCAGCAAACAGGATGGCTTGCACCCGGCCGTGCTGCGCTTGATCGCCAAGACCATCGACGGCGCGCACAAACACGGCAAGTGGGTGGGCATCTGCGGTGAGTTGGGCTCCGACCCCGCTGCTGTGCCGATCCTGATCGGTCTGGGCATCGACGAGTTGAGCGTCAATGTGCCGTCGATACCGCTGGTCAAGGCGCAGATCCGCGGCCTGAAGGCCTCTGAGCTCCAAGGGCTGGCTCAACAGGCGTTGGATTGCTCCAGCGCGCGCGAGGTGCGCGAGTTGGTGAAACGGACCCTGAGCGTGTCCTGAAGCACTCAGCCCCGACAAGCGTAGAACCAGTTGCAGGACCTTCCCAATGGGCGACAAATTCAGCCACTACCGATCCGCGAATCACCCGCTGCCCAGGCAGAGTTATGCCTGGAACCTTTACGGAGCCGGGCTCGACAACCTCGGCAAAGACGGCCAGCCCGAGCCCTTCTCGGTTCCCGAACCCACGGACGATCAACTGCTCGTCCGGATCGACGCGGTCAGCATCTGTTTCTCGGATGTCAAGATCCTCAAGCAGGGCGGCAGTCATCCAAAGCTCTATAACCGGGACCTCGCGGTTGAACCGACTCGGCTCGGTCATGAAGTCTCGTTGACCATCATCAAAGTCGGCAGTAACCTCGCCGGGCGCTACAGCCCCGGACAACGTCTGGCGGTCCAACCCGACATCTATCAACAAGGGCTCAGCACCGCCTATGGTTACACCATTCCCGGCGGTCTGGTGCAATATCACTGCATCGGCAAAGAGGTGCTCGAGACCGATACCGGCGCCTGCCTCCTGCCCATGGAGTCGGGCATGGGCTACGCCGAGTCGGCGCTGCTCGAGCCGTGGGGCTGTGTCGCCGCCGCCTACACCCAACGCCGCCGGCTCGACCCGAAGCCCGGCGGCAGGGTGTGGGTCATCGGTCAGCCCAATGACACGACAGGCTTCACGTTCTCGAAACTCGACCCGACCAGCTCGTTCGTCCTGACCGACGCCCCGACTTCGGTGGTTCAGGCCCTGGCCGCCGTTGGCGCTTCGATCATCGAAAAGAACGCGGTCGCGCCCCACCACTATGAGACGTTGAGCCGCGAGTTGACCGACGGCAAGGGCTTCGACGACATCATCGTGCTCAACCCGACCTCCGCCGATGCCGTCAGTCTTGCGGCACGCTGCATCGCCCGGCGCGGCACGCTGAACATCGTCGGCACACAACCGCTCGACGGGCTGGCCTCGGTGGATCTGGGTCGCCTGCATTACGACTACATTGCCTTCGTCGGCAATCCAACGACCGACATCGCGGCCTCCTACGGCGCAGACCGCAATCGCTGTGAACTGCGAGCCCAGGGCGTGGCCGTCTTTATCGGCGCCGGGGGACCGATGGGACAGATGCACGTCCAGCGAGCGCTCGAACTACCCGATGGGCCCCGGATGGTGATCGCCACCGAGATCAGCGACGAACGGCTTGAGACGTTGCTGGATATGTTCAAACCGCTGGCCAGCAAGAACGGGCGCGAGTTGCTGGTCTTCAACCCGAATACGGCAACGCAGTCCTTCCACGAGTTCGTCATGGACGCCACCCGCGGTCAGGGCGCAGACGACGTCGTCGTCAGCGTGCCGGTGGCCGGGCTGATGGAGGAGGGCGACACGGTCATGAAGCCGGATGGCATGCTGGTCCTTTTTGCCGGCGTGCCCAACGGCACCCTGGGCAAGGTCAACCTCAGCCGCGTCTATCTCTCGAATGCGCAATACACAGGCACCTCAGGTCTGACGATTCACGATCAGGCCTCGGTGATGGATAAAAGGCTCTCCGGGGCGTTGTCGCCCGGTCGATCCGTGGCCGCCATCGGCGGGATCGAGACGGCGGCGGAGGCGATTCAATCGGTGATGGAGAGTCGGTATCCGGGCAAGGTGGTCATCTTTCCGCAGATCCACAATCTGCCGCTCACCGGCCTCAAGGAACTGAAGGACCGCATCCCCGAAGTCGCCGCCAAACTGGGGCCCGACCAGATGTGGGTGAACGAAGCGGAAGAGGCCTTGATCGAACGGTTCTGGCAAACGCCGGAATAGGTTGTCATGATCTACACCCTCACGCTCAACCCGGCCATCGACCGCGAGCTGACGATCACGGAAGTGCAGTTCGACTCGGTGCTACCGGCGGTTCATTCGCGGGTCGATGTCGGCGGCAAAGGCTTCAACGTTTCCCGCCTGCTGTGGTCCATGGGGACCCCCAGCATCGCGTTGGGGTTCGTGGGCGGGAATGCCGGCGACCAGCTCAGCGCCGGCCTGCAGGCCCTGGGTGTTGCCACGGACTTCGTCGCGATCTCCGGCGAGACCCGCACGAACGTCAGCATCGTGACCGAACGCCATGACCACTATCTCAAGGTCAACGAAAAGGGCCCGCTGGTGAGTGAGGCGAGTCAACAGGTGCTGCTCGACAAGATCGCCGCGCTGGCTCAAGCCGGAGATTGGTGGGTGCTGGCGGGCAGCGTGCCGCCGGGTGTGTCGGCCTCCTACTATGCCCGCATCATCAAGATCTTGAATCATCGAGGCGCTGTTTGCATCCTGGATACGACAGGTGAGAGCCTGCGCCAGGGCTGCGAAGCGAGACCGTTTCTGGTGAAGCCCAACGCCCAGGAAGTGCACTGGCTCACCGGCCTGCCGGTCGACACGCTCGACCAGCTCACTGTGGCCGCCGCCGTCTTGCGCGATCTCGGCGCGCAGAATGTGGTGGTCTCGCTGGGCAAGGAAGGCGCGCTCCTGCACACGGCCGATGGGACCTGGCAGGCACAGAGCCCGCGCATCCAGGAGAAGAACCCCATCGGCGCCGGCGACTCGATGGTCGGCGGGATGGTGTGGTCGCTGTCCCAGGGCCACGCGTTGAAAGACGCTCTGGGCTGGGGCATCGCCAGCGGTGCGGCGACCGCCGCCTTGAGCGGCACGGCGGTCGGCACGCGCGAATCGATCGAAGCCTTGCACCAGCGAGTCGAGCTCAAGCCGCTGTAAGCGCTAGACGGGAGCCAGCATGCCCTACGAGATCCATGAGGAAAGAGCCTATACCCAGCCGCAGGTCGAGGTGTTCGCGGCGTCGCTGAGGGCCGTTCAGAAATTGGGCGGCAAGGTGCTGTCGCAGAAGCCCGAGGAGGGCAGGGTCGAAGTCAAGTTCGACAAGACGATCCTGGGCAAGGTACTGGGCGACCGGACCAACCTCGTCTGCAGCGTGCGAGCGGATGGCGCGGGGAGCGCGATTGTGGTGGACGCCTACCCACTGGATGCGGTGGGGCGAAAGCTCATGTTTGGCGCTCGGGCCGGCGTGACCCGAACCGTGGTCACGTGGTTCATCGCTCACCTGGAGAACCAGCTCGGAATGCCTCCGGCCGGGCCCTGACGGCCGCCGGCGGCCTCTCCACCGACTGGAGAGGCCGTAAGCCGGGTCAGCGGAATCCTCGACGGCCTGCGCGGGTTCGTGGTTTGCCTGGTCTATTGCGAAGCGAGCGCTTGCGCCAGATCCTCGATCAGATCCTGTTTGTGCTCGAGCCCGACTGAGATCCGGATCAGTTCAGGCCCGACCTCGAGCGGCGAGCCCTTGGTCGAGCCGTGGGTCATGCCGGCCGGCAGCTCGATGAGCGACTCGACGCCGCCGAGCGATTCGGCCAGCGCGAACAGGCGCGTCGCGGCGACGAGTTTGCGCGCGGCCTCCGCCCCACCCTTCAGCGTGAACGAGATCATGCCGCCGAAGTTGCGCATCTGGCGCGCCGCCACCGCGTGCTGCGGGTGCGTGTCGAGGCCCGGGTAGATCACGTCGGCGACGCCGGGGTGATCGGCCAGGAATTGCGCGACCGCCAGCGCGTTCTCGCCGTGGCGGTCCATGCGCACCGCCAGGGTTTTCAACCCGCGCAGCACGAGGAAGCAATCCATCGGCCCGGGCACGGCGCCGGCCGCGTTCTGCAGGAACTTCAGCTTCTCGAAGAGCGCCGTGTCGCTGGTCTGGATCGCGCCGCCGACGACATCGGAGTGCCCGCCCAGATACTTGGTTGTCGAGTGCACCACGACGTCGGCGCCGAGCGTCAGCGGCTGATGCAGATAGGGCGTGGCGAAGGTGTTGTCGACCACGACCCTGATCTCCGGGTTCTGGGTGTGCGCGATCTCGGCCACGGCCGCGATGTCGACCACCTTGAGCCGCGGGTTGGTCGGGGTCTCGATCCACACAAAGCGCGTGTTCGGGCGCAGCCCGGCCCGCACAGCGTCGAGGTCGGTCAGCTCCGCGTACGAGAAGTCGAGGCCGTACTTGCGGTACTGCTTGTCGAACAGCCGGAACGTTCCGCCGTAGACGTCGTTGCTGGCGAGCACATGGTCGCCGGGGTCGAGCAGCTTGAGGATCGTGTCGATCGCGGCCATCCCTGAGGCGAAGGCCAGGCCGTGCGCGGCGCCCTCGAGCTCGGCCAGACAGGCCTCGAGCGCGGCCCGTGTCGGGTTGCCGGTGCGCGCGTACTCGTAGCCCTGATGCTCGCCGACCCCGGCCTGCACGAACGTCGAGGTTTGATAGATCGGGGTCATCACGGCCCCGGTGGTCGGGTCGGGCTTCTGTCCAGCGTGGATGGCAAGGGACTCGATGTGCATCTTTGGATTGCTGATTGTGGATTGCTGATTGCTGATTGTGGACCTGATAGGGATTATATCCGCGGCCAGCGATAGTGGCCGGGATCACACACATCGTCATGCGGTCGTGGCGGCCCACGATTCGCGGTTATTTGGCTGGAAGAGGATATAGGACGAGTCTTATATGAAGTCGCGAGCTGGAGATCGACAAGGCTTCAAGGGGCCACGGTCTGAAAAGAGTAGAACTCATTTCAAAACCCCGTAGAACGGCCTTATAGCCTGGCACGGGGTAACGGACACACAGTGGGAACGGATCCGCGAACATCTACCGACACGACCGAAACGCCCGAAGAGTGGATGGNNAGCCGCCGGCGGATGATCGTAAGTGCTTCGAAGGGATCTTGTGGATTGCCTCGACGGGTTCACCCTGGGCCGCATTGCCCAAGACGTACGGCAGCCCCACCACCTGTTGGCGGCGCCTGCAAGAGTGGGAGGGAGGCGACGTCTTCCTGAACATGTGGCGGGCCTTCCTGGCCGATCTCAACGACGCCGAGAAGATCCGGTGGGATGAGTGCTTTGCCGACGGGAGCTTTGCCCCCGCCAAAAAGGGGGGCGAAAAGTCGGCAAGACCAAACGCGGCAAGGGCACAAAGTGGATGGTGGTGGTCGATGGCGCGGGTACTCCGCTGGGAGTTCACCTGGACTCGGCGTCGCCGGCGGAAGTGAAACTGCTCGAAACCACCCTGGACACGATCGCCGTGACCCGAGCTCATCGCGCGGGCCGGCCGCGGCGGCGACCCGACCGTTTGGTGGCAGATCGTGGCTACGACAGTAACCCGTTGCGTGCGGCGCTGGTCCAACGCGGCATTGAGCCGATCATTCCGGCTCGATCCAACAACCCAAAGGCGACCCATCAAGATGGTCGTCGGCTGCGCCGCTACCGGCATCGTTGGATCATTGAGCGGACGTTCGCCTGGTTGGGTCACTTTCGTCGTTTGGTCGTGCGCTACGAACGGCATGATCGGCTCTACGGTGCGTTCTTTCACCTGGCCTGCGCGTTGCTCACCCTGAAGAGGGTTTTGAAATAAGTTCTAGTCACCGCGCAGGGACCAGGGCCCGCAGGCAAAAACCGGGGCGAAGCCGGCGGCTTCGCCCCACGGACGGCCTGGGTCTGTCAATCGCGCGCGTCTGGCGCGGTTGTAGCCCAGGTGGCCCGGATGAGTAAACAATGAAACAGGCCATACAGCCTCTCCAGATCGCGATAAGCTGTTCTACTATGACTGAGTAACGACCTAATTTTCGGTAGCTCAAGATGCACGGCGCAATTCTCACAAGCTGGCCAGCCGATCTGGCCACCGGAAGCGGGACGGCCCTGTTCGTCAACGCCCTCACCCAGGCCCTGCAGGCGGCGGGTTGGCGGGCCGAGTTGTACACCCTGCCCTCCACACTGGTCGATAGCTATGCGAAGCTGCTGGCGGCCAGAATCGGGTGGAACGCGCGCATGGCCCACGCGCCTGAAGTGGCAGACTGCACCTGGGTGCTCGGCTTGGACTACGATGGCTACGGCTTGCCACACCGCCGCGGGCAGACGCGGATCGCCTCGGCTCGGGCCCTGTTCGCCGAGATCGTCGCCACTGAGCCCGAGCCGCTGCGCAGCATGCTCACCTTGCAGGCCGCCCTCGACGACCTGCACTTCCGCCAGGTTGATATGGTCACCGTCCCAAGCGCCTACGCGGCTCAGGCCGTGCAGGCCTACCATCGCCTGCCTGCCGATCGCGTCCACGTAATCGCCAACGGCATCGATTTGGTTGAGTGGGACGCCCTGCTGGCCAGCGCCCCAGCCCGGGCTCACACCCGGCCGGTGCTCTTGGCGGTCAGCAAGCTCTACCCACGTAAACGCCTGGATGCGGTGTTGCGCGCCCTGCCAGCGGTGCGCGAGTCATTCCCGGACGTCGAACTGCGCGTGGCCGGCGGCGGCTTTGCGTGGGACATGTGGCGGCAGCTGGCCCATGACCTGAACGTGTCGCGGGCCGTGACCTGGCTCGGGGACCTCAACCGGGCGGCAGTCGCAGCCGAGTTTGCCGGGGCAACCGTCTTCGTTCACCCCAGCATTCAGGAAACGTTTGGCAATGTCTGTCTGGAGGCAATGGGCGCCCGGGTGCCGCTGGTGGTCAGCGCCGGTACCGCCCCGGCCGAGCTGGTCGGGGCCAGCGGGGCCGGGCTGACTGTCCCGATCGACGACCCCGAGGCCATGGCCGAGGCCCTGTGTGCGCTCCTTTCAGACGCCGAGCGCCGCGCAGCGTTGGGCGTGCGCGGCCGGACCTTTGCCGAGGCGCACCCGTGGGGACGGGCCGCCGCAGCCTACATGGACCTGATCGGGTCGCTGACCGGAGTGGCCCACGAGGCGTTGACAGTATGAACGCGATGAACCTTCGACCCGTTGTCGTCCATAAGCGATTCGAGTTCTCGGCCGCGCACAGCCATGGCGCCGGACGGACGGCGCGCTCGTATACGATCTGGTCAGCTCGCGAAAGCAC
>DKKP01000022.1 GCA_002455335.1 Anaerolineales bacterium UBA6663 | reverse complement strand
GACGCCGCGATCGGCTGAGGCCGCGTGGCGCCGCTTTCAACGCGAGTACCAGTTCAAGGAGCACAACATGATGACGTCTTTTTGGCACCGTTTCCGCCCGCTGGCCCTGGTCGGCGTCGGGGTCGCCGTGATCGCGATCGCCTTTACCTTTACGCCTGTCCAACAGGCCTTCAGCCAGTTCCTGGCGCTCTTCCGAGTGCAACAGGTCGCCACCCTGCCGATCGACTTCTCGCGTTTCGACAGCGTGACCTCTGACGACAACGCCGCAGCCATGCGCCGGGCCTCGCAGGCCTTCGCCGACACCGTCGAGATCCGGAGCGAGAGCGAGTTGATCGAGACAGTCACCGATGCGGCCGAAGCCTCGGCGTTGGCGGGCTTCTCGGTGCGCGTGGCCGAGGGCGGCGCCGTGCAGCACGTGGTGCGTGGAGGCAGCGAGTTCGTCATGACGTTCGACGCCGCGAAGACCCAGGCGATCCTCTCCGAGCTCGGCCGCGGCGATCTGACCTTCCCGGTCGAAGCCGATGGCGCCGCGCTGACCGTCGTCATCCCAACCGCCGTGACCTCGGCCTACGGCGAATGCCCGCAACTGGCGACGATGCGCGACGAGGGTCGGCGCGGCCCCGTGGAGCCCGGCGACTGTCTCGTCGTGCAGCAACTGCCCAGCCCGACCGTGACAAGCGACAAGCCTTTCGACCCGGCTGATCTGGCGGCGCTGGCGCTGCAGGTCGCGGGTATGGATGCCGACGAAGCTCAGCGCATCGCCGGGCAGTTCGACTGGGCCACAACGCTTGTCGTGCCGATGCCGCGCGATGCCGCCGTCTCGACTGACGTCAGCGTCGATGGCGTGACCGGCAAGCTGATCACGTCGACGGCCTCCGGCCCGGCCGATGGCACCTACAGCCTGATCTGGGTCAAGGACGGCTTCCTCTACGCCGTCGTCGGCACNNGCCCAGGGCCTGGCGCTGGCCGAGAGCCTGGAGTAAGCAGACGAGAACGACGAAGGACGAAGGGCGACGGATACGCCCTTCGTCCTTCGTCGTTCGCCTCCATCCAGGTATCATCCCCTGTATGACCGATCTCGCCATCAAAACCGAGGCGCTGCGCAAGGAGTTTGGCCAACAGGTGGCCGTGCGCGGGCTGAGCCTCGAGGTGCGCCGGGCCGAGGTGTTTGGCTTCCTTGGCCCGAACGGCGCCGGCAANNCGACGGCGGGCGGCGGCCAGTTGCTTGGCGCGCCGCTCGGTCACCGGGCCACGCGGGGTCGCGTCGGATTCTTGCCCGAGCACTTCCGTTTTCACGACTGGTTGACCGCGCAGGAGTTCCTGACCTTGCATGGCCGGCTGCATGGCCTTCAGCCCGCCCCACTTCGCAAGCGGATCGACGATCTGCTCGAGCGCGTCGGGCTGAACCCGTTCCGCAACAAGCAGCTTCGAACGTATTCGAAGGGCATGCTGCAACGCGTCGGGCTGGCTCAGGCGTTGATCAACGCGCCGGAGTTGGTTTTTCTCGACGAGCCGACGTCGGGGCTCGACCCGGTCGGGCGCCGGCTTGTGCGCGACCTGATCCGCGAGGTGCGCGACGCCGGAACGACCGTCTTCCTCAACAGCCATCTCCTGGGCGAGATCGAAGTGACCTGCGATCGGGTGGCCTTCATCCAACACGGCGAGGTCGTGCGCTCGGAGTCGCTGCGCACGCTGGCCGAGGGCGAGGTGCAGGTGACCGCGCGTGGGGCCGGGCTGACGCCCGCCGTGCTCAGCGGGCTCGAGCATTGGGCCACGGCGATCCGCGCCGATCTCGATCAGGTGACCTTCGTGCTGCCCGCTGGCGAGGCCGCACTGCCCGAGATCGCGCGTTATCTGACGGCGCAGGGCGTCGACCTGTACGCGCTCGTCCCGCAGCGTCTGTCGCTCGAGGAGATCTTCATCCGAACGGTCGGCACAGAGGGCGTGCTTTGAGGCCACGGACCACGCTATGTTGAACTCGATCCTCACCATCGCCGGGTTGACGTTCCGTGAAGCAGTACGCCGCCGGATCGCGCTGGCCGCGTTCGTGCTTGGCCTGGCTTTCGTGGCGCTCTTCAACGCCGGCCTGTACTTCATCCTCGTGGAGTGGGCGCAAGACTATCCGGATGGCGGCGCGCAGCAGGCCCTGATCCTGCGCGGCGTGATGAACGCCCTGGGCGTAGCCGGGATGTATGCGATCAACTTCCTGGCACTGGCCTTGGGCGCGTTGCTGGCCGCCGACACGCTGGCCGGCGAGATCGGGTCGGGCGCGATCCAATCGATCGTCACAAAACCAATCGCGCGCTGGCACGTCGTCGTCGGCAAGTGGCTGGGCTTTGCGCTCATGCTGGCGATCTATCTGGCGCTGACGACGACCGGCGTGGTCGTTGGGCTACAAGTTCAGGCGGATTATCTGGTCCCCGGGCTCGAGCGCGGGATCCCGCTGATGTACCTGGTCAGCCTTGTGGTGATGTCGGTGACGCTGATGTGCTCGAGCCGGTTATCGGCGCTCGCCACAGGTGGCGTGATCTTCGGCCTCTACGGGCTGGGGTTCATCGGCAGCATGGTCGAGCAGATCGGGTCGACGCTTGGCAACGCGACGGCCGTCGACATCGGCATCCTGACGAGCCTGCTTGTGCCGACCGAAGCGATCTGGCGCCGCGCGGCGTTCGAGATGAGCTCGCCGATTACGCAGGCGGTCGGGATGATGACGCCCTTCTCGGGATTCGGGCCGGCGCCGAGCCCCTTGATGATCGGCTACGGCGTGGTCTACGCAGCGGCGGCCCTCTGGATCGGCGCCAACTGGTTCGCGCAACGCGACCTGTAGGCTACATGCGGCGCAGCGGTCCGGGGTGCCACACCCGGCCGCCTTGCGGGTTGTCGCCAGTTTTCCCAACGAGAGACCGCGTCCGTCGCGCGTGAACCCCCGCTTAACTTGAGCCCCAGGCCAGGCTATTCACCCACCCTTTAGCGCCCGTTCACCGGCGGTTTATGGCGACGCGCCTGACGCGGTCGTACAGTGGAAGTCGCCCAGGCCGCACAGCCTTCGTGCAGCCGGGACCGTTTCCGGGTGGTTTCCGCCCGGCCAGGTGCCTGCGATGACCACTGCTTCTCTCGACCTCAATAACCTGCTTGAGCGCGCCGATGCCTGTGCGGGATCCGGCGACTGGAGCGGCGCGCAGCGCCAGCTGTCGCAGGCCCGTGTGCTGGCGCCCCATGACGCCGGGGTCGCCACAGGCCACGGTATCAGCCTGCTTCGGCTCGGTCGGCTGCCCGACGCCCTTGCCGAGTTCCAGCACGCCGCCCGGCTTGCGCCCGACAACGCCGAAGTGCACAACAACCTGGGTTTCGCCTGCGCCCTCAACGGTCAGGCCGAACCCGCCGAAAGCGCGTTCCGGTCGGCGCTCGATATCGACCCCGAACACGGCGCCGCGCTGCGCAACCTGGCTCAGTTGTATCTGGATCAGGATCGGCTGCAAGAAGGAGTTGGGCTGCTCGTCAGCCGCGTGCGCTCGGCGCCCGATGATGCGGAGGCCCTGTATCTACTTGGGACGTGCTACGAAGAAGTCGACGACGCCGAGTCGGCCCGAACGTTGTATCGTCAGGCGCTGGCCCTGCGCCCAGAAGATCCTGAATTCCAGACCGCGTTGGCACGTGTCGCGCCGACGCAACCCGAAGCCGTATTGGCGCGGCCGGGGCTGAGCGAAAAACTCGCGCGGCTCAAGGTCGCCAAAAAGGCTTCACCATCGACTGAGTCGGCGGCCCCGTCTCAACCGACAGCCCGCCCTGCAGCGTCGCAGAAGCCCGCGGCCGTCGCGTTCTACGGCGTCGGCGAACAGAGCGATGCCGTCCGCCTGACGGTGCCCGCCAACGCCCTCGCCGACCGGCGGCATCGCGTGAAGCTCTCACGCACACCCTCGACCCCTGATCTGCAGGACTTCGATGTCTTCGTCTTCAGTCGTCCGCATCTCTCGGGCGAGCATCTGCAGTTCCTCAAGGAAGCGCGCGGCGCCGGCAAGACCGTGGTCGTCGACCTCGACACCGACTACTTTGCGTTGGCGAGCGATCACGCCCGTCGCAGTTACCTGGCCGGCAGCGAAGCGCTCGGCCTGCTCGAACTGGCATTGTCGCAGGCCGACCTTGTGACTGCCGCCACCGAGCATCTCGCGGATGCGCTCCGCCCGCGGTGTCGGCGGGTGGAGGTCGTCGGAGGCGGGTGGTCGCCGAGCAACACCTGGTGGACGAAGCCTGGGCAGGCGCATCCGGGCGTCGTCCTGGGCTGGGTCGGCGACCCAAGCCAGGATCGCGACCTGGCCGAGATCACGCCCCTCTTGCAGGCGCTGCTGCACGAACGCCCCGAGGCGCAACTGGCCATCGCCGGCTCACCGAGCGCGTATCAGGTGTTCGACGCCGTCCCCGAGACCCGCAAGCTCTTCCTGCCGATGGTGGGGCCCGACGACTTCCCGTATCTGCTGGCCCACTTCGACGCCTTGCTCGTCCCCGTTCGCGAGCGCGACCACGCAGCGTTGGGCAATGATCAGCGGCTGATGGAAGCCGGCGCCCGCGGCCTGCCGTGGCTGGCCAGCCCGGCGCCCGCGTTGACGGGGTGGTCGGCGGGCGGCCAATTCTGCGCGACAACCGCCGATTGGGTCGAGGCGCTCAAGCGCATGGTGGACGACTTCGCCTGGCGCCAGGAGCTGCGCCATGCCGGTCGAACCGCAGCCGCGTCCCGTCGGGCTGATCAAATCGGCGCACGCTGGGAAGCCCTGATCAGCGGGCTCTCACGCTGACGTCAGCCGGCGCGGCCCAATCGCCCCGCCAGAACGATCGCCAGGACACCATGCCTCTGCCCACCGCCCTCCACCTCCGTCGCGCTCAAGCGCGCGCCGAGCTGCATGCCGGGCGTGTCGACTCTGCGCGCGAATTGTTGCAGGCCGTGGTGGACCAGAAACCCGATGATCTTGAGGCCAGGTTGTGGCTCGGCGACGCCGAGTTGGCAGCCGGAGACCTGACGTCGGCCGAGGCGCACTACACCGCAGCGCAACGGCTGCGGCAGGACGATCATGACGTCGCCGCGCGGCTCAAACTCGTACAGGCAGAACGCGGGCGCGGCCAGGCCGCGTGGCGTGAACGCTCGATCGAACGCGACCTGGGAGCGATCCGGCAGGACCTCGGCGAGCTCGACGAGAACCTGAGCTTCATCTCCGAGATCGATATCCGCAAAGCGGCCCTCTTGCTCGACGAGATCGTGACGTCGCGCGAGCCGGCGACACTCATCAGCGATCGGCTTAACGAAGTCGGCCGCCTGCTGCCGGCGCTTGTCGAACTCAACATCCGAGTCGCTCGCCGCGATGGCCAGGATGAGGTCGCCGATGCGCTCGGCCAACTGCTCGTCTCGCTCAGGTTACAGCGCGCCGAGTCGACGACCCCACAGGCGGTGCGTGGCGGCCCATTGCGGGCCCTGGTCGTGGCCCCGGTCGCGGGCAGCGGGTTCACCCGCATCGCGGCAACCGCGTTGCGTGCACATGGCGCCGAGGTGGATGAGCACAGTGGCCTGGCCGCCGAGCGCGCGCGCGATTACGACGTCATCATCGCCCACGAGCCGCACGCCGACGCTCAGGTGACGCAGGGGCTCGCACTGGCTGCCGCCGAGGGCGCGACGATCATCGTCAGCCTGGCGTGCGACTACGCGCGGCTCCCGATCGAACACCCGGCGTTTCATCGGCTAGGTCTCGGATCGGCCGAACGGGTCGAGTCGTTTGTCACGGCGCTTGGCCTGGCCGATCTGATCATCGCGCCGGCCGAGGCGATGGCCGAAACGTTGCGCGCTGCCGGGCACCGGACTCGCGTCCTGCCGATGGGCTGGGCACGCACCGACGGCGCCTGGGATCTGCCACGCGAACCACGATCGGCGCTCTCGATCGGCTGGGTCGCCGGGCCCGGCACCCACCTCGACCTCGCCCAGATCCGACGTGATGTAGCGCGGGTGGTCCGCGCACATCCTGAAGTGCGGCTGACCCTTGCCGGGGATCCGATTGCCTATCAACACTTCTCACAGCTGATCCCCGAATCGCAACGGCAGTATTTGCCGCCGGTAAGCGTACACGATCGGCCCTATCTACTTGGGCAGTTCGACATCCTGTTACTGCCGCTCCGCTCCGGCGATTACGCCGAGAGCCTCGGGCTGCAGCCGTTTATCGAAGCCGGGGCGCGCGGACTGCCGTGGATTGCGACGCCCACGCTGGCTGCGCGGGATTGGGGCAGCGGCGGCGTGCTGGCGGAAGGCCCTGAGGCCTGGGTCACTCAGCTGACCCGTCTGTGCGAGGAGCCGCAGCTGCGCGCCGAGCTATCCACGGCCGGGCGTCGGGCCGCTGAGGCATTCGAGACGGGCGCGCTGGCCGAGGCCTGGTGGCGGGCGACCACGGGCGCCCTGCCGCTCAATCGTCTGGCCAGGCTAAACGGGCCAACGCCGACGCGGGAACATGACGTGAACACGGCGCCGATCCGAGCCGGCGCGCTGACCTGGGGAGCCGATTGGTCATGAAGCTGGTCTATATCACAGCGGACAATCCGCACGAATGGAATAGCAGCGAATGGCGCTGCGCTGTGCCGGCGCGGGCCATCAATCGTTCGGGGCTCGGCACAGCGACGCTCATCGATCTGCGAGAATGGCTGGTCGGGACTGCGGCCTCCCAGGCGGCCTGCAGGGACGCCGAGATCCTGGTGATCCAGCGCAATCTGATCGGCCCCGTGCTCGCTTCGATCCTTCACTGGAAGGCGCAGGGCAAGACGATCATCGCCGACTTCGACGATGCGTACGATCAAATGCCCGACAGCAACCCGGCGTATGCCTTCTGGCACAAAGGCTGGATCCGCCACCCGGATGGGCGCTATGAGACCCTGACCCCGGCGCCGATCGAGCAGTTCGTCTGGGGGCTAAAGCTGTGCCACGCCGCCACCATGCCCTCGCAGCGGCTGGCCGACGATTGGGCGCATCTCCTCCCGACCTATTGCCTTCCCAACGCGCTCGACCCGGCGATCTACCGAATCGAAGAGCGCGGCTCACCGGCGACAAGGCCGCTCGGCGACGGTCGGACCCGAATCGGCTGGGGCGGCAGCCTGTCGCACCTGCAGTCTTTCACCGACAGCGGCGTGCTGACGGCGCTGCAACGCGTCTGCCGGGCGCGACCGGAGGTCGAGGTCGTGATCCACGGAAACGACGGCCGCTTGCTCGAGGCGCTGAAGGTGTCGCCCGAGCAGAAACGGCTGCAACCCTGGGTGCCGTATCGCGAGTGGCCGGCGCAGTTGCGCGCGCTCGACCTCGGGCTTGCGCCCCTGTGCGGCACGTACGACGAACGCCGGAGCTGGATCAAGGGTCTCGAGTATCTGGCTGTTGGGCTCCCCTGGATCGCGACCGATGGGCCGGTCTATGCCGGGTTGCGGGCCTATGCCACGCTCGTCGAGAATACGCCGTTCGCCTGGGAACGCAGCATCCTCGATCACCTCGACACGCTCGGCGAGCGTCAGCTGCTGGCGCGCGCGAACCGCGCGCAGGCCGCACGTTTCACAGCCGACGCCCAGGTGCCTGAGTTGTTGCGCGTGTATGCCGACATCCACACACGCGCTCGGGCGGCCGAAGCCTCCCAGACCGAGAGGACCCCCGCATGACCAAACTCGACAAACTGTCACAGATCGCGGCCGATCTCCGCGCCGCCGAAGAACATGAAGCCATCGCCGAGAAGGACCGCGAGAAACTCATGGTGCGAGTCCCGGCGATGATCCGCATCGCTGCCGGCTCGTTCACGATGGGAACAGGTGACGACCAGGTCAAGTATCTGCTGCTGCGCGAGGACTGGGCCAACGAATGGGACAGCCGCAACATGTTCATGGCCGAGCAGCCCGAGCATCTCGTCACTCTTGGCGCTTTCAGCATCGCACAGCATGCTGTGACCAACCTGGAATACCGGCCGTTCATCTGGGCAACCGGGTACAAAGCGCCACGGCACTGGTCGAACTTCGACATCCCGAAGGGCATCGAAGAACATCCGGTGGTCAACGTCTCCTGGCACGATGCGCTCGCTTATTGCGCCTGGCTGCGCGAGCAGACCGGTCAGATCTATCGGCTACCGACCGAGGTCGAGTGGGAGCGCGCCGCGCGCGGCGCCGACAAGCGCATTTATCCCTGGGGCGCGGATTTCGAAGCCTGGCGCTGCAACACGGCCGAGAACAACCGGCGAGACACCACTCCGCTCAACATGTATGTGCCGGGCGGCGTCAGCCCGGACGGGTTGCATGATATGGCCGGCAACGTCTACGAGTGGACTGGCTCATTGCTCAAGCCCTACCCGTATGTCGCCGACGACGGACGCGAAGACCCGCAGGCCGAGGGCAAACGCGTCGTCCGCGGCGGCTCGTGGTACTACAGTCGCAAGTTGGCCCGCTGCGCGGCCCGCGAGAGCTTGCTGCCGTCCTATACATCCACGGGCCTCGGGTTCCGCCTGGCGCTCTCGTAAGTGAGGCGACATGTTGCTCAGCGCGACCCTGATCGTCAAAAACGAATCGGCCAATCTGCGGCGTTGCCTCGAGAGCATAGCGGGCGTCGTCGATGAGGTCGTCGTCGTCGATACGGGGTCGACCGATGACACGGTCGCCATCGCCACGGCGCTTGG
The DNA here is from genome assembly GCA_002455335.1 of Anaerolineales bacterium UBA6663. Classification (GTDB taxonomy): domain Bacteria; phylum Chloroflexota; class Anaerolineae; order Anaerolineales; family UBA6663; genus UBA6663. Next base: position 8,142 of record DKKP01000022.1, on the reverse strand, counting down.
CGCACGCGTGATCCATCACATCTGGACGAACGACTTCGGAGTCGCGCGCAACGTCGGTCTCGAAGCCTGTCGGGGCACGTGGATCCTGCATTTGGATGCCGACGAGGCGTTGACCCCCAACAGCGCGTCCGAACTCCGCGCGAGCGTCGCGAGCTGCGACGCGGAGGGATTGCTTGTCACGCTGCATCACTTCGCGCCGCCCGATGCCCTGGCCGATCACTTCGAGAGCGAAGAAGTGCGCGTCTTCCGCAACCGTCCGGCGCATCGCTTCGAGCTCAACCTTCACACACAGATCCTGCCGAGTATTCAGCGCGCCGGCGGCCTTGTCGCGCCAAGCGCATTACGGATCTGGCATTACGGCTACCTTTCGGCGCAGGCCCAGGGCACCGACCGGCTGCGCCGAAACCTTGCGTTGCTCGAGGCTGAGGCCGCGCGCCGGCCGGACGACGCCTACTCGCAGATCAAGCTTGGCCTGACCCAGCAATCGTTGGGGCTGGCCGAGGCGGCCGAAGCGACGCTGCTCCATGTCTGGGAGGCCTACGAGCTCGAAAGGGTCAATCTCGACGTGCTCCAGCAGAGCCTTGCGGCCCTGGCCGCGATCGCCGAGGCCCGGCAGGATTTCCTCAGAGCGCGACATTTCGCCAGGCTCGGGCTCGAACTGCCCGGCGCGACGCGCCTGAACCCGGCCCTGCACTTGATCCAGGCCAACGCCGCGTTGCAGATCGGCGTCCAGCGGACGGTCGCCGTGCTGACCCGCACGCACCGCGGCGAGCAGCGTCTGGCCGAGCAGCGCGCCAGCCTCCCTTCGGCGAGGGCTGCGCTGGCCGCGGCGGTCGANNAGGGCTTCGCCCGATTGGCTGACGACGAAACGTTACGTCGCGAGCATCGCGTCAACCTGCGCGATCGGTGGTATGTGGCGCGCGCCCAGCTGCGTCTCTGCGATAGCCTGATGGCACGCGCCAGCGGCGACTTGACTGAAACGCCGTTGCCCGCCACTCGCGACGAATCTAGCGGAGCGGTGCAAACTTCTATCGAGATCCTGCGCCCGGTGACGCTCGGCGCAGTCCGCGGGTTGAGCTGGGCGTCGCTCTGGCCGTTCTTCGAAACCTGGACGCGACACGTCGGCAGCCGGAACCCGGCTGCCCGGCTCGTGATCTTCGGCGCCGAGCTCGATTCCGAGACGCAAAACGAGATCTCACGTCATGCGACCTTGATCGGGTTTGCGCCGGGCGCGCAATCGGTGAACGTCCAACGCTACGAACTCTACCGGGCATGGCTGGCCGCGCATCCCAAAGTGGATGGTGTGCTGCTGACCGACCTGCGCGATGTCGTGTTTCAGGCCGATCCCTTTGCGACGCCGCTGCCGGCGCCGCTTGTGCTGCCGCTTGAGGATCCGTTGCTCACACTGGGCAGCGAGACCAACAACGCCGAGTGGTTGCGCACGCTCTACGGCGTCGAGCGCTGGGCGGCTTTGAGCGATTTCGCGATCGCGTGCTCCGGCACAGTGCTCGGCACGCGCGATGCGATGCTTGGGTATCTCGATGTGATGCGCGCCGAATTGCGGGCGCATGCCACGACGGGCAGGCTGGCCGGGCTCGATCAGGGCGCGCACAACGCGCTCTTACGCGGCGGCAAGTTGCCAGGCGCGCTCGCCGTCCCGAACGGCGAATGCGTGTTCACGGTTGGTTCGATGTTCGCCGAGGATCTGCGCGTCGACGCTCAGGACCGCGTGGTGACGGCCACCGGAGGCGTCCCCGCCGTCGTCCATCAGTATGACCGCCATCCACATCTTGTCGATGCGATCGTGAGGTCCCTGACATGCCTCGTCTCTCCGTCTGCCTGATCACCAAGAACGAGTCGCGCGACCTGGCCCGCTGCCTGGCGAGCGTGCGCGGCCTGGCCGACGAAATCGTCGTCGTCGACACCGGCTCAACCGACGACACGGTCGCGATTGCGCAGGCGCATGGCGCGCGCGTGCTGCATCACGCCTGGCGCCACGACTTCGCCGACGCGCGCAACGTCAGCCTCGACGCCGCGACCGGCGATTGGGTGCTCGTGCTTGACGCCGACGATGAGGTGCCGAGCGACACTGCCGCTCAGATCCCGTGTCTGCTGGCCGAGGCCGAGCGCGCCCGGCCACCGATCGACGGTCTGACGATGCTCTATCACAGCCCGATGCCGGCGGGCGAGGCTGTAGCGTTCACTGAGTATCCTGTGTTGCGTCTCTTCCGCAATCGGCCCGAGTTTCGATTCCGGCAGGCGATCCACGAGCAGGTGCTGCCGGCGATCCAGGCGGCCGGTGGCCGCGTCGACGGCTGCGCGTTGCGCCTGACGCACTACGGGTATCTCCGCCCGACTGTCCAGGGCGGCCAGGCGCGGTCGCAGCGCGATCGCGAGATCATCGAGGGCGTCCTGCGCCGTGAGCCCGACAACGCGTATATGTGGTTTCAGCTGGGCGCGCTCGCTTTACGCGAGGGACATCCGGGGGAGGCCGAGCTGTATCTGGAGCGCGCCTCGCGGCTTGCGGATCGACTTGGCCCGACCGAACGCGCATTGACCGAGCGGCTGCTTTCGGGCCTGGCCTATCAGGCCGGCGACGCCAGAGCTGCGCTGAGCCACGCCGAAGCCAGCCTGGCCGCGGAGCCCGGCGAGCGCAACACGCTTGGGCTGTTGAGTTGGGCTCAGGCGCATGTCGCGCTCGGCCAGCGCGCCGCCGACGATGCAGCCGCCGCGGCCCGACCCGATCTGCCGCCTCAGGCCTACTCTGAGGCGCTGATCCGTTTGGATGTCAGCCGCAAACACTTCGCGGCAGCGCGCCGCGGGTATGCGCAGCTCTCGGCCGCGACCGATCTGGCGACAGCGGCCCGTGATCAGATGGCGCACAATCGCCAGCTGTGCGAACAGCTCCTTGGCCCCGGGCACGACGCTCTGTAAACCGGTGCCGGAGCCGGGCAGCCGACCGGCTCTCGCCGGCCGGGGCTTAAGGCATCAGGGGATCCGCCGGACCTGAGGCAACACGACAAGGCCGAGGACAGCCGCCGCAAGACACAGACCGCCCGACATCCACAACGCGGCCTGCAGCCCCTGCCCCTCGGCCACGGCCCCGAGCGCAAGCCCGCCAAACGGCTGAAAACCGACGACCACCCAGATGTAGGCGGAGAGCACCCGGCCGCGCAACGCATCGGGCACGTTATCCTGCAGCAGCGTGTTCGACATGGCCAGATGGGTCACCTGCGCCCAGCCGATGACGATCATGGCGACGGTCACCCAGACCAGATCGGTTGCGACGCCGAGGCCAAGCACGGCGAGCGCGAACACCACAGCCGCCACGGCGACAAGCCGTCCACGGCGCCGATAACCGCCGAGCAGCGCCAGCCCCACGGCGCCGGCCAACGCCCCCAACCCAGACAGCGCCAACAGAAAGCCGTAGCCATCGGCGCCCAGGTTGAGACGCTCGCGCGCGAGTTCCGGGAGAAGCACCTGCAAGGGAAAGCCGACAGTCGATGGCACAAAGACCAGGAGCACAATGCCACGCAGCGCCGGGTTCCCCCACAAGAAGCTCAACCCCTCACGCAGCGCGGCCCACATGTTTTGGTCGGGCTTGACAGCCGACTCGCGCGGCTCGAGCCGCATCAGCCAGAGCGCGACGATCACGGCCAGGAAACTGAGCGCGTTGAACGTGAAGGCCCAGGTCTCGCCGATCTGGGCAACCACAAGGCCGCTGATCGCCGGGCCGACCAGCCGCGCCCCTTGAATAGCCGACGAGTTCAGGGCGATGGCGTTAGCCAGGTCGGGTCGGTCGACAAGTTGCCCGATCAGGGCATTGCGGGTGGCGAAGTCGAACGTGTTGGCGACGCCCAGCGCAAGCGCCAGGACAAGCACGTGCCAGTACGCCACAAGCCCGGTGCCAGCCAGCCCGGCCAGCATGAACGCCAGCAGCATCAGCACGACCTGCACGACGATCAACAACTGCCTGCGATCGCGCCGATCGGATTGCACGCCCGCATAGAACGACAGGAGCGTCGTCGGCAGGGTCTGCGCAAAGGCGAGCGCGCTCACCGAAAGCGACGAGTCGGTCAGCCGATAGACAAGCCATTGCTGGGCTGTCGCCTGCATCCAGGTGCCGGTGAGCGACACGAGTTGGCCTGCGAAGTACAGACGATAGTTCGGGTGCTGGAGCGCGCGAAGCGCACTCGGGAGGCGTCTACCGCGAGGTGGTGATGCGGGCATCCGACCAGTTTAGCGCACTCGCCCGGCCCGTCGCGGCCCCGGGAATTTACGCCCGTAAAGAAACTCTAACTGAAGTGCGGAATTGTAACGCCGATAGCAGGGGTGAACGAAAGCGAACGTTCAGGAGGTGTGTATCGCACAGGCCTTGCGACCCCACCCCCGGACGCCCGGCATCGGGCCCAGGCGCACCGGTAAGCACGTCGCCCGCAGTTACTGTCACGTTGGGGGAAGGACCCCCGCAAACACTCGTCCGACATAAGTCGGACACCGTAACACGGAGGTTACGATCATGGCTAACGTAGATGTCAATCGCGTCGCTGGGAACATCGGCGCCCTGAATTCGCTGTACTCGCTGCGCCAGGTGAACCAGGATCTGGCCACCCGCCAGGCCCGCTTGCAGACCGGCAAGCGCCTGCTGTCGGCCGCGGACGATCCGGCCGGCATGAACATCGCCACGTCGTTCGACATCCGCCGCAATGCGATGAAGACGACGCTCAATGCGATCGGCGATGCCAAGAACCTGATGTCCACCGCTGAAGGCGGTTTGACCAAGATCCAAGACATCCTGGTCAAGATGCAGAACAAGGCGCTCGAGGCGGTCGGTGACACCATCGGCCAGGATCAGCGCGACGCCATCGTCGACCAGCTCAATGCCTACCGCACTGAGATTGACGACATCGTGGCGCAGACGCAGTGGAACGGCCGCGCCCTGCTTTCGGCCACCGCCCTCGGCACGTTCCTGACGGGCGTCGACAGCAGCGGCAGCGTCGCGACCACGGCGCAGGCGACCCTCGGCACGGCTTCGAACTCGACAGGCCTCGGTCTGACGGCTTCGTTTGCGATCACGGACACGGCGTCGGCCAACACCGCGCTGGGCTCGATCGCGACAGCTCTGTCCCGCGTCAAGGGTAATGTCAGCGATCTGGGCGCTTTCTCGGCCCGGCTTTCCTTCAAGGAAGAGTCGCTGACTGTCGCGCACTCGAACGTCGAGGCGGCTTACAACCGGATCATGAACGCCGACATGGCTGAGGAACAGGTCGAAGCGAGCAAGCTGCTGATCCTGCAGCAAACCTCGTCCGCGATGCTGGCCCAGGCCAACAGCGCCCCGCAGTTCCTGCTGTCGCTGTTCCGGTAATCGGTCTCGGTTACGCGAACGACGCTCATCAGTAGCCTTCGNNAAGCCACGAACGCCCCCCGATTGAGGATCACGCGCGATCAATCAAATGAATGATCGCACGAAAGACGAAGTCGAACGGGGCTGGGCCGCCTGGCGGGAGCCTCAGGCACATGGAGGTGCGCGATGACGATCTCGAGCACTGGGACGCTGAGCAGTTACTTTACGAGCCTGATCAGTAACATCATCACGGTGGAGAGCCAGCCGCTCACCCGGGCGCAGACCGCGCGCGACCAGGTGAATGTCCGGCGTAACCTGTTCAATCAGGTCAACACAAAGCTCACCGATCTGCAGAGCTCGGTCAGGGCCTTGATCTCCACCCAGGCGAGCTATGCGTTCGAATCAGGCCGGACCTCGAAAGTCACGGCGCCGAGCGGCTCGACAGTGCTGACGGCCAGCGCCGGATCAAGCGCCGCGGTCGGACGCTATGCGGTCTCGGTCACCACGCTGGCCGCCGCACATCGCGTGCACGGCGACGCGCAAACGGCGGCCAACACAGCCCTCAACTACACCGGCAGTTTCACGCTGAACGGCGCCTCGATCGCCATCGAGAGCAACGACACCCTGATCGACATCGCAGCCGCCATCAACAGCGCCACCTACGCCGACGGCGAGGCCGTGCGCGCCAGCGTGGTCGACAAGCGGCTTGTGCTCGAAAACGAAAAAGGTGGCGAAGGCAACCTGATCGAGGCCGCGGATGTCGGCGGAGGGATCCTGCAGGGCCTGGGCGTGCTGACGTCTGGCGGCGCATTCAGCCATGTGTTGCAAACGCCGTCGACCGCTTCGTTTACGGTCAACGGCATCGCGATCACGCGCGACAGCAACACGGGCCTGACCGATGTGGTCAACGGCCTGACGCTCAACCTGGCCGCCGATGCTCAGGGCAAGACTGCCGAGATCGAAGTCTCGGCCGACTCGACGCCCGAGAAAACGGCAGTCGAGGGCTTCATCACGAAATTCAACGCGCTGCAGACCTACCTGACCCAGCAATCCAAGGTCGAGGTCTCCGGCGCCGCCGGCTCATCGACGGCCACCTACACCCGCGGCGCGCTGGCCGGTGAGCAGATCTTCACCGAGCTGCGCAGTTCGCTGTTCTCGGCCTTCGTCGGCACGAGCAGCAACGACGGCAGCCTTGCGGCGCTGCGCGAGATCGGCGTGACGATCGACGACAACCTCAACGCGAGCATCAGCGACGCCGACAAGTTCCAGGAGGCGCTCACCAGCAAGCGCGCCGATGTGGTCAAGCTCCTCGACTCGGTCATGGGCAAATTCGAGACGACGCTCGGGCGCTTCACAGGGACAAGCGGCTACATGCAGCAGCGCTTCACAAGTTTTGATAACGAACAAACCAACCTGACCCAGAAGATCTCGGACCTGACGTTGCGCATCAACGACCGCCGGACGGCCTTGACCGCGCAGTACAGCCAGATGGCTGTCACGCTGCAGCTCCTGCAGTATGACTACGAGCTATCGTTGAGCCTGTTTGTATAGCCGATCGCCTGGAAGCGATCGAACCCGCGCGGAAGCCGTAGCCACGACATTCGCGCAGGAAGGGAGGAAAGCATGACCGAACCGATCACCCCCATCGACCCAGCCGCTGATCTGCGCGGCCAGATCGTCGACGTCGTGCGCTCCGCCCTGCGCCCCGAGACGCGACAGCCGGAAGCCGCCGCGCCGGGACAGATAAACGCCGAGCCTCTGCCCGGCGTCGGGCGCAAGGTCGATGAAGAGCGCATGCCGGAGGCGGAGCCAAAAGCCGAACCGGCCGTCGACGTCTCGCGCAATCTCGCACTGCGCTTCCGCATCGACCCGGATACGCACAATGTCACGGTCCTGCTTGTCGACCAGGCCACCAAAAAGGTCGTGCGCTCGGTGCCGCCCGAAGACCTGCAAAAGCTGAACAGCGGCGACCTGGTCCAGCTCCTGGCCTGAACGCCGCGCTAACGCGCAATGCCGCGGGCGCCGCCCGTCGGCGGGTGCCACCTGAGTCACCGATGCGGGGCCTCAACCCGCCCAACGGCCGCGATTCAGGCCGATCATCCAGTCGCTTTGGCCGGAGCCGTCAGCCGCCCCAGCCGCAGCACGGCCCGCTTGCCGAAGAACTCGCTCAGCCGCTCGGCCTCGACGTCGAGTAGATCGCGTTGCGCCACGGTCAGTTGCGCAAACGTCTCGACCCGCAGCACGACCTCGGCCGCCCGCTCGCGGCGCTCCCAGATCCCGCTTACGATCCCGTTCACGAGCAACACCGGCAGACCCACTGCGCCTTCGAAGCGGCCGCGACCATGGGTCGCGATGCGTTGGCGCGCTTCGCCCGGCACGATGCTCTCGCGGGGATGGCTGCCCAGGACGTAACAGTCGTATTGCGGCACCAGTCGCACCGACTCGCGTTGCTGCTGCGAGGCCGGCTCGGGGCTGCCGGTCGGCAGCCAGGCGTAGCCGCCCGCCACCGACACCCGCATCAACGCGTCGGCGTTCGTGTCGATCAGGGCCTGGGCCTGAGCCGGCGTGATCCAGAACCATTTGGCGAAGTCGTTGGCCGTGATCGGCCCGTAGGCCGCGGCGAAGCGCAGCAGCGCCTCGCGGAGGCCGGGCTCAGGGTCGACGTGGCGCCAACCCGCGATCCACTGATCGGCCCGGACAAAGGTGGCCTTGCTGCCCTGGCTTGGCCCGAAGCACAACCAGCCGCGCGCGGCCGCGGGCGCCAGGCACTCGCCCCAGGTCGAGGCCAGCGGCTCGCG
>DKKP01000197.1 GCA_002455335.1 Anaerolineales bacterium UBA6663 | reverse complement strand
GGGCCAGGCCGGGCGCCAGGTGATCTACGCCCTGATCGGGCTGGTGATCGTGATCGCGGTGAGCGCCGTCGACTACCGGGTGTACAGCTCGTATTCGCTGTACATCTATGGCGCGTTGATCGGCCTGCTGGTTGTGGTGTTGATCGTCGGCCTTGCCTCGTTCGGCGCCGTGCGCTGGATCGACCTGGGCATCATCAACTTCCAGCCCGCCGAGCTTGGCAAATTTCTGATCACGCTGACCCTCGGCGCCTTTGTCACCCAGCACCGCGAACGCGTCCAGCAATTCGGCGTCGTGGTGCGTAGCCTGATCCACGTCGGCCTGCCCGCGCTGCTGATCTTCATCCAACCCGATCTATCGACGGCGCTGACCTATGGCGTGGTCTGGTTCGCGATCCTGTGGTCGGCCGGGGTTCGCATCAGCCACCTTGGGGTGTTTGCCGGGCTTGTGTTGGCGTTGATGCCGGTCGTGCTGTGGTTCGTGTTCACAAACGACGACTACGCCTACATCGGCCAGCGGATCCTTACTTTTCTGATCCCGGCCGCGGATGCCGAGGCAAGCCAGGGCGCGAATTACAACATCGAACAGGCGTTGATCAGCATCGGCTCGGGCGGCTGGTTCGGCCAGGGCTACGGCAACGGCAGCCAGGTGCAACTGCGCTTCCTCAAAGTTCGCCAGACCGACTTCATCTACGCCACAATCGGCAATGAGTTCGGCTTTGTCGGCACTGTGCTTGTGCTGCTGCTGCTGGCCTTTGTCGTCTTTCGGATCTATCGGATCGGCCAGATCGCCCGCGACCCGTACGGCAAGATCATCTGCTTTGGGGTCGGCACTGTGGTCTTCTTTGAGTCTTTCGCCAACATCGCCTCGAACCTCAACCTGATCCCTGTCTCGGGCTCGGTGCTGCCCTTTCTGAGCTACGGCGGCTCCTCGCTCTGGACGAACCTGATCGGCATCGGGCTTGTGCAGAGCGTGGTGTTGAGACACAAACAGATCGAATTCTAGGCATTTCCGATTGGTGATTTGCGATTTGCGATTGGAGACTCGATCGCACGTCGCTGATCATCGATCGCCAATCACAAATCGCAAGTCACCTATGACCCGCGTTCGCTTCGCCCCCTCCCCCACAGGCCGGTTTCACATCGGCAGCGCACGCACGGCGCTCTACAACGTGCTGCTGGCCCGCCAGAGCAGCGGGCAGTTCATCCTGCGCATCGAGGACACGGACACCAAGCGCAGCACGCCCGAGTCGCTGGCCGAGATCCAGGAAGCGCTGCGCTGGCTCGGACTCCAGTGGGACGAGGGCCCGGGGGTCGGCGGCCCGCATGCGCCATACAACCAGCTGGCGCGGCGCGAGCTCTATCAACAGCATGCGCAGCTGTTGCTCGACAATGGCCACGCGTACCGTTGTTTCTGCAGCGCCGAGCGTCTGAAAGCCGTACGCGAGCAGCAACAGAAAGCCAAGCAGCCGACGCGCTACGACGGCACCTGCCGTGAGTTGAGCCGCGAGGAGTCGGAACGACGTGCCGCGGCCGGCGAGCCGTTCGTCATCCGCTTCAAGACGCCCAAAGACGGCTCGACCACGGTGCGCGACGAGCTCCGCGGCGACATCACGGTCGAGAACACCACGATCGACGATTACATCCTCGTCAAGACCGACGGGCTGGCGCTCTACCACCTGGCGGCCATGGTCGACGATCACGAGATGGGGATCACGCATGTGCTGCGCGGCTCGGAGTGGCTGGGCACGTTCCCGCTCCACGCGCTGATCATCCGCGCCTTTGGCTGGCCTGAGCCGAAGTGGTGCCACCTGTCGGTCTTCCTCAAACCGACCGGCAAGGGCAAGATGAGCAAGCGCGACGTAACCAGCGAGCAGTCGATCTATGCGCTCGAGCTGCGCGACATGGGCTACCTGCCCGAGGCGATCAACAGCTGGACGGCGCTGATGGGCGCGTCGTTCGGCGCCGAGGAGGAGCTGCTCGACCTCGCCGGGATGATCGAGCGCTTCAAGATCGCCAACCTCAACCCCTCACCGGCGCGCGTCAACTTCGAGAAACTCGACGACTTCAATGGCAAGTGGATCCGCAGGCTCGGAATCACAGACCTGACGGGTCGGCTATTGCCGTTCTTCGCGAAGGCCGGCATCGACGCCGACCCGGCACTGCTCGAGCGGATCGTGCCCTTGATCCAACCGCGGCTTGTGACGCTCGACGACGCGGTGGATTTCGCCGGCTTGTTCTTCCGCGAGGTGCCGGCCTCGACGGCCGAGGCCCTGACACCCAAGGGCCTGACGCCCCTGCAGGCGCTCGGCGCGCTGGAAGCCGCCAACGCCCTGATCAAGGCCAGCACGGCCTTCACGACCGAGGCGCTCGAGCCGCCGCTTCGGACGCTGGCTGAGACGCTCGGTCTCAAGCCCGGCCAGCTCTTCGGGATCATCCGTCAGGCCGTCACCGGTCAGCCGGTCAGCCCGCCGCTTTTCGAGAGTATGGAGATCATCGGCCGCGAGGTCGTGCTGGGGCGGCTGGAGAGGGCTGAGGCGACGTTGCGCGGAGCTAAAAGCGAGGAGCGAGGAGCGTAGAGCGCCCCTCGCTCCTCGCTTTTAGCTCTTCGCCCTACGCTCCTCGCCCCTCGATCTTCGCCCACGAGTCCTTCAGCGTGATCGTGCGATTAAAGACGAGCTTGCCTGGCGTGCTCGCAGGGTCAGCGCAGTAGTAGCCGTTGCGCTCGAACTGGATCGGCGCACCGGGCTGGGCTGAGGCCAGGGCCGGCTCGACGTAGGCCTGAGGCAGGATTTCGAGCGAATCGGGATTGAGCTCGGTCATGAAGTCGTCGGCGTCATCCGGGCGCTCGCTCTTGAAGAGCCTGTCGTAGTTGCGCACCTCGGCCGGGATCGCATGCTGGGCCGAAACCCAGTGGATCGTGGCCTTGACCTTGCGCCCATCCGGGGCGTCGCCACCGCGGGTGGCCGGGTCGTACGTGCAGCGCAGTTCGATCACCTCACCGGCTGCGTCCTTGACGACATCCACACACTTGATGAAGTAAGCATAGCGGAGACGGACCTCACGCCCGGGAGCCAGGCGGAAGTATTTGGGCGGCGGGACCTCGCGGAAGTCGTCGCGCTCGATGTAGAGCACCTTGCTGAACGGCACCTCGCGTGTCCCGGCGGCGGCGTCCTCGGGGTTGTTGATGGCCGTCAGGTGCTCGGCCTGGCCCTCGGGATAGTTCTCGATGACCACCCGCAGCGGCTTGAGCACGGCCATGCGGCGCTCAGCGACGCGATTGAGCTCGTCGCGGATCGCGTGTTCGAGCAGTGCAACATCGACCAGGCTGTTGTTCTTGGCCACGCCGATCATGGCGCAGAAATTGCGGATCGCGGCCGCCGGCACGCCGCGGCGCCGAAGCGCCGAGAGCGTCGGCATCCGCGGATCATCCCAGCCACTGACGAGTCCGTCCTTGACCAGTCGCAGCAGCTTGCGTTTGCTGAGCACCGTATAGGACAGGATCAGGCGCGCAAACTCGATCTGACGCGGAGCGTAGATGCCGATCTCGCGCACATACCAGTCGTACAGCGGGCGATGGTCTTCGTATTCGAGCGAGCACAGCGAGTGCGTGATCCCCTCGATCGAGTCGCTCTGCCCGTGGGCGAAGTCGTACATCGGGTAGATGCACCAATCGTCGCCGGTGCGGTGATGGGTCGCGTGGATGATCCGGTACATCACCGGATCGCGCATGTTGATGTTACCGGCGGCCATGTCGATCTTGGCCCGCAAGGTGCGCGTGCCGTCCGGGAACTCGCCGGCGCGCATCCGGGCAAAGAGGTCGAGGTTCTCGTCGACCGAGCGGTCGCGGTACGGGCTGTTCTTGCCGGGCTCGGTGAGCGTGCCGCGGTAGGCGCGCATCTCGTCGGCGGTCAGATCGCAGACGAAGGCCTTGCCCTTCTGGATCAGCGTGACCGCGTAGCCATAGAGCTGTTCGAAGTAATCCGAGGCGAAGAACAGGCGATCGTCCCAGTCGTAGCCGAGCCAGCGGATGTCGGCCATGATGTTGTCGACGTATTCCTGCTCCTCCTTGACCGGGTTTGTGTCGTCGAAGCGCAGGTTGCAGGTGCCGCCGAAGTCGGTCGCGATGCCGAAGTCGACGCTGATGGCCTTGGCGTGGCCGATATGCAGATAGCCGTTGGGCTCCGGGGGGAAGCGCGTGCTGACACGTGCAAAGCGCCCGGAGGCGAGGTCTTCACGGACCGCGGTGCGGATGAAATCGGTGGCGGTCGGGTTCGAGCTGTCGGTCATGGGTAGCGAGTTATTCCTTACGCTGAGATGGGGCAAGTATAGCGTAGGGCGTGGTGAGTAGTGCTTGGGGCGAGATACGCTCTCCCCTCTCCGCTCCACGCTTCCCGCACCACGCTCCACGCCCAACGGTTGTACAATCCGGGCGTTATGCCAAAGGAGAAAGAAGAGGTCCTCGACCCGCAGGGGGCGGCCCTCAAGCTGTTGCGGATGGTGGCCGAGTTGCATCGCCGCGGCTATCAGCGGCTGCGCATCGCGGCCGGGATCGCCCCGAATGGCGTGGACTGGCGCTGTGCGCTCATGCCGGCCAAACGCGTCGATCCGGGGCATGGCGCCCACGAACAGGTCGGCAATCTGATGGCGGCGCGATACTCGACCGCCGAGGATTACCACTTCTTTGGCTGGAACGATGGCGGCAAGATGTCGGTCTCTGAGATGGCCGATTCCTTCATGCGCACCTTCAAGACAGTCTGCGAGCACGCCCTGGGGAGCGACCCGGTGTATGCCAACTGGTTCCTGGCCGTCGTGCGCGCCGCCGAACAGGGCGCGTTGCCGGTTGCCTTCGGCGAGGACCAACTGACACAGGTTTCAGAACACCTTCGGACCACCCTGCCCGATCACTGGCTTCCCTGGCCGCCCAATCCGCCAACCGGGGCCTGAGACCTGCCACGGGCATCCCGCAAACGACGGCGGGTGTGTCCACTCCCGCTCGACGCGCGATCCCATCATTTACAGGCCACGCTTCTTTGGGTATAATCTTTAACCGCACTGGGGATTCGTCTAGTGGTAGGACAGCAGACTCTGGATCTGTATGCCGAGGTTCGAATCCTCGATCCCCAGCCAAAGCGCAACTCCCGCTGAACCAGACAGCGGGAGTTTTGTTTTCTCGGTGAAACACAACACGGGCCCTGGTGTGGGCCCGTGTTGTGTTTTCGGAGGCAAGACGTTCAGCGATAGACGCCGAGATCCTTGGCGGTCTTGAGGTAAGCGTGCACGTTCTCGGCCTTGGCCTGATCGAGCACGGCCCCGGGCGACAGGAAGAAGCCGCCGCCCGGCGCGCAGACATCGACCAGTTTCTTGACATAATCGCCGATCTGCTCTGGCGTGCCGGCTTTGAAGAGCGAGGCCGGGACGTTGCCGCCGATGCAGGCCCAGCTGCCGAATTTGGCCTTGGCCTGTGCCATATCGGTCTGGTCGAAGATCCACATCGTGGCGGCCTTCGGCAGACCCGACTCGGCGATGATGTCGAGACGCTGGTTGTAGCCGCCCTCGACGAACATCATGGGCACGACGCCCTCCTGGGCGATGCCCTCGATCGTGGCCTTGAGCGTCGGCCAGTAGAACTTTTTGAAGTCCGCGTTCGACATGAAGCCATCGGCGCCCTTGTGCAGCGGGAGCATGGCGAACGGCGTGCCGCTGCCGTTGGCGGCGCCCACGCCCATCTGGATCGCCATCGGCACGAGGCGCTCGACGGCCGCCAGCACCTTGGCGGGTCGGCGGTACATGTCCATCATGATCCCGCGTGTGCCGCGCAGGCTGTCGCCGAGGTAGTCGAAGGGCGCCTTCGAGAAGCCCCCCATGGTGCCGGGCAGCCCCATCTCGCCCATGGTGACCGCGCCGAGCTGGGCGTTGGCGCCGAACCACTCGAGCACGATCTGGTTGGCCTCGAGCAGGGCCTTGAAGGCCTCGTGGGTCGGCGGCGCCGAGAACCCGGCCAGCATGAAGGGCACGAACGGCAGCTCGACCGTCCCGAAGAAACTCGGCACCATGCCAAGCCCGCCCAGCGCGCCCATCACGCGGGGCGTAAAGACGCGCATGGCGAACGACTCGGGATCGGCGATCAGCGCGTCGTACTCGTCGGCGGTCATGTATTCGCCTTCGACGAACTGGAAGCCCTGGGTCGGGGCCAGCGCGCCGCCCGGCCAGCGATAGAGCCTGTAGCCCAGCCGATCGAAGAGCTTGCCGGGCATGAAGTTGCCGCCTGCCCCGTATTCGATATCGAAATCCTTGCAGAATTTGATCGTCGCCGCGATCGCCTTCGGGTAGTCGTAGAAGAACTCCCCGGGGTTCGAACCGGCGTAGTGCGCGACGTAGTCGCCGAGGATCAAGGTGCGCGGCACGCGATCGGGCTCACGCAGCTTGAGGACGTCGATGTAGCGCCGCGTGGCTGCCGTGAAGTTGGCCACGGCCTGCGGCGTGTTGAGCGGCTTGCCTTCTGGAGAAGACCAGGCCGCCAGGCGCCAATCGAGCTTCTGCTCAGGCGTGAGTTTGTTCCAATTGTCCGGTAACGTGTTAGCCATCGATCAGGCCCAGCCTTTCGCGATGGCGACGGCGGCCATGGCGTCTTTGCCATAAGCATCCGCCCCCGTGTACTCCCGGATCTGCTCGTCGATCTGTCCGCCGCCCACCATCACCTTCACCTCAGGGTCGAGCGCCTTCACCGCCGCCGTCGTCTCCTTCATCGGGTCGTACGCCAGCGTCAGGAACCCGCTCAAACCGACGATCTTCGCCCCCGTCGCCTTCACCGCCTCCACAAACTTCGCCACAGGCACATCCACCCCGAGGTCCGTCACCTCGAACCCGTTGATGTCCAACATGAACACCACGATATCCTTCGCGATGTCGTGGATGTCCCCGGCCACAGTCCCTACTACCACCTTCCCAAGCTTCTTCTCCGCCGCCTCCTGCTGGATGTGCGGCTTCACGATCTTGGCCACCTGCGACAGCATCTCGCCCGCCAGGATCAACTCCGGGATGAAGCACTCCCCCTTCTCGAACCGCTGCCCGATCACGTCCATCGCCTGCTTGCACGCGTCGAGCACCGCGCTCGGGCTCGCTCCCTCGTCGAGCATCTGTTGCGCCAGCGCAACAGCCTCCTCCTCCTGCATCTCCGTAATCGCGTTGATCAGTTGTTGTGACATGGGTTGTTCCTCTGTGGGGATGACGACAGACGGCGGACCGTGGAAAACAGATCAATCGGCGCACCGCCCCCCTTCACGGTGCGCCGCCCCCTTCAGCCGATTCGCCCTCTCTGCAAGCGACTGAACATATCGATCTGCCGTCCGCGATCCGCCGTCTAAGGTCCGCCGTCAGTACACGCCGTACTCTTTCGTCGTATCGACCCAGACCTGCACCAACTCGGGCTTGCAGCCCTCCATTTCGCCGATGCCGGTCGTCATGATGAAGCCGCCGCCCTTGCCCACCTCACGGCAGAGCTTGATCGTGAACTCGCGGACCTCTTCGGCCGTGCCGGCCTGGAGCAGCGAGTTGCGCATGCCGCCGGCGATGCACATCGTCTCGCCGACGATTTCCTTGACCTTGAAGATGTCGCTCGACTGGAACAGACCCGAGACCTTGCCCTTGGGGAGTTGTGCCAGATAGCTCAACCGCTGATCCCAGACGCCCTCGTAGAACACGAACGGCATGATCCCATTCGCGACAAGGCCTTCCTGCATGGCCTTGAGCGTCGGCCAGTAGAACTTCTCGAACTGCGGGATCGACATGAAGCCGTCCGACCCACGGTGGAGCGGGATGAAGGACACGTTGATGCCCGTCGCGCGGCTCCAGTTGATCGCGAACTCGAGCTCGAACTCGAGCACGCGGTCCATCGCGGCCAGCAGCTTTTCGGGCCGGCGGTGGATATCGAGCATGATGCCGCGCATGCCGCGGAGCGTGTCGGACATGAAGTCGAACGGCGCCTCGATC
>DKKP01000319.1:234-19079 GCA_002455335.1 Anaerolineales bacterium UBA6663 | reverse complement strand
GCCTGGGCTTCACCGTAGGCAGCCAGTAGCGACGGCGAGTGATCGCCGGCGGCCATCTGGGCCTCCATCTCGCGCAGGCGGGCCTCCTGTGCGCGCAGGCCGCTGAACACGCCGAGCATCTCGTCCCACAGTGAGTTGTCGTGGTCGACGAAGGCGTCGGCGGCCTCCTGGCGCAGGTAACCCAGGCGACGGCCGCGGGCCGTGGTCACCGTGCCGGCGGTCGGGGCGCTCAGGCCGGCGATGATCATCAGCAGCGACGTCTTGCCNNAACGAGAGGCCGACGCCGGAAAGGGCAACAAGGGACATGGGGATATGCGCTCGGTCGAACCAGACCCTTAATTGTAGCCGATCCGGTGCGTGATTGGATCAACGTGTCGTAACCCAATTGGCATGTGAGCTGTACGCCGGGCCGATGGGTCATTGGCGGCGGTGGGGTTATGGGCGTGTGTGCGTCGGGCGATGGGGGTGTAGGCGGCGGTGATCGCGTTGGGCGTGCGTGCGCCGGGCCGGTGGGGTGTCGGCGGCCGGTGGGGTGTCGGGCATGGGGGTAGAGACGGGGCNNGGATGGACGCGACCGGTGGACGCGGCCGGGATCACGGGCGGGCGAATACGGCCGTGAAATACCCCGTGTTGCTCCCGGGATCGAGCACGTAGCTGATGCCGACCAGGCTGTGATTCGGGTTCATGATTGCTGCATGGTGGATCGGGCTATTCCACCACCAATCGAAGGCGGTGTCGGGCGTCGCATCGCTCCAGCCATAGACATTCTCGACAGCCGAATTCCAGTTCGCAAATCCCAGCGCCTGGACACGGCTCTTGGGCGAACTGCCGTCCGTGCCCGAGTGCCCGATGTAGCTCGCGCAGGCCATATCGACGCTGTGCCGGGAAGCGGCCGCGATCAGTGGATCGGAGAGGCTGAGCGGCGCCAGCCCGGCCCCGGCGCGTGCGGCATTGAATCGCTGCAACACGGTCGATTCGAAACCACCATTGCCGCGTGTGCCACAGGTCCCGATCGGTTGCGCCGTCGGCTGGTTGGCGGGTGGGGCGCCGACCGAGATCTCGGTGCCGCTGAAATTGACTTCGATGATCGTGAACAGGGTGCCGTTGGAACCTGGGCTGACCCCAAACCGTTTTCCATTCGTGTCCTGGAGTTGCCATTGCCCGATGTACTGGCCGCCGCGCTTCGGCGCCGTCAACTCGACCGAGAGGTTCGCGATCTCGCCAGGCGCGACAACGATATCCATCGGCGTCACCGGCGCCGCATTCATCTGCTCGCCGCCGACGAAGACCAGGCCGTAATCTCGCCAGGTGCAGGTGCCCTCATTACGCACACGCCAGGTCTTGACGAACGTCTCGCCCTGCTTGATGGGCGTCCCATCCGGGATCGTCACGTCTTCGAAGAACGCCAGGACGTTGGTGCATTCACCCGCGGCGGCGCTGTCGTTCGTGGCCTCAGGGGTGGGTGTTGGCTGTGCGGATTCTTCGGTTGGGGTCGGCGTGGGCTCGGTCGGCGTCGGATCAGTGGCGGTGACCTCGGTCGGTGTGGGCTCGACCGTCGGCGCCTCTGTAGGGGCGGCGCCATCTGCCTGAGCGGGCGTAGCCGTGTGGCTCGCGACGACAGCGGTCGGCGGCGGCGTTGAGATGGCCGTCGCCTCTGAGGGTGTTGGCGTGCCCGAACAGGCGGCAACGAATAGCCCGAACGTCACGACGCCGAGGCCCTTGATCAGACGTTTCACTGACAACATACGCGGCTCACCCTATGACGGGAAAACAAGATCGTAATTGGCCGAATTATGCTGCGGAATCGCGTTTTTTGCAGAGGCAATCTATCCAGCGAAACGCCAAAAGAGGCCTTCAGCGTCGAAAACGGGGCCAAACGATCGGGTCCTCGCTGGCCCCGTTTCGATTTCGGTCACTCTGTGGCCGGGTTTGGCTATACCTTAAAGTTTTGAACGCGTCGTCGCCCTCAACCCAACGGCCACACGTCCGACATCTGCTTCGGGAACAGGGCCTCAAGGATGATACGAACTGTGTCGTCATTGACCCAGCAATCGACGCGCAACTGCCTGATCTCATCGATGGTGCGATGCCCGAACAAAAGGTGCAGGAAGGTCTGATCCGGGAAGGCGGCATCGCCCCCGGCTTTGGGTGTTGGTTGCCAGGGTTCGACGCTCAACGCCCCTTTTTCGAACTTGAACAGCACGCCGCTTCGGTACAGGCTGACGCGAAATTCGCCGGTGTGCCCACAGGCGATCGAGTCCGCGAGGCGCTTCTCCAATGCAGGCGTAATCACGCGCAAGAAGGCGACAAGATCCGGAACCCGCAGATACCATGCGTACGGGGGCCAGTTTACCGGCAACTTGCCCTGAGCGACCCGGTAGGAGGGATGGCTCTCGCCGAGATTGAGGGCCCAGGCGTCGCACGAGCCACCTTCGAGCGCGGCTCTCGCCTGCCCGATCGCCCAGATGTAGCGGATCACGCTGGGTGTGACGGCCACCCATGACACGCCCGGTTTGAGCTCGAAGGAGGTAAGCCCCTGGCCGTTGTGCATGGTGTAGGGTGGATAGGCGATATAGCCGACGCGCTCGCCTGCGGTGTTCTCAATGACAGCCAGGATGCGGTGCCACATACTGGTCTCGAGGCGGCCGTCGAACTCGTAGCGCCAGGCCGCGGCGTCACGCAGGCAGTGCAGTGTGTCGCGTCGGTGCCCGGTTGCGTCGACCTCGGCGATGAAGCTGAGGTCGTCAGGCGTCGCGAGGCGGATCGGGTAGGGCTCGGTCTCGCCATCCTTGAGCCCTGGCACATGCATACCGAAGCCGATGCGGGTGCCGCTCAGGTTGACCGTCATCTCGTAGCCGAACTGACGGTAATACCACGGGATGCCGGTGATGGCCTGCACCAACTGGCCGCGCTCGACGCACCATTGATGAACCACCTCGAACTGCCGCCGCACAAGGCCGCGGTTGCGATACTCGGGCAGGGTGCCGACCAGCTCCGGCCGGCCGACTTCGAACGGGACGCCGGCGTAGGTCCAGGTCTGCGGGATCAGACAGGTCGTCGACACGATCTGGCCCGTGGTCGTGTCCTCGACGATCAGCGTGTCCGCGGGCGCGGCGGTCGGATGCGGCCGGGCGACGAGGTCGCGCGTCCAGGCGTCGAGGCGGGCGCGGAGCGGTTCAGGATCATCCTCGGCGTGGATGCGTATGTTGAACGCGGCTAGCGCGTCGGCATCGGCCGGGGTCGCGCTGCGCAGAACCAGGTTGTCGGCGAGCGATTGTGGTAATGATGCCATGCTGTTTTCCCCCTCAAGACTGAAACGGCAGATCCGGAACGGTCGGTGAGGACCAGGCGGACCCGCTCCAAGTTGGCATATCGAGTTGCTTCGACGGCTCAGGCCGGACCGATACTGGAATGGATCATCCAGACGTTCGGTTCGAGATAAACCGCGCGGTCGCGGCCGCGATCGACGCGCAGCGGCACGAGCGCGCCGGGCACGATGTAATCGCCGCTGGCCGGGAAGGTCAGGCTTGTGCGCGTCTCCCACTCGGACACGGTCGCCGCGATCCGCATCGATCGCGGCGCGGCCTTGGCCACGCGCGCGCCCAATCGCGCGTGCGTGCGCAGCCAGGCGTCATAGGGCAGGCCGTCGTCGCGCGTCCAGTGCATGTACTTCTCGATCGGGATCAGTGGAAAGCGATGCTTCTCGCTGGGGCGGACTGGAGCGATGAGGGCCTTCAAACCACGGGCCGCGGCCACGGCGCGCATGGCCCGGATGATCTTGGTCGACCAGCCCTGACCCTGTCGATCGGGCCTGACCATGGCCTGCAGCGCGCAGAGCGTGTTTGCGCGCCGCCCGCGTGCGCCACGCGCGATGATCGCATCCCAGCCGCCGGCGGGCAGGTCGGCGACCCGGCCGCTCCACAAGACCGGCACGGTATTGCCGAAGGCAACCGGTTCACCGGCCTCATCGCGGAGCACGACCTGGGTCTCCGGAAAACGCTCGTACACGACATCCAGCCAACGCGCGGCCGGATCGTGGAGCATGAATTCCGGCCAGACCACGCCCGCGAGGTGCTCACACCGTGCAACCAGGGAAGGATCGTCTTGAAACGTCAACCAGTTTGTCATGTTCGGAGCATTGCTGATTGTTGATTTCTGATTGCTGATTGACATTCAATCAGCAATCAGCAATCAGAAATCGGCAATCCAATCACCAGTCTTTTCCGTCGTCGGCCATGCGCACGATACGGGGCGTGAACTTGCCCACGATCGAGACGAGATCGCATTGCGCGGCGATGACGTCCTCGATGCGCTTGTAGGCCTGCGGGCTCTCGTCGAGACCGCCGCCGAGCAGGCGCACGCCGCGCTCGGCCAGATAGGCGTCGCGCTCGCGCTTGCTGATCGTGGCGATGGCCTTCTTGCGGCTGAGCTGTCGCCCGGCGCCGTGCGAGGCCGAGTTCAGGCCCTCCGGTAGGCCGTTGCCGCGCACCACATAACCGGGGTCGGCCATGCTCCCCGGGATCACGCCAAGCACGCCGGGGCCGGCCGGAGTCGCGCCCTTGCGGTGGACGAAGACCGTGCGGCCATCGGGCAGCTGCTCGCGCCAGGCGAAGTTGTGATGGTTCTCCACCGACGCGGCTTCCGTGAGGCCGGCCGCCTGGGCCACGGCGCGATGGATGACGGCGTGGTTGGCCGACGCGAACCGGCCGGCCAGGTTCATGGCCCCCCAGTATTCCTGGCCCTCCTGGCCGTCGATGTCGAGCCAGGCCAGGTGCTTGACCGCCGGGTCGAGCTCTGGTTGCAGGCGCATGGCGAGCTTCGAGTAGGCGTCGGCGATCTGGTAGCCGACGCCGCGTGAGCCGCTGTGCGAGAGCAGCGCCAGGTACGTGCCGGCCTTGAGGCCAAGCGCGTCATCGTCGTCGCGTAGCTCGAACGTGCCCCACTCGACGAAGTGATTGCCGCCGCCCGACGTGCCGAGTTGGCCGATTGCTGTGTCGCGCAGACGGCGCAGCAGCCCGGTCGCGCTCCAATCGGGATCGTCGAGCACGGCGTGTTCGCGTCGATCCTTGCCTTTGAAGGCTTCGCCGGCGCCGAAGCGCGTCTGCGTCAGGATGGCCTGCGCGTAATCGTTTGGGCGCTGCTCGAGCACGATCGGGCTGACGTCGTACAGCGAAAGGCGCATGCGACAGGCGATGTCGACGCCGACCGCGTACGGGATCACGGCGCCCTCGGTGGCGAGCACGCCGCCGATCGGCAAACCGTAGCCGACGTGGGCGTCGGGCATGAGCGCTCCGGCCACGGCGACGGGCAGCCGCATGGCGTTGTCCATCTGCGCCAGGGCGCCGACGTCGATGAACTCGCGCCCCCAGATGCGATAGGGCAGGGGCGACTCGCGCAGCGCCACGGGCTCGTCATCTTCGACGCACGCCTGCAGTTCGATCCACGCCTGCGCCAGCGCGCCGAGGTCGGGGTCGCCGAGATAAGCCGCGGGGTTGACCCGCACAGCCGTCAGCCGCTCGAGCGCCTGATCGCGGTCGAGGCCGGCGCGCCAGAGCGCATCGGCTGCGTCCTTGGCGATACGGATGATCGGGCCCTCCGGCCAACCGTTCAGTTGCAGGATTTTTCCGCTGATGATTCCCATATCGTCCTTCGGTCGATGCGTATGCGGCGCGGCACTGCCGCGCCGCATATGCATCGACCCCTCCTCATTTTGTCAGCCTCCGCAATCGACCTTCAACGACGGCCAGCCAGCGCGTGAGCTCGGCGCCCTTCAGGACGCCGTGAGCCAGCACATAGCTGAGCAGGTCGATCTGGCGCGCGATGATGGCCGTCTGAAGCACGTCGGCATCGGGCACGCACGAGGGCCTGACGCGCGCATAACCGTCGAGAAACGCGCCCATCAACACAGGCTCGGCTGGGCCGTCGAGCAGGTAGTACAGGGCAATGCCCAGATCCTGCACGGGGTACGCCCAACGTGTGTCGTCGAAGTCGAGCACCGCCAGTCCGCCGTCGGCGCGCTTCCAGTTGCCGGGATGGAAATCCAGGTGAAGGAAACGCTGACCTGCAGGATCGGCATACAGCGCGTCGAGCCAGGCCTGCACGCGGGCCGCGGCCCCACCGATTAGCGCCCGGCGCGCCTTCGGCCAGCCTGCAACGCGGCCCTGGCTTTCAAGCGCCCGCGGAACCCCAAACGGCCAGGCCCGGTCGAGCCGGGTCGTGCTGAAGGCGCCGCGCGGCTTGAAGCGATCGGGATGATCCTGCAATCGCGCCAACACGCCGCCGGCCTGACGGGCGAGCGCCGGGGAGATCCGATCCCCGGCGACGCGGCCTTCGATCCACCTGAACAAGACGCCGGGCACCGCCGCAGCGCCGGATCCGACGCTCACGAATCGGCGCCCGGAGCGAGTCGCGACAACTTCAGGGACGACCAGGTCGGTGTCGCGCCTCAGCGCGTTCAGCCACGACAGCTCCGACGCGACTTCGCGTTCGGTCCGCAGGCTCGGGGCGCTGACCCGGAAGACGTAACGCCCGTCGGCCGTATCCACGCGGTACAGGGTGTTGGTGTGCCGCGCCAGCAACCGCACGCGCGCATCTGTCAACCCATACGGAGCCAGGGCCTTGCCGATCCTGGCGCTCATGCGGCCTCCGGCTGCGGCTCCAGGACCAGCGCGCGACGCAAGGTGACGCTCCGCCGATACGGGCGAAAGCCGCAACTCTCGTATAACTGCAACGCGCCGTTCGGGTTCTGGGTGTCGACGCCCAGCGCAGCTTCTTTGTATCCGAGTTTGCGAAACATGCGCAGGCTGCGCAGGATCAGGGCGCGCGCGACGCCCTTGCGTCGCCACGGCCGACGCACACAGATCGGGTCGGTCCAGCCACGGCTGAGCCCGAGCCTTTCGTTCTCCTCGCGTGGCACGAAGTTCAAGACCATGCCCGCAACCTCATCGCCGGCCCAGGCCACCTGCCAGAGCGTCGGATCGAGCTCGGGCTCCGTCGACCAGCGTTCGAAGTCCGCTTCGGTTTGTTCGCGGAAGCCCCAATGGTCGCGAAAGGCCTCATCCATCGCATCCCAGATCGCCCGCAGATCGGCTCTCTCACAGTGTCGGGTGTTGAAGCCGTCCGGCAGGTCATCGGCCGGGATCGGCTCCGCCAGGTCGCGAAGCATCATGTAGCCATAGCGCGTCACGGCATAGCCGCGCGCCCTTAGTTGATCGATCATCCAGCCCATGCCGGCCTCGTTCTCGCACCAGGTCTGATAGACGCGCTCGCTGGCGTAACCTTGATCGGCCGCGATCGCGCGGATGCGCGTCTCGATCCAGTCGAGCATCCCGGCCGTCAGCACACCGCGGTGTTCGGGCAGGATGTTGCACACGAAGCCGTACCGGCGCAGGCCATCGAGCTCCTGATCCCAGAAGACACGGGTGTACGCGGCGGGCTCCCCGGCGGGATCGTGCACAAGCAGCAGATCCGTTCGCAGGTCACAGCGTTGGACGTGGCTGTAGTTGTGGGCCAGGTCTTCGACTGAGGTAACGTACTCGGAGCTGTTGGCCGCTTCGCTGGCGTTGAGCAGATCCGCCAGGACAGGGTAATCGTCCGGGCCCCGAAAAGTCCGGGCCGTGTATCCATGTGGTAGGTAAGAGTCGGCGTTCATCGTAAGTGCCTCGACAAAGCCCATCAGGCGGGCCCTGCCTCCAGTTGTTTCTCGTAACTCACCAGGTGCGCTTCGGTGTCGAAGCCGCACGACTTGTAGAAGGCGATGTTGCCCTCGTTCTCGGCCGCGGCGCACACCGTGGCCTTTCTCAGACCCAGTTGCTGCATGCGCTGCAGACAGGCGTACAGGAGCGCGCGTCCATAACCGCGGCGGTGAAAATCGGGGTGGGTGGCAACGGGCTCAAAATGCCCGATCTGGTTGATCGGGTCGACCCACCAGATCGTCACCGCCGCGAACGTGCCGTCGGCCAGCATGAGCCCTGTGTCATGCGCGCCCGCGTATACCGGCGACTGCATCAACCCTCGGTAGCGTTTCAGATACTGTTCCCAGGGGAGCCGCGTCTTGAACGCCGCCGCCTGTGGCCGGGCCCGCGCCTCGAGCTCAACCTCACTGAACACCTCGCGCAACGTACAACCATCCGGCCAGGGCTCCTGACCTAACGGCTCGACCAGCGACTGCTCCATACACACGAAGCGATCGCCGGCCGCGGGCGCGAAACCCTGAGCGAGCAACAGGGCCTGGCGGGCCCTGTCAGCCTCGTCGATCCACATGACCGCGACGCGCTTCCCGCCGGCTGCCCGAACGCGTCGCTCCATGTCGGCCACGCTCCGGGCGTGCATCTCGGCATAGGCTTCGTGCTCGAGCCAGTCGGGCTTCACGAACAGGTCGACGAAGCCCTCGTCGACTGAGAAGAGCGTCCATCCGATGACCTCGCCCTCGTCCTCCCAGATCCAGATGCGATCGCACAGCGGCGCCTCGTCGGTGGTGTAGAACAACCACCAGCTCAAGTCGCCGGGATGGACGTAGAAGGCGTTGGTGCGCGCTGCAGCCCCGGCGCTCAGCACCGCGTGCATGGCCTGCAGATCCGCCAGGTCTCGATACGGCCGTTGCGCGATCACATCGTCTTCCTCATGGTCACCGAGCGCATGTTGGCCCGAAAACCGCAGCTCTCGTAGAGCTGAAGCGCGCCGTTCGGGTTTTGCGTGTCGACGCCCAGCGCGGCCTCGGTCAACCCACGATCCGCGAGCAGACGCAGGCTGCGCATGATCAATCCGCGGGCCACGCCCTGCTTGCGCCATGGCCGACGGACGCAGATCGGGTCAGCCCAGCCGCGGTTCAGGCCGAAGACGCGATTGTCCTCTTCGGCGATGAAGTTGAGGACCATGCCCGCGACCTGTTCCTGGCCGTCGCCGTTGCGGGCGAAGGCCACCTGATACAGGTCCGCGTTGCGCAGCGGCCAGCTGCGCCACTCGTCGAAGTCGGAGTCGAAGTCCGGCGGCGGCGCATAGCCCCAGTGGTCGCGGAAGGCCTCGTGCAGGGCGTCGAAGATCGGGCGGTCGTCTTCCGGGGTCACCGGGCGCACATACAGACCGGCGGGCAGATCCGGGATCTCGATCGGTTCGTTCAGGTCGCGCACCATGAAGTATCCGTAGCGCACTGGCTCGAAGCCATTGGCGTTGAGCAGCGCCATGCGTTCGGCGGGCTTCGCCTCGTTCGTGACCCAGGCCTGCAGCACAGTCGGGCGCTCGGTCGGGTTCTCGCTCATCCGGGCGCGGGTGTGCGTGATGGCCCACTCGAGCAACGCCGCCGTCACGCCGCCGCGTTCGGCCTCGAGCCCGACGCTCAACGTCAACTGGTACCGACGCAGACCCTCCTGGTCATCGATCCAGTACAGGCGGGCATAGCCCAGCGGGTTGCCGGCGTCGTCTTCGGCGATTCTCACGTCCCTGACCGGATCGCAGTTCTCGAGATGCGCGAACGTGTTCTCGGTTTCGCCCAGGCTCTCGACGGCCGGGAACTCGGCGGCCGCGAACCCGGCGTTAATCAGGTCGGTGATGGTTTGATAGTCGCTCGGGCCCAAGAAAGGCCGCAAGGTTATGGTGGACATAAGCAAACTCCTAGGATTTGCGATTGGTGATTGGTGATTTGCGATGTCCTCCATGTCCGAAGGGCAATCGCAAATCACCAATCGCAATTCGCAAATACGTTATCCGTTCCGATGCAACTTCCCGGTGCGTTTGGCGTAGCGTTCGGCCTCGCGGAAGGCCCACAGGCCGGCCGGGATCGCGATCGCGCCCATGAGCAGCAGCGGCCAGATGAAGGGCCACAGGCTCGTGGTAGGCGCGCCGTTGAGCAGGGTCTCGCGCGCGCCGTCGAGCACGTAGGTCGCGGGCGAGAGATAGGCGGCCGGCTGGAGCCATTCGGGTAGCACGGTCACCGGGTAGTACACGCCGCTGACGAGCAGCAGCCCGGCGATGATCAGGTGCGTCATCTGCGCCCCGCGCTCCGGGAAGAGCAGTGGCAGGATCGCGCCGAAGATGCTGATGCCGATGAACGACAGGCTCCCGGCGATCAGCAGCAGCAGAAAGCCGAAGAGGTTGGCGTTGCTCAGCGAGACATCGAAGAACAACACGGTCACGCCAAGCACCACGGCGGTGTGCACCAGGCTGTAGAGCACGGCGAAGGCGGTCTGACCGAGCATGTGCATCAGGCGCGTGATCGGCGCCATCAGCGTGTACTCGATCGTGCCCTCCCAGCGCTCCATGCCGACCACGT
This sequence comes from Anaerolineales bacterium UBA6663, assembly GCA_002455335.1. Classification (GTDB taxonomy): domain Bacteria; phylum Chloroflexota; class Anaerolineae; order Anaerolineales; family UBA6663; genus UBA6663. Next base: position 8,812 of record DKKP01000319.1, on the reverse strand, counting down.
CGGTGACCCAGTAGAAGATCACCGAGAGATAGCGCCAGACGAGCGTTCCGATCGCCAGATAAAGCACCAGGTACTTGGTATCGATCCCCTCGCCGCCGCTCACCTGGCCGGCGCCGACGCCGATGAAGCTGATGCTCAGGCTGTTGGCGACCGTGTACACCAGCCAGACCAGCTCCCAGGCCCAATAGCGTTTGACGATGAAGTAGTTGCGCTCGATGAAGGCATAACTGGCCTTCAGTTCGCGAATCAGGGTGGTCATGGTGTTTAGTCCTGCAGTCGGTTAGTCGGGTAGTCTTGTAGTCCGGTAGTCTTGTTGTCGGGTAGTCTTGTAGTCGGTTGGTCGATTTGTCGGGTAGTCGACCAGCTGACTACTTGACTACCTGACTACCCGACTACCCGACTACTTGACTATCCCCATACAGATGTCGTCGATCCGCTTGCCGCCGTAGTTGTTGCGACGGCGGATGCGGCCTTCGATGACGAAGCCGGCCTTTTGGTAGGCGCGCAGCGCGCGCGGGTTGGCGGCGAGCACGTCGAGCGTGACGCGGTGCAGGCCGAGTTCGTCGAAGGCGAAGGACAAGGCCTGTTGCACGGCCTCGGTCCCGTAGCCCTGGCCCCAGTAATCGCGCTCGCCAATGCCCACACCCAGCCAGGCCTCGCGGTTGGGCCAGTCGACCCACAGGCCGACAAAGCCGATCAGCCGGCCGTCGTCGGCAAGCCGCAGATGGAAGGGATAGCTCCCGCTGTCGGGCTCGAGTTGCTCGCGGAGTCCTTCCTCTGCCTGTTCCTGAGAGCGCGGGCGCCAGATGTCGTAATCCTGCAGGCGCCCGAACTCCGAGTCGTCCCACCAGCGCCGCTCGATCTCGGCTGCGGGCCCGGCCTCGACGGCGACCAGGTTGACGCGGGGTCGAGCCGGGAAGGGTGCCGGTGCATGGGCCGGCGGAAGATCGGGCGCGACAGGCACGGGCTCGCCACGCCACTCCTCGAGGAGCAGGCTGAGGCGCAGGACGTCGAAGCGCTTGCCGGCGCGGAGCAGGGCCTCGCGGCGTCGGATCTCGATGACGAAGCCGTGGCGCTCGAAGAAGCGGACGGACGCGGCATTGTCGCCGCCGACGTCGAGCCAGACGCGATAGAGGTTGAGCTCGGTAAAGGCCCAGCGCAGGATCAAGGCCAGCGCCGCTGCGCCGTGGCCCTTCCTGCGATCGGTCGCAGCGCCGATGGCCAACACGAGCCGCGCCTCGCCGTGGTTCCATAGGATGTCTTCGAGGCCCACGACGCCGATCAGACGATCGTCGGCGTTGAGCCGCACGCCGAACGCAAAGCGGCGCTGCTTCTCGCGCGACTCGCGGGCCTCGCGCGCCAGCCTGGCGCGAATCTGGGCGACGCTGAGCGGCCGGCCCGGCCCACGCGTGACGTGATGGGCGAAGTCGCGGCTGGCGTACCAGCCGGCCATGATCGCCGCGTCGGCCTCGGGTTCGAGCGCAGTTAGCCGGATGCTTTCGCCGGCGAAGAGTTGGGTCGCAAACATCTCAGATAACCCTTGTGGTGGGCGCCGCAGGCCATGGCCCGCGACGCCCTTGTGGTTGCGCGCGTCTTTTGATTGCCTCAGATCGGTCCCAGCCCGCGCTTCGGCTTTGACGGGCGTCGAAACAGCGACAGGAACTGAGCCAGCTGCCGATGGGCCCGCGTGACCGAGACGGTCGCCTCGCTGGCGGGCATTGGCTGAACAGTGCGGCCGGCCATGGCCTGAGGTTCACGCGGAGCCGTCGAGTGCGGCTCATCCGTCAGGATGGTGAACGTGTAATTCATCTTCTACTTCCCTGGCCGGCCTGGAAACCGCGCCCACAGGTGGGCGCCGATTCGGGCGCGGCTATACCGGTTCCTCGACCAGCTTGGCGCCGGTCAGCGAGAGGAACACGTCTTCGAGCGTCGGCGCGTGACCATTCAGACGCGGCGCCGCCGTCTTGAGGGCCGTGGGCGTATCGAGCGCCACGATCCGGCCGCCATGGATGATCGCCACGCGATCGCACAGCGCCTCCGCTTCGACCATGTCGTGCGTCGTGAGCAGGACAGTCGCATCGTGCGTGTCGCGCAGTTCGCGGACGAAGGCCTGCACCTCGCGCTTCGAGCGCGGGTCGAGGCCGGTCGTCGGCTCGTCGAGCAGGAGCAGGATCGGGCTGCTCAGAAAGGCGCGCGCGATCGCGACCTTCTGCTGCATGCCGCGGCTCATCTCCTCCATCGGCTGCTCGAGCACGGCTGGCTCAAGGCCCAGGCGGGTCAAGATACGGCGCGCATTCGAACGCGCCTCGGCCGCACCCAGCCCATAGAGCCGGGCGCCGTACATCAGGTTCTCGAGCGGCGAAAGCTTCTTGAAGAAGCTGGCCTCGACCGAGACCCGGTTGATCAGCGTCTGAACCCGGCGCGCCTCGTTGACCACGTCGTGGCCAAAGACCTTGACGTCGCCGCCATCGGGCAGCAGCAGCGTCGAGATCAGGCGGATCAGCGTCGACTTGCCGCTGCCGTTCGGGCCGAGCACGCCGAAGATCTCGCCGCGCTGGATGTCGAGCGACACATGGTCGACAGCGACCTTCGTCGCGGCGCGCGGGCCGGCAGGCCAGCGCCAGCCTGAGTCGCCAAAGGTTTTGAGTGCCTGGTGGATCCGGACGGCGACATCCGGATCGGGCAGGGCGCAGGTTTGAGCGGGCATGAGCTTCTCCTCAACCGACAGTCGGACGAACAAAAAACGCCGTGGGCACAGTAGTGGCCACGGCGTCGGCGCAGGAAACAAAAAGGCCGTGGGCACCTTGCACCCACGGCCTGAAGCAGCGACTAGGCTACGACTTCAAGGGCAGCAGGCGCAATACGACAAGGCGGGACCACTGTTGCCAGTGATCGCACGCGCGGTAACGAACTTGCGGGAGATCAACATCGATTGCGCCAGCCTTTCTGAAGATTCTGACTGTTACCAGCCAGTCCGATCAAGATAGCACGCGAGCGTTTGGTTCGTCAAGAGTCAATATTAGACTGACCTCGTGTCTCGGCGTCTGTCGATCAAGATGCGGTTGAGGTTAGCAGGGTGAGAGGCGCGGCCAGCGCGGAGCCCCAGCCGCGCCTCCCACCCTGCGAGGGTCGCTCCTTGACAGGCTGACGAAAGCCACCCTATAATGCCCAAACTGAACGCAATCGTGTGCATAAAGACAAATACGGGTGTAGCTGATCGATCCGACACCGGGCACCAGCGATTGGCGCGACATACAGGGCTGCGCCGATCAGCGAGGAGATGACGATGTCCCCTGCGCATCTTTCCCCCCTCCACCAGACCGTGAGCACAACGGCCACCGATTACTGGAACGACTCGTGTTCGATCGAGGAGCTCACCTACGCGATCGCGCATGGGGCGGTGGGGGCGACGACCAACCCCACGATCGTGCTCGCGGTGCTCAAGAAGGAGGGCCACCTCTGGAAGGACCGCATCAGCCAGATCATCGCCGAGAATGCCACGTGGACCGAAGATCAGGCGGCCTGGAAGTTGATCGAAGAGATGGCGGTCAAGGGCGCCGAGCTGCTCAGGCCGGTCTTCGAGCGCGAGGGTGGGCGCAAGGGCCGGCTGTCGATCCAGACCAACCCGACGTTCTACCGCGACGCCGAGGCGATCACGACGCAGGCCGTGCACTTCGCGACGCTGGCGCCGAACATGCAGGTCAAGATCCCGGTGACGGCGGCCGGGGTCAGGGCCATCGAGGAGACGACCTATCGCGGCGTCAACATCAACGCCACGGTGAGCTTCTCTGTGCCGCAGGCCCTCGCGGTGGCCGAGGCGGTCGAGCGTGGCCTGAAGCGCCGCGAGGCCGAAGGGCTGAGCACGGCCGAGATGACCCCGGTCTGCACGATGATGATCGGCCGGCTCGACGACTGGATGCACGTGCTCGAGAAGCGCGACAGGATCGTGGTCGCGCCCGGCGTGTCCGATTGGGCAGGCGTGGCGGCCTTCAAGCGCGCGTATCCGATCTTTCGAGAGCGCGGCTACCGCGCGCGGCTGCTGGCCGCCGCGTACCGCCACCACCTCCACTGGTCGGAGCTGATCGGCGGCGACGTGGTGTTGACGATCCCGCACGAATGGCAACTGCTGTTCAACGCCTCGGATGTGGCAGTCACGGAGCGCATCGCCAACCCAGTGCCGGACGGCGTGATCGAGACGCTGCTGGCGAAGTTCCCGGACTTCAGACGGGCCTATGAACCGGACGGCATGACCGTGGCCGAGTTCGACGCCTTTGGCCCGACGGTCCGCACGCTGCGCGCCTTCATCGCTTCGTACCGCGACCTGACCGCCGTGGTGCGCGATGCAATGCTGCCGAACCCGGACGGGAAGTGAGGTTATGATGCGTTGAGGGGTGGCTCGAGCCGCCCCTCAACGCATCATCGTCAAGAGGAGATACCGCATGACCAGCGAACGCTTGAGCAACTTCGTGGATGGCGCCTGGCGCGTGTCGAACGGGGCCGGGAGCCTTGAGGTTCGTAACCCGGCCAGCAACGAGGTGATCGCGGTGACGCCGTTCTCGACCCCCGAAGAGGTCGACGCCGTTGCCCAGGCCGCGGCGCGCGCGTTCGAGAGCTGGCGACGCACGCCGGCGACCCAGCGCATTCAATACCTGTTCAAGCTCAAGGCCCTGCTCGAGGAGCACTTCGATGATCTGGCGCGCCAGATCACGATCGAGAACGGCAAGATCCTGGACGACGCACGCGGCGAGATCCGTCGCGCGATCGAGAACGTCGAGGTGGCCTGCGGCATCCCCATGCTGATGCTGGGCGACTTCTCCGAGGATATCGCGCGCGGCATCGACGAATACATGATCCGTCAACCGGTTGGCGTGGTGGCCTCGATCTGCCCGTTCAACTTCCCGGGCATGATCCCGTTCTGGTACATGCCCTATGCACTGGCGACGGGCAATACCGTGATCATCAAGCCCTCGGAGCGCACACCGCTCACGGTGCTCAGGGTCTTCGAGTTGCTCGAGCAGGTCGGCTTCCCGCCGGGCGTAGTCAATCTGTTGCATGGCAGCCACGAGACGGTCAACGCCCTTCTCGATCACCCGTCGATCCATGCGATCACGTTCGTCGGCTCGACGCCTGTGGCGCGCCACGTGTATGCGCGCGCCTCGGCCGCGGGCAAGCGCGTCCAGGCGCAGGGCGGCGCCAAGAACCCCGTGATCGTCCTGCCCGACGCCGACGTCGAGATGACGACCAAGATCATCATGGACAGCGTCTATGGCAACGCCGGGCAGCGCTGTCTGGCGGCCGCGAACATCGTGATGGTCGCCGGCGCCGAGAAGATCTTCAGTTCGGTGCTGACCGAGGAGGCCGAGAAGCGCGTGGTCGGTTTTGGCCTCGATCAGGGCGTGCACATGGGCCCCGTCATCTCGCCACAGAGCCGCGCGCGCATCCAGGGCCTGATCCAGACCGGGATCGATGAGGGCGCTGTGCCGCTGGTCGACGGCCGCGCGGCGACGATTGCCGGATACCCCGACGGCTATTTCCTAAGGCCGACGATCCTGGCCGGCGTCCGACCTGAGCACACAGTCGCGCGCACCGAGATCTTTGGGCCCGTGATGACCGTGCTCGAGCTCGACACGGTCGATGACGCGATCGCGTTCGTCAACAACGGCCAGTACGGCAACATGGCCTGCGTCTTCACCGGCAGCGGCGCCGCCGCGCGCAAGTTCCGCAACGAGGCGCAGGCCGGAAACATCGGCATCAACATCGGCGTCGCGGCCCCGATGGCGTTCTTCCCGTTCAGCGGCTGGAAGGAGAGCTTCTTCGGCACGCTCCACGGGCAGGGCAAGCATGCGGTCGAGTTCTTTACGCAAACCAAGGTCGTGGTCGAGCGCTGGTTGAAGGAGTGGTCGCGGCAGTTTTAGGCGTGAGGCGTCAGCAAGGGCGACTATCCAGGAAGAGAGCACATGTTCAAGATCGCCAATGCCCCGTGTTCGTGGGGCGTCATCGAGGGGATCGAGGGCGAGCGGGGCGGCTATGTGCGCGTGATCGATGAGATGCGCGAAACCGGGTACGTCGGCACCGAGCTCGGCGATTGGGGCTTCATGCCCACGGATCCAGATGTGCTCGGCCGCGAACTGGGCTCGCGCGGGCTGAGCCTGCTGGCCTCGTGGGTGAGCGTCTTCCTGCACGACCCGAGCCGGCACAAAGCCAGCGCCGACGACGCCGTACGCACGGCGAAACAGCTGGCTACCGTCGGCGGGCCAGCGAACCTGATCGTGCTCGGCAACGACCCCTACGGCGTGCCCGCGCGCTCGCAGTTCGCCGGGCGAATCACGCCCGAGATGGGCATGACCACTGACCAGTGGAAGGTCTTCGCCGATGGCGCGAATTACGTCGCACGACGGGTGATGGACGAGGCCGGCCTGCGGACGGTGTTCCATCATCACATCGGCACCTGGGTCGAGACCCCGGCCGAGACGCAACGGCTGCTCGAGTTGACCGACCCGGCGATCGTGGGGCTGTGTTTCGATACCGGCCACTGGGCCTTCGCCGGCGGGGACCCTATCGAGGGCCTGCGTGCCCACGCCGACCGGATCTGGCACGTGCACTTCAAAGACCATCAGCCCGAGGTCGCGCGGCGTTCGCGTGCCGAGGGCTGGGATGGGCCGACCTCTGTCGGGCACGGCGTGTTCTGCGAGCTTGGGCAGGGGGATGTCGACTTCGCCGGCGTGCTCAAGACGCTGGGCGAGGTCGGTTACGCCGGCTGGATCGTGGTCGAGCAAGATGTGCTGCCCGGCATGGGCACCCCCAAGGAAAGCGCGGCTCGCAACCGCGCCTATCTGCGGAGCATCGGACTCTAGCCAGAAGCGGAGAACGTATGTCGATCACGATCAAGGACATAGCGAAGGCGGCCGGGGTCTCGCACGCCACCGTTTCGCGTGCCCTGCACGACCACCCGGCGATCTCGGTCGAGACGATCGACAAGATCAAGCGCCTTGCGGCGACGATGGGCTACGTGCCGAATGCTTCGGCACGCGGGCTCAAGACCCGGCGCAGCCGCGCGCTGGGCGTGATCGTCAGCAACATCGACGACCCATTTTGGAGCGAGGTGCTCCAGGGCATCGACGAGGTGCTGCACCCCACGGGCTACAGCCTGTTCATCGCGGCCACGCATCGCGACGAGCAGCGCGAGAAGGAAATCGTGCAGACGATGGTGCAGCGCGGGGTCGAGGGCGTGATCCTGTGTGCGCCGCAGTTCAGCCAGGTGCAGAGCCAGCTCCTGCAGTCGTACGGCCTGGCGACCGCGATCGTCAATAACGAGGGCGCCGCTGAATCGCGCTACCTGGTCTTCAACGATGACCATTATGGCATTCGGCTGCTTACACGTCATCTGATCGATCTGGGCCACAGCCGCATCGCCTATCTGGGCAACCGCATCGGCGGCCGGACGACAATCGAGCGCGAGACGGGCTTTCGCGAGGAGATGCACGCCGCGGGGCTTGAGGTCGATGAGTGCTGCATCCTCATGGCGCCGGAGGGCAACCCGCCCGGCGGGTTGCAGGGTGCGCAGAAGCTGCTGGCGCTGCCGAAACCGCCGACGGCCATCCTTTGCTACAACGACAACATGGCGATCGGCGTCTATGCGGCGCTGTATGAGGCCGGGCTGTCGGTGCCCCTCGATATCTCGGTGGCCGGGTACGACGATATCGCGATGGCGCAGTACCTGATCCCGCCGTTGACCACGCTCCGTCAGTTCAAGCGTGAGCTGGGCGCAGAGGCCGCGAACATGATGCTGCGGATCCTCGAAGCCCGCAGCGAGGCCGGCGAGCTCCCGGAGCCGCAGCGGCTTCGGATCAAGGGGGAGCTTGTCGTGCGTGGGTCGACCGCGCCGCCCCGAGCGTGAGCGCAAGCGTCTTAACGAGTAAAGGGCGAGGACAGCTGTCCTCGCNNAGGATCGCGGCGACCGTCTCGGCGTCGAGCACCTGTGGGGTGTAGACCGTGCCGGTCTGGGCCTCATAGCCGCGGACGAAGGCGCGCAAGTGGCTCTCGGAGCCCGAGCGCAGGTTGGCGAAGACCGCGAGGATGTCGGCCTGATCGGTCTGTGCGATCCGCTCATCGAGGTCGGCGATGTCGACCTCNNCTCGATCAGGGCGCCGACGGACAGGGCCTCGGCCGCTGAACCCGAGCCGCGGGCCACCAGGTCGTTGTACAGGGCCTGGAGCTCGGTATTGACGAAGACGCCGGGCTCGGTCGCTGTCGTATCGACCACGCCATAGCGGTCGAGCAGGGCCTTGACGGCGTCGGTGTGCGCCTGTTCGCTGGCCGCGATGCTGTTGAACTGGGTCAGACCCCATTGCTCATACAGCGCCACATAGACGTCGTGGGCGAGTTTCTCTTCTTCGCGCATGAAGAGCAGGGCGTCGATCTCGGCCTGGGTGAGCCCGGCCGGGTCGGCCGCGGGCAGGGCGGCGCCTGTGCCGTGCTGGCCGGACCCGGCGTTCCCGCCGTAGCCCTGGCCGAGCGCCGGCGTCTGGTTCAGGTTCTGGGCCGTCGCCGGGGCTTTGGTGGCCTCGTTGCGCCACCA
>DKKP01000319.1:0-153 GCA_002455335.1 Anaerolineales bacterium UBA6663 | reverse complement strand
TCTACTTGCCGGATGGCGATCCGGACACTGCCGCAGGGGTCGCCGCCCACGGAGTTGGATCCGGGGCCAGCGGCCGAGGGTTCGGGGCGGCGTTGTTGCCGTGACCGCGACGCGGGGCTGCCCTTTATCCCGCGAACGACAACGCGCCGTGGC
>DKKP01000013.1 GCA_002455335.1 Anaerolineales bacterium UBA6663 | reverse complement strand
CCTCGGGTTGCGCCGCGACCTCGTCGTTCGGCGCCGGCATTGTCGCCAGCAGTCGCGCCGCGACGGGCAAAAGGAGCTTCAAGGAGATGAACGAGGCATCGATCGTGATCAACGAGACAGGCTCGGGCAGCGTCTCGACGTAGCGGGCGTTGACGCCCTCCATGACCACGACGCGCGAGTCTGACCGCAGGCGTTGGTCGAGGATGCCATGGCCGACATCGATGGCGTAGACCCGGGCGGCCCCGGCCTGCAGCAGACAGTCGGTGAAGCCCCCGGTCGATGCGCCGATGTCGGCGCAGACCGCATCGCGCAGATCGAGCTCGAACGCGTCGAGCGCGGCCTGCAGCTTGTCGCCACCACGGCTGACAAAGCGTGGGCGGGCCTTGAGCACGATCTCGGCGCCCTCGGCCACCGAGGTGGCCGGGCGATCGATGACCCGACCATCGACCACGACCTCGCCGGCCATGATCAGGCGCTGCGCCAGCTCGCGGCTGGGTGTCAGGCCACGCGCCACGACGGCGACATCCAGACGCTGTTTGGATCCGCTCTTCGCGCTCACCATCTCTCCATCTACCGGGTGGTGTCACCGATCCGCGCGCCCGCGCCACCTGGCCGGGTCACTCACGTCGGTAGGCCCAATGATAACGGATGCCTAACCCAACAATCGGTATTTTTCCGCAGATTCGGTCTGACCGGAGCCCGATTGATCCCTGGAATCGCCGCATAGGGCTGGATGTCGTCGGCCACTGGATTCCGGCTTTCGGCGCGATGACGCTCGCGGGCTGTGAGGGTCTCCATTCGCGCAAGTTGCAAAATCCGCAGCCCGGATCCGGAACGACACCGCCCGATGCCCGTGGCATCCGGTTGCCCGTGCGCACCACAGAGCCCGGCGTGACGGGCGGTTGCGGGTGCAAAAAGTATAATGTGGCCCGTGATCATGCCACTTCTGCGCACCCTGCGGCCCAAACAATGGGCCAAGAATGTTTTCGTCTTCGCGGCCCTGGTCTTTGACCACAAGCTGGCAGACTGGCGCTTTCTGACGGTGACGATCGCGGCTTTCGTCGTATTGTGTTTCCTGTCGAGCAGCGTCTACATCCTCAACGACCTCGCCGATATCGAAAAGGATCGCCAGCACCCCAAGAAACGCAACCGCCCGATCGCATCCGGAGCCTTGCCGATCCCAATCGCGTACACGGCCCTGGCGGTGCTCGCGCCCGGCTCGTTGATCGCGGCCTTTGCGCTTGGCACGACCTTCGGCTATATCGCGCTGGCCTACTTCGTCAGCAATGTGCTTTATTCGTTCTGGCTGAAGCATGTCGTGCTTGTGGATGTGATGGTGTTGGCCAGCGGATTTCTGCTGCGCGCCGCCGGCGGCGCCGAGTTGATCGGGTCGGTGATCTCGCCCTGGCTGTATATCTGCGTGAGCCTGCTGGCGCTGTTCATCGGCTTCGGCAAACGCCGCGGCGAGTTGTTGATCGCCCAAAACGGCGGCTCCACCCGCAAGGTGCTCGACCACTACAGCCTGTCTTTTGTCGACCAGCTGATCAACCTGGTCGCCTCGGCCACGATCGTGGCCTACTCGTTCTACACGTTCTCGGCCGAGAACCTGCCGGCGAATCACAGCATGATGTTGACCATCCCCTTCGTGCTGTACGCGCTCTTCCGCTACCTTTACCTGATCCACATCAAGGGCGAGGGTGGCGCGCCGGATGAGCTGGTCTTTGTCGATCGTCCGTTGCAGCTGTCGTTTGCGCTGTGGGCGCTGTCGGTGGTGCTCGTGTTGTACCTCAACCCGGTCGGTTGATAGCAAATGAGAGACCGCTGTTGATACCCTGAGGTGATGCGTCAGTCGGACCCCCTGGCTCGCTACTTTATGCAAACACACAGCAATGAGGCCGCGTGGCAGCCGGTTCAAGGCGAAGGCGCGGCTGTGGGCAAGATCATCCTCTTCGGCGAGCACGCCGTCGTTTATGGCAAGCCCGCTCTGGCGGTTCCCGTTGGGGCAGTCACAGCCCGCGCGACGATCCGGCCTGCGCAGGGTGAGTGGATCCATGCTCAGAACTTCAGTCGCCGTTACGCCCTGGCGCAGGCCATCGAGCGTGATCCGCTGGCTCAGGCGCTGCGGGTGACATCCGCGTATTGCGGCCAGCCGCTGCGCAACCTTGAGCTCACGGTCAGTTCGACGATCCCTGTGGCGGGCGGATTGGGCTCCGGGGCCGCCGTCGCGACGGCGACGGTGCGAGCCCTGGCGGATTATCACGGCGTGGCCCTGACGCCCGAGACCGTGGCGGCCCTGACCTTCGAGAGCGAGAAGCTCCTTCATGGCACGCCGTCGGGCATTGACAACACGGTGATTGCGTACGAGCGCCCGATCGTGTTCGTCAAGGGCGAGCCGCCCGTGCCGCTGCGGGTCGCCCAGCCGTTCACGCTGGTCATTGCAGACACTGGCGTGCCCAGCCCGACGCGGGTCACGGTCGGCGATGTCGCTGCGGCACGGGCACGCGAGCCTGAGCGTTTCGATGCCTTGTTCGCCGAGGTCGAGGCGCTCGTCCTTGCGGCGCGCGCGATCATCGCCGGGTCGGACCCGGCTTCACTCGGGCCGTTGATGGAAGCGAACCAGCGCCTGCTCGAGGCGCTCGGGGTGTCGGCCGAGATCAACGAACGGCTGTGCGTCGTGGCCCGTCAGACTGGCGCGCTCGGCGCGAAGCTCTCGGGGGGCGGGCGTGGCGGCAACGTCATCGCACTCGTGACGCCCGAGGCGGCGGCCAGGGTGGCGGAGGCCCTGGCAGCGGCTGGGGCGAAGCGCACCATCATCACCGAGATCGGGGCTCAGGCCGCCGGGCCCTTTGGTTAGAATTTGTACCCAAAAGTCGGAAACCCGTTTTCGGATATCCCTATTAAACAAGCACTTTCCAGATGGACCTGACAGGTCCAAGGTTAGAATCCGACAGGCGCCAGGCTTATGCTCCTCTTCCTCAAACTCGGCGGATCGCTGATCACCGACAAGGCCACGCCGCGTGCGTTGCGCGCCGAGACGCTCGCCCGGCTGATGGACGAGATCGCCTCGGCGCGGGCAAACCACGACGTGCGGCTGGTCCTCGGCCACGGCTCGGGCTCGTTTGGCCACGTCGAGGGGAAGCGGTACGGCACCCGGGACGGCGTGCGCTCAGAAGAGGGCTGGCGGGGCTTCGCCGAGGTGCAGGCCGCGGCCGCGCTGCTCAACCGCCACGTCATCGACGCCGCGCGCACGGCCGGGCTGCCGGTGCTCAACTGCCCACCCTCGGCCTCGACGATCTGCGAAGACGGTCGGCTTGTCGCGTTCGCCCTGGAGCCCCTGCAGGTTGCGCTCGCGCACAGCCTGATCCCTGTGGTGTACGGCGACGTGGCGATCGACCGCGTCCGCGGGGGCACGATCGTGTCGACCGAGGACGTGTTCGGCTATCTCGCACCCCGGCTCAAGCCGGCGCACATCCTGCTCGCAGGCCGAGATGTCGGTGTGCTCACCGGCTGGCCGGATGGCGAGCTGGTGCCCGAGATCGTCGATGGCATGGCCGTCAACGCCGGCGCCGCTCAGGCCACCGACGTCACAGGCGGGATGGCCGCCAAAATCCACGAGACCCTCAACCTGCTGAGACAAGTGCCCGGCGCGACCGCCCTGATCTTCTCCGGCGAGGTCCCCGGTCAGGTGGCTGCCGCGCTCCGCGGCGAGCCTGTGCCCGGGACAACGCTGCGGCGGCGCACCTGAACCCAGCAGCCCGTGTTCGGGACAACGCTTCCTCAGCGCGTCTGAACCTCGAAACCGAGATACGCACCGCAGCTTGACTTATGAGACTGTACGTCGTATACTGTTTATCATACAGTGTACGACACAAGGCAGAGTTCATGTCCGACGAATTGCTTGAGAACCTACGCCTCGAACTGCGCCGCGGGTATCTGGTGCTGGCCGTGCTGACTCAGCTGCGGACCGAGCACTACGGCTATGCCTTGCGCAAAGCCCTGGCCGAGCGCGGGCTGGAGATCGATGAAAACACGCTCTACCCGCTTCTCCGCCGGCTCGAGTCTCAAGGCCTGCTCGACAGCGAGTGGCGTGAGGAAGACAAACGGAACAAGCGTTTCTATCGCGTGTCGGCTGCGGGTCAAACGATCCGGGCACAGCTGTTGGATGAATGGGAGGGCATCAACGCGTCGCTGCGTTTGATCACGCAGGGCGGGTCCGAGGCTGATCGACATCTCACAGGGGTCAAGTGAAAAGGTGACGGCTATGACACAGGTTGACCGCTATCTCGAATCCGTCGGGATGTTTCTACCGGAGCAGCAGAAGAAGGACATCCTCAGCGAGTTGTCCGACAACATCCATTCGCGTATGGAAGATCAAGAAGCGCTGCTCGGTCGACCGCTGACTGACTCGGAGCAGCAAGACATCCTCAAGGATTACGGCCACCCGCTCTCCGTGGCGGGCCGCTATCGACCCGATTCGGGCGGGCTGATGTTCGGCAAACAGCTTATCGGCCCCGCCTTGTTCTCGATCTACATCAGGGTGCTCGGCATCAACATGCTCATCGCCTTCGCGCTTCAGATCGTGCTCACCATCGCGCTCGATCTCCCGCTGAACGAGATGTTCTCGCGGCTTACGCTGCAGGCGGTCATGCAGTCGGCCGTGGTGACCCTGGTCTTTGTGCTGATCCAGCGCACCGCGCAGGAACATCCCGGCCGGTGGGGCTGGCTGACGGGCCACCCCGACAGCGTCAACCGAACCCCATCGCATCCCAGGATCTCGCCTCTGGAATCGGCGCTTCAGATCGTGCTGCTGGCGGTCTTTCTGGCCATCAGCTATGGGGTTTTGAGCACACCCGACGCCGGAATCGGCCCCTTCAGGCTCGCGCCGATCTGGTTCTCCCTCTCAGCGGCCTTCCTGGTGGCGCTAAGCGCCGGGATGATTCAATCCGCGATCAACTTGGCTCGCCCCGATTGGGTTCGCTTTCATGCCGGGATGCAGATCGGTTTCGAGCTCCTGTCGCTGGCCCTGATCTGCCTGCTGCTGTCGGCGGGGGTGTGGGTGATCCTGGTCGCGCCGGCCGGCGCGCACCCGGACGAGCAACTTAAGCTCGCCGATATCGTCGCTATCATCAACCAGTATTTCTTCTTCGGCCTCCTGATCAGTTTCGCGATCTCGCTCTTCCAGCTGATCCAGAACGTCCGCCGGTATCGTCGGCTGAGCCGAAACGGATAAACGACAACGCGAACGCCCGGTCAGGGCTCCCGACCGGGCGTTCGCGTTGTCGTGTCAGTTCACCGCTTCGACCCGCACCGTACAGAGCTTGAACTCCGGGATCTTGGCATAGGGATCGACCGTGTGGTCCTGCGTCAGCAGGTTCGCGGGCGCCTCGGCCCAATGGAAGGCGAGGAAGATCACACCGGGCGGCACATGCTCGCTGATCCGCGCCTGGGTCTTGACCTCGCCGCGCCGGCTGCGGATGACGACCGGCGACGCGTCGGCGATGCCGGCGGCCTGCGCATCGACTGCGTTAATTTCGACCCAGTCGCGTGGGTCGCGCCAGTGCAGGGGCGCACTGCGCCGCGACATCGTGCCGGTATGGTAGTGGTAGATCACGCGCCCGGTCGAGAGCACAAGCGGGTACTCGGCGTCGGGTTGCTCGACCGGCGGCTTCGCGGTGACCGCGTGGAACTTGCCCAGCCCGCGCGTGAAGGTCGTGGCATGTAGGATCGCCGTGCCCGGGTGATCTTCGCTCGGGCAGGGCCAGACCAGCCCCTGATCTCCCAGCCGCCGATGCACGATGCCGCGATACGCCGGCGACACAGTCGTGATCTCGTCCGTGATCTGGGCTGGGCTGGAATAGCCCCAGTGACGACGGACGGCGGGTCGCGAACCGCTTGCTGCCGGGTCTTCGTCGACCGTTCTGCGTCGCTGGTTCACACGCTCCAACAACCCCTCCAACCGCTTGCCCAACTCGGCCACGATCCACCAGTCGGGTTTCGAGTCGCCCGGCGTCTTGAGCACGGGGTGCAGCGACTGGACGCGGCGCTCGGTGTTGGTCTTGGTGCCGTCCTTCTCCAGCCACGACGACGCCGGCAGCACCACGTGCGCCAGTTGCGCGGTCTCGCTCAGGAAGATCTCCTGCACCGCCAGGAAGTCGAGCTTGCGCAGCGACTCCTCGACGTGCTCGAGGTTGGGGTCGCTGAGCATCGGGTTCTCGCCCATGATATACATCGAGCGCACACGCCGGTCGTGCGCGGCGGCCATGATCTCGGTGACGGTCAGTCCGGGCTCGGCCGGCAGATCGGCCAGCCCCCACTTCTCAGCCACAGCCTGGCGTTTCGGCGCATCCGTGACCTTCTGGTAGCCGGGGAGCACATCGGGCAACGCGCCCATGTCGCTACAGCCCTGGACGTTCGATTGCCCGCGCAACGGGTTGACGCCCGTGCTCGGCTTGCTCAGCTGCCCGGTCATCATCGCCAGGTTGGCAAGCGACAACACCATCTCGGTGCCGTTGCGCCGCTGGGTGATGCCCATCGCCCAGAAGATACCCGAGTGCCCGCGCGGCTCGCCCGCGTATTTCGAGACACCGCTGGCGCGCTCGCCAAGCGCGTACATGCGCGCCGCCTGGACGATCTTGTCGGACGGCACGCCGCTCTCGAGCGCCGCGAGCTCGGGCGTGACGAACTCGACCGACCGGGCGAACTCGGCGAAGCCTTCGGTGCGCGAAGCGACAAAGTCCTGATCAACCCAGCCCTCGCGCAGGATGACGTGCGCCATCGCCAGGAAGACGTAGATGTCGGTGCCGGGTTTGGTCTGCAGCCAGAGCGTGGCGTGCTCGGCCAGCGGGATCCGGCGTGGGTCGACCAGCAGCAGGTTGGCGCCGGACTTCACGGCGCGCACCATCTCGTAGCTGATGACCGGATGCGACTCGGTGGTGTTCGAGCCTGTGACGAACAGGCAGTCGGCGTCGCGGATCTCGTGGATCGCGTTCGTCATCGCGCCGCCGCCAAAGGCCATGGCCAACCCCGAGACCGTGCTGGCGTGGCACAGCCGCGCGCAGTGATCGACGTTGTTGGTGCCGATCGTTGCGCGCATCAGCTTTTGGAAGAGGTAGTTGTCTTCGTTGGTGCAGCGCGCCGAGGCCAGGCTGGCGATCGAGTCGGGCCCAGACGCGAAAACGGTCTCGGCCAGCTTTGTCGCCACGAGGTCGAGCGCGACATCCCAGGCGACCGGGACGAAATCGTCGAGCGTGGCGCGCTGCGTCGGGCCGAGCGCCCACGGCTCGGCGCTCAGCCCGAGCTGATGCGCCAGATCCTTGCGGACCAGCGGTCGGGTGAGCCGATCGGGATGCTGGGCGAAGTCCCAGCCAAAGCGGCCCTTTGTACACAGGAACTCGCCGTTGACCGGCGCCTCGGCGTAGCCCTGGGCGTACACGATCTTGTTTCCTTTGGTGCGGTACTCGATCGCGCAGCCCACGCCGCAGTAGCCGCAGATCGTGCGCTTGCGGTCGAGCTCCCACTCGCGGCCCTGCTTGAGCCGCGAGACGGGGAGCAGCGCGGCCGTCGGGCAGACCTGGACGCAGCTGCCGCAGAACACACAGCTCGAGTCGATCATCGGGCCGTCGAAGGGCGTGGCGACGTGGCTACCAAAGCCGCGGTCGACAATCTCGATCGCGTGCGCGCCGACCACTTCGTCGCAGACGCGCGTGCACTTGCCGCACAGGATGCAGTACTTGTGGTCGCGGATGAAGAACGGGTTGTCGTCTTGATACAGCGTGCGCGAGATGTTCTTCTCGAAAGTGGTTTCGGTCAGGCCATAGTCGTACGCGTACTTCTGCAGCGCGCAGGCACCGGCCTTGTCGCAGGTGACGCAATCGAGCGGGTGATCGGAGATGAACAGATCGAGCGTGTCGCGACGGAGCGCGGTCAACTGCTCGCTCTGCGTGCGCACGACCATGCCGGGCTCGACAGTCAGACCGCAGCTCGGCACCGGGTTGGGCCGCCCCTCGACCTCGACCAGACACAGCCGGCAGCCGCCGGAGGGCTTGAGCTCGGGGTGATGGCAGAGCCGCGGGATGTCGATGTCGTGAGCGAGCGCGGCGTCGAGCGCTGTCGTGCCGGGTTTGACGCTGAGCGTCTGGCCGTCGATGGTCAGAGTGATCATGCTTGCCCCTCGCTCACCAGCGCGTCGTACTCGTGGCGGAAATAGCGCAGCGTGCTGAGCACCGGGTTCGGCGCCGATTGGCCGAGCCCGCACAGGCTGGTGCGTTTCACAAGCTCGCCCAGACGCTGAAGCTTCTCGATATCGGCAGGCGTGGCCCGCTGTTGCATGATCTTGTCGAGCAGGCCGTGCATTTGCACTGTGCCGACCCGACAGGGCACGCACTTGCCGCAGCTCTCGTCGGCGCAAAACTCCATGAAGAACCGGGCGACGTCGGGCATGCTGCTTGTCTCGTCTAGCACGATCAGGCCGCCCGAGCCCATGATCGCGCCGAGCGCGCGCAGGCTCTCGTAATCGACCGGGGTATCGAGGTGCTCGGCCGGGATGCAGCCGCCGCTTGGCCCGCCGGTCTGCGCGGCCTTGAAGGCCTTGCCATCCGGGATGCCGCCGCCGATCGTGAAGACGATCTCGCGGAGCGTGATGCCCATCGGCACCTCGATCAGGCCTGTCTGATTGAGCTTGCCGGCCAGCGCAAAGATCTTGGTTCCTTTGCTCTTCTCGGTGCCGACCGACGCGAACTTCTCAGCGCCGCCGGCGAACAGCGGCGCGATGTTGGCGAAGGTCTCGACGTTGTTGATCAGCGTTGGGCAGCCCCACAGCCCGCTCTGGGCCGGGTACGGCGGGCGCATCCGCGGGACGCCGCGGCTCCCCTCGACCGAGGCCATCAGCGCTGTCTCTTCGCCGCAAACAAAGGCGCCGGCGCCGATGCGGATGTCGAGCTTGAAGCTGAAGTCCGTGCCGAAGATGTTGGCGCCGAGCAGGCCCTGCCGCCCCGCGGCGCGGATCGCCTTCTCGAGGCGTTTGACGGCCAACGGGTACTCGCCGCGGACGTAGAGATAGCCCTGCTGCGCGCCGACCGCGTAGCCCGCGATCAACATGCCCTCGATGACCTGATGCGGCAGGTCCTCCATGACCGTGCGATCCATGTACGCGCCGGGGTCGCCCTCGTCGCCGTTGGCGATCACGAACTTGCGTTCGCCGGGATGATCAAGGACGGCGCGCCACTTGATCCCGGTCGGAAAACCGGCGCCCCCACGCCCGCGCAGCCCACTGCGTTTGACCTCGTCGCAGGCCTCGGCCGGGGACATGGTCGTCACCACCCGGGCGAAAGCCGCATACCCACCGTGCGCGATGTAGTCCTCGAGGTGCTCGGGGTCGATCGTGCCGTTGAGCGCCAACACGACCTTGTGCTGACGGGCGAAGAACGGATGCGTCTCGGGCAGGATGTGCGCCGTGAGGTCGGGCGACGCGACGTCGGGCGACGTGAGATCGGGCGACGCGACGTCGGGCGACGCGACGTCGGGCGCAGAGGGCGCCTCGGTCGCCACGATCCGGGCAGCCACCTCGGCATCGACGTCATGATACGTCAGCGCCGGTTCACCGTCGGCCTCGCGGCGGACGAGCGGACCGCGGCCGCACAGCCCGAGACAACCTGAGGTGCCGACATGCACATCGGCGGCCAGGCCCTGGGCCTTGACGGCCTGATCGAGCGCGGTTCGCACCGCCTCGGCACCGGACGAGAGACAGGCCGTGCTGCCGCAACACATCAGCCGCGTGCGCTGTTTACCGCGCACCGCCTGGACTTTTGACGCGATGGTCTGCAGGTCGTGGGGCTGCATCAGTCCGCCTCCTGCGCCGGGGTTCCATCGAGCACGACCGCAACGCGCTCGAGCGTCGAGTTTGCATCGTTCCTGGCCAGCACGGCGCCGTCGAGAACAAGCATCGGCGCCAGGCCGCAACTCCCCAGACAACGCGCTGTCGTCACGCTCAGCCGGCCGTCGGCCGTGGTGCCGCCGCTCTTTACCTCGTACTCGGCCTCGAGCGCGGCGACGATATCGCCCGCGCCCTTGACGTAGCAAGCCGTGCCCAGACAGACGATGCAGGTGTGGTCACCCTTGGGTTTGAAAGTAAACAGGTGGTAGAACGTCGCCACGCCGTACACGCGCGCGAGCGGCACATGCAGCTCGCGCGCGACGTAGCGAATCAAATCCTGCGAGAGGTATCCGAAGGATTCCTGAGCCGTGTTGAGCACCTCGAGCAGCGCATCGCCACGCGCGCCGTTTTTCTTGATGGCCCGGTCCACGGATTTGAGGCGGGGATCTCCAGAAAGCGTGGACGTCATGGTCCTCAACCTTACTCGGCAACGGCGCCTGGCTGTGGGGCGGATTGATGCCCGGGCTTATCCTTAAGATACACCAACCAGTACACCAGGCCAACCATCACCGCACCGCCGATGATGTTGCCGATCGTCACCGGCACCAGGTTATTGATGAAGTTCGCAAACGTAAGGTGCGGAAAATCGGCGGGCGTGCGCTGGATCGTCTCCCAGAAAGCGGGAGTGCCCCAGGCTTTGACCATGAGCGCGGTTGGGATGAAGTACATGTTGGCCACGCTGTGCTCGAAGCTGGCCGCAACGAAGGCCGTGATCGGCGGGATGATCGACAGGATCTTGTCGGTCGTCGTCCGGGCACTGAACGTCAGCCAGACTGCCAGACAGACCAGGGCATTGCAGAGGATGCCCGAAGCGACTGCCGGCAGAAAGGCGATGGCGGTTTTCGCCTCGCCGGTGCTCAGCATGTTCAGGCCGACCGATCCGCCGCCGTTGGCATAATGGCCTGTGAGGAAGACCAGGGCCGCTGTGGCCACGGCGCCGACTAAGTTGGCGGCGTATACGATCGCCCAGTTGCGCAACAACGACCAGAGCGACACCTTGCCGCTGGCAAAGGCCATGACGATCAGGGTATTGCCGGTGAACAACTCGGCGCCGCCCACCACAACCAGGATCAGGCCCAGCCCAAAGGCCAGGCCGGCCAGCAGCCGAATGACGCCGTAGGGCAACATCCCGGAGGCGCCCGAGGTCACCACTGTCNNCGATGCCGATGAAGGCACCGGCCAGCACGCCCAGGGCAAACAGGTGCCGAAACCGCGTATGCGCCTTGCGCACGCCGATTTGAGCGGCCTTCTCGGCCATCGCCGCCGGGATCAAGGCATCAAAAGTAGAGACATCGGAACTCATGGATCGCAGCCTCCCTATGGAAGTTTTGCCTGGACGGACTTCGCCCCATGGTGCCGTCGGAAAGTACCCGTGTCTACTGCCTTTTGTCCGGTTATGGCCCTTCCTTGTGACACCCTTTCGGGTTAGGGGGATTATGGCGAGTGAGGTCGGGGCAGGT
>DKKP01000010.1 GCA_002455335.1 Anaerolineales bacterium UBA6663 | reverse complement strand
ATGACCCCTCTCCCCTGTCGCTCTTCGAGACGTTGCGGAGTGCCGGGGTACGCGAGACGGTCGAGTCGATCCTGGTCGCGGTGATGCTCGCGCTGCTGTTCAAGGCGTTCGAGGCGGAGGCGTTCGTCATTCCGACCGGCTCGATGGCGCCGACGCTGCAGGGGAGTCACAAGGATGTCGCCTGCGACCAGTGCGGCTTCCGCTATCGCGTCTCGGCGAGCACCGAGAATCCCGATGCGTCGCGCCGCGGCGAGGTGATCGAGACCTGCTGTCCTTACTGCCGTTACGCGCGGCCGATCCGCGAAGAGCGCGACGCGAACGACGGGACCTTCAGCGGCGACCGGATCCTGGTCAGCAAGTTCAGCTACGACATCGCCGATCCGCAGCGCTGGGACGTCACCGTCTTTCGCTTTCCCGAGAACGCGAAGCAGCCGTTCATCAAGCGGCTGATCGGACTGCCGAACGAGGAGCTGAAGCTGCAGCATGGCGATCTCTTCGTCCGACCGATGCCGGCGGACGGGAGCATCGACGTCGACGCCGAGTTCCGGATCGCCCGCAAGCCTCCGAAGAAGCTGCTGGCGATGCTCCAGCCGGTCGACGATTCGCGGTTCGTGGCGCCGGCGCTGCGAGCCGCCGGCTGGCCGTCTCGCTGGCAGCAATGGGGAGTTCCGGCCGAAGAACGGGTCTGGTCGGTGATCGACGAGCCGGGAACGCCGCTCCGTTACCGCGGCGTCGGCGGCAACGAACTCGCATGGCTCCGCTATCGCCATCTGGTCCCGCGCCGTCGCGACTGGCTGGAACTCGCCGACGGCAAGCTTCCGACTCGGATCGGCAGCGCGATCGGCGAAGCGATCACCGACTACTACGAGTACGACGACGGAGTCGAAGTGGTCAACCAGCAGGGGCGGATCGACTACTCCACCGCCGAGACGCTGCACGAAAAGGCGCGGCGCGGACTGCACTGGGTCGGCGATCTGGCGGTCGAGGCGGAGCTCGAGATCGCTTCCGCCTCGTCCGGCTCGATCGCCCTCGATCTGGTCGAAGGGGGAATCCACTTTCGGTGCGAGATCGATCTGGCGACCGGCGAAGCGGTCGTTTCGGTCGACGATCCGGCGATTCGTTTCGAGGGGCCTGACGGCCAGGAGCTGCCGGCCGGAGCGGTGTTGCGAGGCAAGACGTCGCTCGCCGGAGGCGGTCGGCATCGCGTGCGCTACGCCAACTGCGACGATCGGATCGATCTCTGGATCGACGACCGACTGGTCGCGTTCGACCTTCCCGGCACCTATCGCCGGAGCGGTTCGGTCTTCCCGCGCTGGTCGACCGAGGATCCGGCGGACGGCGAGCCGATCGGCATCGGCGTGAAGGGGACCGAGCTGCAGATCACGCGGTTGGCGATCCTGCGCGACGTCTACTACATCTCGGTCACCACCGGGCAGATCTCGCCGCCGATGGACTATCGCGGCGCGAATCCGAGCGAAGTGCGCGGGCTGCTCGACGATCCTCGCGCCTGGTCGACCCCCAAGGGGCTCCAGTTGTTCGAGCGGCGCGATGCGATGCCGGCGGTCTTCGGGCTCGGAGACGATCAGTTCTTCCTGCTCGGCGACAACAGCCCGGCCAGTCACGACGCGCGGATGTGGCGACAGAAGTTCGCGACGCGCGACGATCTGGTCGGCAAGGCGCTCTTCGTCTACTGGCCGCATTCGTGGAACGGGCCGATCCCGTATCTGCCGAACTTTCCGCGGATGGGTTTCATNNCGCTGAGAGGGATCGGCAGAGGGAACGGGCCGAGCAGGATGTGCAGGACCGATCGCGGAACGATGGCGGTCGACGTTCAGGGAGGAACGGGGATGTCGATTCTCGACGTGCAGGGGCTGGTCAAGAGCTTCGGTCGACGGCGCGTCGTCGACGGCGTCAGCTTTCGGGTCGAGCGCGGCGAGATCGTCGGACTGCTCGGTCCCAACGGCGCCGGCAAGACGACGAGCTTCCGCATGACCTGCGGTCTGGTGGAGCCGGACAAGGGGACGGTGCTGCTGGGGGACCGCGACGTGACTCGCTGGCCCTTCTTCCGCCGGGCGCGGGAAGGGGGCATGGGCTATCTGCCGCAGCAGACGAGCGTCTTCGCGAAGCTGACGACCGAGCAGAACCTGCTGGCGATGATGGAGCTGCTCGGCATGGGGCGGCGGGAGCGGCGCGATCGATGCGAGGAGCTGCTCGAACGATTCCGCATCACCCACATCCGCCGCTCCAAGGCGGGAAAGCTGTCGGGAGGCGAGAAGCGGCGACTCGAGATCGCTCGCTGCCTCGTCTCGAACCCCGAGATCATCATGCTCGACGAACCGTTCGCGGGGATCGATCCGGTGACGGTGCAGAGCATCCAAGGGGTGATCCGCGAACTGCGCGATCACGGCATCTCGATCCTGATCACCGATCACGCGGCGCGCGAGATCCTGCAGATCACCGACCGGACCTACGTCATCAGCGACGGCCGAGTCCTCTGCAGCGGTTCGGCCGAAGAGATCGTGGCGCATGACGAGGTGAAGCGCAAGTACCTGGGTGAGATCGACTCGTTCGCCCCGTCGACTCCGAACCCGCCTCGCCCCCACTTCGCGTCTCGGAGCGGTCGGGATTCGGACGAGGTGTCGTCGTACGCGACGGAACGGTCGTCGACCTCGCCGACGGCTCCGGCCGGGAAGACTCGCTCCACGGCGCGCCCCTTTCCGTTTCCGCGGCGCCGGCGGACCGACGTCGATCCGTGAACCGGAGCTGTCGACGCCTGGATGCGGCTACCACCAGGTCCAGCACGACGGGATCGTCTGCTGGAGCCGGAAGACCTGCTCGTCGCTCACCTGCGTCCCTTCCAGATGCAGGTAGCGGAGTTGTCTGAGACCGCGCAGGTAGCGGAGCGACTGATCGGTAATCGCCGTGTCGCGCAGGACCAGGACCTGCAGACGATTCAGCTCGGCGATCTGCAGCAGCTCGGCATCGCCGAACGCTCGATCGCGAATCACCAGCCGCTCGGTACTCCAGCGCTTGCCGCGCCAGGTCCAGCCGCCGGCCATCACCGCCGAACCGATCGCTCGCCACAGCAAGCGCTGCCAGAAGACGAGCGGCGCCCCCGGAACTCGGCCGATCCGGCGCGACTGGCGCAGGAACTCGAGCGAGCCGAGCACGACGATCGCGACCGAGCCGCCGACGATGCCGAGCGAGAGCGGATGCCCGGCGGCGAGAACGATCAGGCCGAACCCGACGACGCCGAACGCCAGCACCAAGGCGAGCAGCACCTGCTCGATCGAGACCTGGTTGCCGAGCAGCTNNCCCCGCCGGTTCGATCGGAAACTGCGCGAGCGGGACGTCGTTCCAGTTCGCCTTTCGCGGCTGACCGCAGCTCGGACAGTTCGGAACGAGCGGCGGAAAGAGCATCCCGCAGCCGCGGCACGGGACTCCGGCCGTCGGCGCCAGACGTCGCGCGGCGGCGGACGAGACGGCGTCGTCCAGCAGGGCTCGGTCGTCGTCGGTGAGCGGCAGCGGAACGGCGATCGGGTCGACGGGCGACGCTGTGGGCGAGGGAAGGGGCGAGACGATTCCGGCGCGGCCGGAGTTCGTCGCCGGCACCGACCGCGACTCGGTACGTGCCGGGGCGGAGCGAGGCGTCTCGGTTCGCGCCGCTGGAGCGTGTTGCGATGCCGCAGGTCGGGATTCGGTCGGCGCCGTTCGCGCCCGATCGGTCGCGATGCCGCGCGGCTCCCCTGCCGTCGACTTGACCGGCACGCGAACCGCTTCGCCGCAGCTCGGGCATTCGACCGTGCGTCCCGCCTGGTCATCGGGCACCTGGAACTCGGTACCGCACGGCAGGTACGAATCGGTCGCGGCGTCGTAACTGGCCGGCGAATTGCAGCGGACGCTCAGAGGCATGGGGAGTCCTCGGTTCGAGGCGAGGCGAGGCGCGGCGAATCGCGGCGAAGTAGTCGACGGCGTGCGCAAGGCACCCGCGCCGACGTTCTAGCGCTGTCGCCAGAAGGCCGGAATCATCAGCACCAGGATCGGGAACAGTTCCAGACGACCCAGCATCATCAGCCAGACGAAGAGGAGTTTGCTGATCGGCCCGAAATGGCCGAAATTCTGAGTCGGGCCGCAGGTGCCGAGACCGGGACCGACGTTGTTCAGCGTCGTCGCGACGGCGCTGGCGCTGTCGACCAGCTTATGGTCCGCCGTCCCTCCCCACGTCGATTCCGTTTCGAGCGTGACGATCGCCAGCCAGCTGAAGGCGAACAGGAAGAAGGTCAGGCCGAAGTAGACGAGGACCTGGCGCCGCAGGTCCTGATCCTCCACCGCCTTGCCTCCCAATCGCAACAGGCGGACGACCGACGGATGAAAGCTCCGCTCGACTTCCAGTCGCAGGATCTTCAGGAACAGGACGTGGCGGATCACCTTCATCCCGCCTCCGGTACTTCCCGCACAGCCGCCGACGAACATCAGCAGCAGCAGGGCACCGCGAGCGAAGTTGTTCCAGCGATCGAAGTCCTCGGTCACGAAGCCGGTCGTGGTCATGACCGAGACGACGGCGAACAGCGAATGCCGAACCGCGTCGCGCAGATTGGCGAAGTCGTTCGCGACCAGTCCGAAGCCGATGATCGCGAGCGTGAAGAGACCGATGAAGACCAGGTAGGTCCGCCATTCGGTGTCTCCCGACAGCCGAAACGGCTGGCCGATCGCCGTCAGGTACAGCAGCGTGAAGTTCGTGCCGCCGATCATCATGAAGATGATGACGACGTATTCGATCACCATCCCGGCCCCCGGGCCCAGATGCTGACCGAAGGCGGCGAGACTGGTGTTGTAGGTGCTGAAGCCGCCGGTCGCGAGCGTGCCGAAGGCATGGCAGAGCGCATCGAACAGGTTCATGCCGCAGCCCATCAGCACGAGCGTCATGAGCGCATTGAGTCCGCAGTAGACCCAGACGAAACGCCAGGCGGTGTGCTGCATCCGTTCGGTCGAACCCTCCTTGGTCGGTCCCGGCATCTCGGTCCGCATCAGCGTCTTGCCGGCCGAACCCTGACCGAGCACGGCGACGAACAGGACGATGATCCCCAGGCCGCCCAGAAAGTGCGTACTGCTCCGCCAGAACAGGATGCAGTGCGGCACGAAGTAGCTGTCTTCGAGATCCGAGATGACCGAAGCGCCGGTCGTACTGAAGCCCGATTGCGATTCGAACAACGCATCGATCAGGCTCATCCGGACCCATCGGACCCGGAAGTTCTTTTCGCGGCGATCACCGGTCCCTTCTTCGTCCGGTCCGATCAGCACCCATTGCCACCGCTCCGACGTCGCTCGCACGTCGCGGAACGCCTGGTCGATCTCTTCGATGCCGGTCGCCGATTCCAGCTGTTCGCGCGTCAGTCCGATTCCGCCGGCCTGCACGATCGCCTCGACCAACCGGTAATGCTCCGGATCCTTCAGCGGCGCCAACGGCTGCCACTCGATCCAGAAACGCCAGCCGCGATTGACGCCCATGATCGCGACGTCGGGGCCGAACATCCGGACCGCGGGGCCGCGAGCGGTTCCGCTCAGGACGTACGGCAGGGCGCCGAGCACGGTCGCCATCACCCAACTCAGGCCGACCACCGCCATCGCCTCGCGGCGAAACAGGCGAGCGGGAGCCTTGCCGCCGTAGACCTTGAGCACCCCGGCGACCGCGAACGAGACGAGCATCGAGACGGTCAGTCCGATCGCTCCGCGCGTCTCGACCTCCGTCCCCTCGAACGAGAACGTGTGGTGCCCGAGGACCGGGATCGCCCAGGGGAGGCTGAAGCCCATCGCGACGCCGATCAGCAACGCGATCAGACTCAACATCCGGGCGACGAGCCGAAGATTCATCGAACCCATGCGGAACCGTCTCGAAGAAGCGGCGTTGCTCGTCGCGAAGCGCGGTCGCCCGAACGGCGGACTTGCCCGAGGCACGGCGGACTTGCCCGAGGCATCGTCCTCTGCGCCGAAGGATTCCGCAGTCTAAGCCGTCGGGGCGAGCTTGGGTATCGGAACCGCTCGCCGGCCGTCGAGGGGAGCAACGCGAGTCGCTCCCCCCTTTTCTGCGCCCTCCGCAAGAGTTCGCCGACACCCCTAACCGATACAGGACCGCCGTCGCGAACAGTCGGGGCAAGTCCCCCTTCGCTCGCCCCGATCGAGTCGCTCCCCGGTCGGCGTCGATGGACCATCGAGCCGAAGGACTCGGCCGTGCGCCGCGGAACGTCGCGTCGCACGGGAGACCGGTCCGGTCGACCTTGCCGATTCCGAAGTCGGGGCAGGTCGATCGCGAGGAAGACCGACCGAGTACCTCAAGCCGGAAGGGATCCACCTTGAACAACTCGCTGAGCATCATCCTCCCCGTTCGTGATGCCGAGCAGACGTTGGCGTCCCAGGTCGACGAGCTGCTCGATATCCTTCCCGAATTCTCCACCGACTTCGAGATCCTGATCGTCGACGACGGCTCGATCGACGGAACGCGCGACGTTCTACCCGAGGTCGCGGCAACCCACAACGCCCGGGTCCTGTTGCACGACAAGAACGGCGGCAAAGGCAAGGCGCTCCGCACCGGTCTGCAGGCCGCGACCGGCGACATCCTGCTGATCCAGGATGCCGATCTCGAGTACGATCCGCGCGATTACCCGGCGCTTCTCAAACCGATCCTTGAAGGCTACGCCGACGTCGTCTACGGCTCACGGTTCCTTGGCGCGCCACGACGGGCGATGATGTTCTGGCACATGATCGCCAACAAGCTCCTGACCCTGATGACCAATATCCTGTACGACACGATCCTGTCGGACATGGAAACCGGGTACAAGGTCTTCAAGCGTGAGGCCATCCAGGGGATCACGCTGCGCGCCAACCGCTTCGACTTCGAACCTGAGATCACGGCCAAGGTCCTGCGCCGCAAGGTCAGGATCTTCGAAGTGCCGATCACGTTCGTCCCGCGTGAATACGCAGAGGGTAAGAAGATCGGCCTGTGGGACGCCTTCGAAGCCGTCTGGGCCCTGTTGCGCTATCGCTTCTTCGACTAGCCGACAGACCGTCGAAAACGAACGAGGGCCGGGCTGATCGCCCGGCCCTCGTTCGTTAATCCGGAGATTGAGCCTTCAGTCGGTGACTGCGCCATCCGCAATCGCGAGCGCCTCGTTGATCACGCCAAAGACCTCACGCAGCTCGGCCTCGGTCACGCAAAGCGGCGGGTTGGTGTGCAGCAGATTGCGCCACGTAAAGGCGTACACACCGTGTTCCTTGAGGTAAGAACCGACCTTCGCCATCTCGGGGCTTGTCCCGACGTACGGGCCCATCGGCTCGCGCGTCTTGCGGCTCTTGACCAGCTCGATCGCGCCAAAGAGCCCGATGTTGCGCACATCGCCGACCGAGGGGTGCTCGGCCATGAGTTCGCCCATCAACTCGCCCATCACCTTGCCCATCCGCGCGCTGTTGCCGACCAGGTCGTCCTCCTTGAGGACGCGCAGGTTGGCCACGGCGGCGGCCAGACACATCGGATGCGCGCTGTAGGTCAGACCGCCATAGAACACGTTCTTCTCGAAATACTCGGCCACCCGCCCATTGATCGCCACGGCGCCGAGCGGCATGTAGGCCGAGGTCAGGCCCTTGGCCATCGTGATGATATCGGGCTTCACGCCCCAGTGATCGACCGCGAACCAGGCGCCCGTCCGACCAAGCCCGGCCATGACTTCGTCGCAGATCAGCAGAATGCCATGCTTATCGCAGATCTCGCGCAGCCCCTGGAGATAGCCGTCCGGTGGGACGATGATGCCGTTGGTCCCAGTGACCGTTTCGATGAACATGGCCGCGACCGTGTGCGCGCCCTCGTACATCAGGATCTCCTCGACCTGCTCGAGGCTGCGCTGGGTGAACACCGCGTCGCTGTCGCCTTCACGATACAGCGGGCTCCGGTACTTGTACGGGTCGAACATCCGCACCACGCCCGGGATCCCCGGCTCGTTGGCCCAGCGGCGATGGTCGCCGGTGAGCGTGATCGCGCCCGACGTCGCGCCGTGATAGGCCCGATAGCGCGTCAAGATCTTCTGTCGCCCGGTGACCGCGCGGGCCATCTTGATCGCGTTTTCATTGGCCTCGGCCCCGCCCAGCACGAAGAAAAACTTGTCGAGCCCCTCGGGTGTCACCGAGGCCAGCTCACGCCCCAGTTCGGCGCGCACCCGTGTAGCCATGCTCGGCCCGGCGTACACCAGTTCATCGGCCTGGGCCTTGATCGCATCGATCACGCGCTGGTCGCCATGGCCGATATTGACGCACATCAATTGCGAATTGAGGTCGAAGTAGCGTTTGTCGTTGGCATCCCAGAAGTACACGCCCTTGCCGCGCGCCATCGGGATCGGCGCGACGGCGCCCTGCGCCGACCACGAGAAGAAACTGTGCTCGCGCGTCAGCGCGACCATCTCGTCCGCCGTCAGTGTCGGTAACTCAAAGCTCATGGTGTCCCTCTAGTTGCGAACGTCGGGCACGCCGGCGTCGCGATATCCCTGCCCCGTGGCGAGTTTCTGGCTGGCGCTCCGATAAGCCTGCGCAAAGACCACCTCGGTGACCAAGATGCTGTACACCATGTAAGCAATCATCACGAACGGCAGCACAAAGCACAGGATGATCGTGGCCATCGCGAAACTCGTCACCAGGTTGATGATCAAGCCGACCGCGATCAACAACAGATACCCGATCGCCCACGCCCCGATATCGGCTCGCAGGATGGGCCACCACTCGCCGAAACGAAAGATGGCGCCGATCTGGCCCGTGACGATCACGTGCATGCTCGGCACAGGAAGAACGAGCGAGATCGCCAGGATCAGTGGTATCGCAAGCAGAAACAACCCAGTGCCGGCCAGCGAACTGAGGACGGCGACCAACGCACCCAGCTCGCGCGTGTCGCTCCCGCCGGCCTCACCCACAAGAACGCCCGCGAGTGTGCCACCGAAGATAAGGCCGTAAGCGAGCATGAATACGAGCACAAAGGGCAGCGCCATGACAAATCGCGCCGCGAATACTTTGAACCCGTCGATCAGGTAGGCCGACCAGTCGGTCCAGGCCGGGAGTTCCGGTTCGGCGCCCTCCATCGCCACGCGCCGCGCGATCTGGGCCGCGTAACCGGTGACGATCAGCCACGGGATGATCGGGATCACCCAGCCCGCCACGATCAACAGCGCGCCTATGCCCAGACGCGTCGGCCAGTCGGGACCACGAAACGGAAATGCCAGGAGACGTTGCAGGTTGTCGCTTGTGAGGTTCATAGGTGGAGACTGCGTGCAGTGTAGCACCGCCCATCACGGCGCGTCAAACCGCCCATGACCGCTCCATCACGGGGGAAATTCGAAACCCCAGCGTCCAAAGACGGTCGGCGGATTCTGCAACCAGGGCACAGTGACACACGCTTTGTAGGGCCACATCTGCATCCAGGGGGTCAGGCTACTGCACGGGAAACAGGCATCCATATAGGCCCCGACCCGGAGCTGCGGCGTGGTGGTGACCCCGACGCACACCTCGGCCTGCGAATAGCTGGAACCCGCCGACGCCGGCGCGGCGCTGGCGAGCACAACCAGGATGCCGCACGCAAGGCCACACGCGGCCAACCCGATCACTGCGACGAACAGCAGTCCGCGCTTCTTGTGATGCATCCCGGTTCAGTCCCACCGCTCCCTTGCGAACAAGCTCGTTAGCCCCGTGAGCGCCACGGAATCGGTCGGCGCTGGCTGCGCCTTGTAGGCCGTCGCGCGCTCGCGCAACGCCCGCCACAAGGCCTGCCGCTCCTCTGATGCCGGGATGCGCAGCGCCTTGAGCGACGTCGCCTTCAGCAGTCGCCTGCCGGTTGTGTAGAGAAAGGTCAGACGCGCCCAGCCTTCAGCCACGATCGGGGTTGGCAGGGCTTCCATAGGGCCAAGCTGCAGCTTGTAATACGCTTCCCGAGCGCGCAGGTGATCAACCTGATCCCGAAAAAGGTCGACCCGCGTCGTCAGCTCATGACCGAGCACAGGCGCAACCGCATAGATCCCGGCCGGCCCCAGGCCACAACTGGCCGTCTGATAAATCGCCAGCCAATCGACAGCAACCATCTTCGGTGCACGGCGCACCGGGATTCGGTACCATCCCAATACGCGCGCAATCTCGAGATCGTGCGCTGTCGGCACAACAGCCACCAGGACAAGATCCTCGACATGCATCTCCATCGCCAGCCCCCTCTGGCTCTGGGTGCTCCCAGGCCGTTATCCGCGCCCCAACCCGACCATCGCCCGAAACGCCCTGTACGCCACCATCGCATCCGGCGCCTCATACGCCAGTCGGGTGCCCGACCGGCGTTCGGTTCCGGGGACCAGAAAAGCCCGCTCCGCTTGCTCCGGATAGAAGAACTCGACCTCGAGCGCGATCGGCGCCGCAACCGACCAGGGCTTTGGCCCATTCCCCGCGAGCGCTTTGCGCACGGCTCCGGACACCGCGATGCAGATCCGCTCGCGCGCTTCGCCCAGCGGCAGACACTCGGCCGCATAGCGCCCGGTGGCCTGCTTCACGACGGCCACCTCGACGCCAGCACCCAACAGGTTCTGCGCCTCGAGACAGGCGACGCGGTCACCCGTCAACGCGATCACCGGCAGGCTGAAGTAGGCGCCCGTCATGGCGTTCAGACCGATCTCACCCACGGCCTGGCCGTTGAGCCAGACGCCGGACACCGTGGTGTTCGACCACGTGTGGCACAGGATCGCCTTCTTCGCCCCGGCCATCGCGTGATAGCCGACAAACACGAGCGCGTCGTACGGCGGCTGGTCATCGATGCCCGTGAGCATGCCATGCGGCGACGGGCTCCCGCTCTGCAGCCGTGCCCGCGTGTCGAGGCCGTCGAGCAACAGGTTGCGCCCGAGATAGTGCGCATCGGCCACGGTGACCGCCTCGGCCCCGCCGACGAAAGCCCCGTTGACTGCGGCGTTGACATCACCCAGCATCAGCTGACGCCCCTGGCCGTAGTCGGCGCAATCCGGCATCACTTGAGCCCAATCGACGATGCCGGAGATGCCTTCCATATCGGCGGAAATCAAGATTCGCATGTTGTGATCCAATCGTCTGGCAGCTCAGCGACCGAGGGGGTGTCGCTGTTAAGACTCGATCATACCACGGCCTGACCAGCGTCTCGAGCAGCGCCCTGCAAGAGGCGATACGTATCCCTCCCTGATACCTCGTGCCCGCATGCCCCTAACGGCCACGCTCGCCGCGCACATAGGGCACGCCCAATGCCGCTGGCGCGCCAAGGCGTCGGCGCATCGCCTGCTGCGAGCCGAGCACAAGCACCACGATCGTGAAGGCATAGGGCAGCATCGCCAGGAAGAAGCCGTAGTAGGGGTTGTAAAAGAATGGGTTGTCGAAGCCAAAAAGCAGTTTCGGCGCCTGAATATCGAGGATCAACCGGCGCAGCGCGCCGAACGCGTACGATCCGAATGCGGCGCGCCACGGATCCCATTGCGCGAAGATCACCAGGCCCACGGCGATCCAGCCCTGGCCCGACGTAGTCAACTCGCTGAACCAGCCGGGCGAGATCGCCAGGCTGATCGTGCCGCCGGCCAGCCCTGCCAACGCCCCACCGAGCACGACATACGCGTAGCGGAGGCCATAGACCGGGATCCCCATCGCATCCGCGGCTGTCGGGCTCTCGCCGACGGCGCGCAAATGCAGCCCCGGCCGGGTGTGATTGATGTAGTACCAGGCCAGGGGCAACATCACGTATCCCACGTACACCATCACGCTCTGGTCGTGAAAAAAGATCGCCAGGATCTGGCCGACCACCGGGATCGTCAGGAGGGCCGGATCCAACATCACGCTCGGCAGCAAGTTGATCGTGCCGGCCTTGCTCAGCCCCTCGCCAAGCACAAGGCTGAGCCCAGTGCCCAGGAAGGTCAGCGCCAGGCCGCTCACCACCTGGTCGGCCTGAAAGTGGATCGTCACAACACCGTGCAGCAGGGCAAGCGCGGCGCCGGCGCCCATGGCGACCACAAGGCCCAACCAGCCGTTACCGGTCGAAACCGTCACGCTGAACGCCGACATCGCGCCGATCAGCATCATGCCCTCGACACCGAGGTTCATCACCCCGGCACGCTCGTTGAAAATCGCGCCAAGCGTGGCGAAGAGCAGCACCGTGCCGCTCGCAATGCCGGCGTGGAGAATGATGATCGGATCCATGAACCTCTCTCGATTAGGCCCGGGCGATCCGCACCCGATAGCGCAGGAGCACGTCGCTCGCGATCAACATGAACAGGATGATGCCCTGGATCAAGCGGGGCACACCGGCCGGCTGGATCTCGCGCCCGGCCAGGATCAGGCCTCCAAAGAGCACAGAGACCAGGATCACGACGATTGGGTTGAGCTTGGCGAGCCAGGCGATGATGATGCCCGTGAACCCATAGCCTGAAGAGATCGCGCCCTGCAGCCGATGCACGACGCCCGCGATCTCGGACATGCCGGCCAGCCCCGCCAGCGCCCCGGAGGTCATCATCACAAGCACCGTGTTCTTGACGATGTCGATCCCCGCGTACTCGGCAGCGCGCGGGTTATCGCCAATCAGCCGGATCTCGTAGCCCCAACGGCTGCGGTAAAGGATGAACCAGACGATGGCCACCGCGATCAAC
Source organism: Anaerolineales bacterium UBA6663 (assembly GCA_002455335.1). Classification (GTDB taxonomy): domain Bacteria; phylum Chloroflexota; class Anaerolineae; order Anaerolineales; family UBA6663; genus UBA6663. The sequence goes on along the minus strand of DKKP01000010.1, from coordinate 3,412 downwards.
GCGAAAATCAGGCCAAAGTGCGTCGTGAGCCCACGCAGCGCCGGGATTTCTCGCGCGTAGTCGCCCAGTCGCGGCAGCCAGGCCATCTTTGGAAACTGCGGGCTCATCTGGAAGCCGCTCTCGCTCCAGACGCCGAAGACGAAGTAATTCACAAGCTGGATCGCGATGTAGTTCATCATCAGCGTGGTGATGATCTCGCTCACCTTGAGTTTCGCCTTGAGCAGCCCCGGGATCAGGCCCCAAAGCGCGCCGGCGACCACGCCCGCGATCAACATCACGCCGAGCGCCACGGGGCGTGGCGTCCCCTCGGGCACCCAGCCGGCCAGGATCACGGCGCTGGCTCCCAACGCGCCCATGTAGAACTGGCCCTCGGCGCCGATGTTCCAGAGCTTCATCCGAAACGCCAGCGAACAGGCCAGGCCCACGAGGATCAAGGGCGTCGCGATCACCAGCGTATCCGAGAACACGCCGAGATCGCCAAAGGCCGCGCGTGCGATGTGCGCGTACGTCGCCAGCGGGTCACCGCCGACAAAGGCGATCACGCCGCCGCCCAGGATCAGCGCGACAATGATCGCGCCGATCGAGACGACCGGGCTGAGCCACCGCGGCGTCGTCAGGCGGGGCTCGATGATCAGTTTGATTGGAGAGCTTGTCTGGGAAGCCGTCGTCGTCACGTCGCCTCACTGGGTTGGGTGAGCCTTGCCGCCGCCCGTCATCAGCAGGCCGATCCGTTCGGTGTTGCCGTCGATGACCTCGCCCGCGATCTCGCCCTCGTACATCACAAGGATCCGATCGGCCAGCGCCAGCAGCTCCTCGAGCTCTTCGGAGGCGAGCAGGATCGCGGCGCCCGCCTCGCGTTGCGCAAGCAGCAGTCGCTGAACGCCCTCGATCGCGCCGACGTCGAGACCGCGCGTCGGCTGCATGGCGATCAGCAGGCTCGGCTCCTGCGACAGCTCGCGCGACAGGATCGCGCGCTGCAGGTTGCCGCCCGAGAGCAGCCGGGCTTCGGTGTCGACGGTCGGAGCCAGAATGGCGTACGCCTCCTTGAGCTCCTGCGCGCGCTGTCGGGCGCGCGCGTAGTTGAGCGACCAGCCGTTCGCCAACGGCGCCTGGCGGTAGCTCTTCATGATGACGTTATCGGTGATGCTCAGATTGGGCGCCGAGCCCACGTGGGTGCGATCCTCGGGCACATGGGCCACGCGCCGACGGATGGCGTCGAGCGGCGAGTGGTTCGCAAGCTCATCGCCGTGCACGCGGATATGGCCCGACGTACACCGGCGCAACCCGGTCAGCACTTCGGCCAACTCGCTCTGGCCGTTGCCGGCCACGCCCGCCAGACCGACGATCTCACCGGCGCGCACCTGAAACGAAACGTCCTTGAGCGCCGGCAAGCCCTTGGCCCCGGTCGCGCAGACGGCCTCGACCGAAAGCACCACCTCACCCGGCTGCTGCGGTTTCTTCTCGAGATCGAAGATCACCGAGCGGCCAACCATCAACCGAGCCAACTCCGGGATGCTCGTCTCGGCAGTCGCGATGCCGGCGGCCGTAACCTTGCCCTGGCGCAGCACGGTCACCCGATCGGCGACGCGCATGACCTCGTTGAGCTTGTGGCTGATGAACACGATCGACTTGCCACTGGCCACCATCGCTCGCAAGGTCTCGAACAATCCATCGATCTCTTGCGGGGCCAACACGGCAGTCGGCTCGTCCATGATGAGCACCTCGACGCCGCGGTAGAGCATCTTGAGGATCTCGACCCGTTGTTGTTCTCCGACAGACAGTTGCCAGATTTTGGCTGTCGGCGCGACATTCATGCCGAAGCGCTGGCCGATCTCGGCGACGCGCCTGTCGTAGTCCGGAAGCCGCAGAAAGAAGCGCGGCTCATCGAGCCCGAGCAGGACGTTCTCGGTGACGGTCTGCGAAGGGATCAGGCTGAAGTGCTGGTGGATCATGCCGATGCCGCGGGCATTGGCATCGCGAGGCGAGTGAAAGCTGGCGGGCTTGCCGCGCACGGCAATCGTGCCCTCTTCGGCCCGGTACAGCCCGGCAAGCACGCTCATCAGTGTGCTCTTGCCAGCGCCATTCTCGCCAAGCAGTGCGTGGATCTCGCCGGCACGCAGGTCGAAGTCGACCCGATCGTTCGCCAGGACGCCCGGGAAGCGTTTGACGATCCCACGCATCTCGACCGCATTGAGGACGTCGCTCATAAGGCTTAAATGCGAAGAACGGGGTGTCCCACAGTCGGGGCAGTGCCCCGGCCGCGGGACACCCCGTTCCTCGCCGCTAAGTCGTTCCGGATGTTACTGCAGGGGCGGCAATTCCGCCGTCACGCCCTCGGCCCACCAGTACATGCCCGTCTGGCAGGGCACGTCGCCACCGGCGAAACAGTCGATGTCGATCTGCTCGAGCTTCTCGCCCGCCGCCAGGACTTCGTTGCCCTGATTATCCACGATCGGGCCGGCGAACACGTCGAACCGCGTGAACTCGCCCGCCAGCATCTTGGCCAGGGTGTCCTGGATCAGCGTCATGTCCTCGGCCGGAAGACCCTCCATACCCTTGGTCGGGGTCTGGCCCTCCATCAGGCCGAAGATGCCCATCGCGCCAGCTTCGGCGTCGAAGTACTCCCAGCCCGCCTTGTAGGTGCCGGCCTTGACCGCCTCGGCGATCCGCGCGTACTCGGGGCCCCAGTTCCAGTACAGGGTCGTCAGACAGCGCTCCTGGACGCAGTTCCCGACCCAGTCGTAGTTGATGCCCCACTTGTCGCCGCGCTCGGTGGCCACATCAGCGGTCGCCGGCGTATCAGCGCCGGTGAAGACGATGTAGACGCCCGAGTCGAATAGCGAAGCGGCCGCTTCCTTCTCGATGACCGGGTCGTGCCAGGTGTTGATCCAGCGGATCTCGAGCGTGCAATCCGGGCAGGTCTTGCGCATGCCCAGCGCGAACGCATTGCCCAATCGCAACTCTTCGGGGATCGGGAAGGTCGCCATGTAGCCGAGCTTGGTCTGGCCGTCGGTCTTGGCGCGGCTCCCGGCGAGCATGCCCGCCAGGTACTTCATGTTCTCCATCGCGCCAAACAGATTGCCGAAGTTCGACTCGTTCGACTTGTACCCGCTGATGTGCACGAACATCTGGTCCGGGAACTCCTCGGCGACTGTCGCCATCGGGTCCATGTAGCCAAACGACGTGCCGAAGATCAGATCGAAGCCCTTGCGCGCCAGGCTGCGATAGACCTGTTCGGCCTGCGCGCCTTCGGGCACGAGCTCGATATAGGCGATGTGGGTGTCGGGTACGTTCTGCTCGACGTACTGCAGGCCTTCGTAGTGCGCCTGGCTCCAACCGCCATCGTCGTGGGGTCCGATCAGGACCATGGCGACGTTGAATTTACCTTCGACGATCTCGGGGATCTGAAACG
>DKKP01000110.1 GCA_002455335.1 Anaerolineales bacterium UBA6663 | reverse complement strand
CCCCGCAATGAGACCCTGTATTTCAACGGTCAGCAGTGGGGCGCCGTGGCTTGCTGGAACCCCTACTCCTCCAGCTGCAACAATGGCCTGGGTATCGCCCAGGGCGACAATGCGCGCGTCACCATGTTCGAGACGCCGTACCTGTACAACATGCTCGACGGTCAGCAGTACCCGCTCCTGGCCGACGGCCCGTACACGTGGAACGCCGATCGCACCGAGCTTACGTTCAAGATCAAGCCGGCCGCGAAGTGGAGCGATGGCACCCCGGTGACCGCCGAGGACGTTGCCTACACCTGGGCCTCGCACGTCAAGTACGAGACCAACACGTACAACGGCAGCAAGGATTACATCGAGACGATCGAGGCCGTTGATGCTCAGACCGTCGTGATCAAGGCCAAGCTCGGCGAGGACGGCAAGGCCGTCAATCCGCTGTCGGTTGCCGCGTATGTGAGCAGCAACTACGTGATCCAGAAGGCCTGGACCGAGACGCTCGAAGCCCGTGTCGGCGACGACAAGGCCGCTTTCACCACCGATGTGGCCGAAGACGTGGTCTATTCGGGCCCGTACCACAAGTTCTTTGCCGATGAGACCAAGGTTGTCTTCGTGCGCGACGACAACTATTGGGGCCAGGATGCCAGCATGTGGGGCGCGCTCCCGGCGCCCAAGTACTTGGCGCACGCCATGTACAAGGACAACGCCGCCGGTTTCGCGGCCTTCAAGGCCGGTGAAGTGGATGTGAGCCAGCAGTTCAACGCCAACATCCAGGACCTGTGGCTCAAGGATGGCCTCCCGATCTCGACCTATCTGCCCGAGGCCCCGTACGGCATCGGCGCCAGCCTGCCGACCGCGTTCTTCAACCTGGCCTCCCCGGGCCTGGATCAGGTCGCGATCCGCAAGGCGATCGCCATCGCCGTCGACTACGACACGATCATCGCCAACGCCATGACCAACCAGTCGGCGACCTTCAACCAGGTCCCGCGCTCGGTCATGAACCCGACTGCCGGCGAGCAGGCCATGTACGATCAGGCCGCGGTTGCCGATCTGCAGTGGGCGGGCAAGGACTACGAGGGCGCCAAGGCGCTGCTCGATGAGGCCGGCATCGTCGACACCGACGGCGACGGCTGGCGCGAATACAACGGCGAGAAGCTCAGCTACGTCGCGACCTGCCCGAACGGCTGGTCCGACTGGCAGGCCGCGATCGAAGTGGTTGCCGCCGCCGGTGCCGAGATCGGCATCGAAATCACGACCAACTACCCTGAGTGGTCGGTCTACCAGACCGTCGTGACCAACTGGCCGCTGCCCGAAGCCGACTACGACATCTTCATGATGTGGAGCGGTGGCGCCGGCCCGACGCAGCCGTGGGGCCGTGTCCGCGGCCTGATCGGCGGCGAGTTCGCCCAGACCACGGGCAACTGGAACGGCAACTGGGGTGGCTACAAGAACGAAGCGGTCGACGAGATCATCCAGGCCATCCCGGCCGAGACCGATCCCGCGGCGCTGAAGGAAGCCTACACTCAGCTGACCGAGATCTATCTGACGGATGTGCCCTCGTTCACGCTGATGTACCGCCCGCAGTCGTTCCATGCCGTGAACGAGAGCGTGTGGACGAACTTCCCGCATCAGGATGACGGCACCAACCCGCCCGTGCCGCCGATGGACATGACTGACGGCTGGGGCGTTGCGGGTCTGTACAACCTGACCCTTGTCACCCCGTAAGCGTTAGTCCGAACCCGACAGCCATGCCCGGCATCATCGGGCATGGCTGCCGGTCCGGTTCGGCAGAAGAGTTCGAACGCCTGGCGGGACGCCGCCGTTGGTGGCACCGCCAGGCGATCCCCCCTTCAACTTACAGCCGGTTTCATCATTCTGCGCCCAGGGCGCTGGCTGCGGAAGCAGGATGACCGAGCTGCAGATCGAACCATATAAATAGCGCCTGCACACTTCTTCGGGGAGGCCCGCTGCGTCAACGGCGGGCGGAGGTGCTGAGTTGAAAGGCTACCGCAAGTACTTCACCACGAAGCTGGTCTGGTTTTTGACCACCTTCGTCTTCGCCTTCCTTTTGAATTTCATCCTGCCGCGTCTGATGCCGGGCGACCCGGTGGCCGTGATCACCCAACGGGTGACGCAGGGCATGACGAGCCAATCGGGCGCGCAGGCGGTCTACGAGCAATACGCCGAGCAGTTCGGCACGAACAAGCCGCTCTGGGAGCAGTTCGCGCGCTATATGGCGAACGTCGTTCGTGGCGACTTCGGGGTCTCGTTTAGCCAATATCCACGCCCGGTCGCCCAAATTCTCGGGGCTTCGATCGGTTGGACGATCGCGCTTCAATTTCCCGCAATTATCGTGGGTTGGCTGATCGGCAACACCCTTGGGGCGCTGGCCGCGTACCTCAAGGGCGGCTTCGACAAGGTCGTTATGCCAGTCAGCATCTTCATCAGCAATTTCCCGGCCTTTGGCATGGCCGTGATCCTATTAGTGGTGTTCGGGGTCAACCTGAGATGGTTCCCGACCTCCGGTGGATATGGGTTTGACCTCATCCCGAGCGCAAGTTGGGGCTTTGTGTGGTCGGTAATCGTCCATTATCAACTGCCGTTCTGGTCGGTCGTGCTGATCTCGATCGGTGGTCAGGCGATCGGCATGCGTTCGATGGCGATTTATGAGCTCAACGCCGACTACGTGAAGTACGCCCGCTTCATGGGCATCAAAGACTGGAAGATCATCGGTTACGTGTTCCGCAACGCGATGCTGCCGCAGATCACGGGCCTGGCGCTTTCGATCGGCACGATGGTTGGCGGCGCGCTTGTGGCTGAGATCATCTTCAGCTATCCCGGGTTGGGCTACACCATCCTGAACGGCGTCATCGGGCAGGATTACCCGCTCATCTCGGCCGCAACGTTGATCATCACTGTGATGGTCCTGATCGCGAACTTCGCGATTGAGATCATCTACGGCCTGATCGACCCGCGCATCAAGGCCGCGCAGGCCGACTGAGGCGGGCGCTGCGAAACGCACCGTCTTCCCAGCATACCCAGAGGCGCCATGATAAACACGCTCCGCCAAATCTTTCGTTCCGGCAAGTTCGTGGCCGGGTTCTCGATCTTCGCCGCGATCCTGCTCGGCTCACTGATCTATCCGCTCATCATCCGCGACGCCCCGCTGACGATCATCGGCCAGGGCACGTTCTTCCCGCCAGGCATCTACGTCAGCGTCTACGACAGCGTTGGGGCCACGACGACCTATACGCTGGATATCGATGATGCCGCGGTCAACCGCATCGCCAGTCGTTTCAATGAGGAAGACCGGCTGGCCGTCAAGGAATGGCTGGTCGCCGCCGGCATCCCTGAAGCCGAGATCGACACGGCCGACACCGAGAAACTCCTCGCCCAGTGGGAGACCAACTTCGATTCGACCAAGCGCATCCCGGGGATGACTAACGCCAAGCGGAACTACTACATCCGCTTGAACAGCTCGATCGATGGGTTGCTGTCGTCTGAGGGCCTCGTGATCGCGGCCAAGAATGCCGAGACGGGCGCGCTCGAGCAAATCGATACCATCGAGCAAAGCGACTACGTCAACGTCACCGAGGTCGCTAACGTGCGCGTTCTGCCGCTCGGCACCGACAACTTCGGCCGCGACATGCTGACCGAGCTCGTGGCCGCGACCCGAGTCTCGCTGTCGATCGGTTTCATCGCCGGCACCGTCGCCACGTTGATCGGCCTGACGCTTGGGCTGCTCGCTGGCTATATCGGCGGCTGGCTCGACGACATCATCATGTTCGTCACCAACCTGTTCACGGTCATCCCGAGCTTCGTGCTGTTGATCCTGATCTCGTTCAGCATCGGCCAGGAGCAACGCGGCGCGTTCACCGTGGCCGTGGTGATCGGCTTCACCTCGTGGGTCTGGACGGCGCGCGCGGTGCGCGCCCAGGTCGTGTCGCTGCGCAACCGCGATCACGTCAACCTGTCGAAGCTCTCCGGGCACTCGATCGTCTACATCATCCTGAACGACATCTTGCCCTACATCGCCTCCTACGTCGTGATGGCCCTGATCCTGCAGATCTCGTCGGGCATCCTGGCTGAAGCCGGCCTCTCGATCCTTGGCCTCGGGCCGAAGACCACCGAGGTGCCGACGCTGGGTCTGATGATGAACTGGGCCCGGATCTACCAGGCCGACATCCAGGGCCGCTGGTGGGCGTACCTCCCGGTGCTCGTCACCATCGCCTCTGTGGCGTTCTCGATGAACCTGATGAACACGGGCCTCGACCAGGTGTTCAATCCGGCGCTGAGGGATTAGGTGAGCGATATGGGCAAAGTCATACTCGAAGTCAAAGAGCTGACGACCAAGTACATCACGCGTTTTCGCGAGGACGTGTATGCCGTCGATCATGTCTCGCTCAAGGTCGAAGAGGGCAAGTCGCTGGGCATCGCCGGCGAGTCGGGCTGCGGCAAGTCGACGTTGGCGCTCAGCCTGATGGGCTACTACTTCCCGCCGCTCTACTACACAAGCGGAGACATCATCATCGATGGGCGCAACATCTCGGGTATGGACCCCGACGATGTGCGCAGGTCGATCCTGGGCAAGGAGATCGCGTACATCCCGCAGGCGGCGATGAACGCGCTCAACCCGACGCAAAAGGTGATCCACTTCGTCGAGGACGTCATCCAGGCGCACAACCCAAAGGCCACCAAGAAAGAGATCTACGAACTGGCCCGCGAGCGCTTCCACGTGTTGGGCCTCCCCGAAGAGGTGCTGCACAAGTACCCGGTTGAACTCTCGGGCGGCATGAAGCAGCGCACGGTGATCGCCGTGTCGGTGATCCTCGGCCCGAAGGTCTTGATCGCCGACGAGCCTTCCTCGGCGCTCGACGTCACCTCGCAGAAGATGGTGATCAAGATGCTGCGCGGCTTGATGGAGAGCGGGATGATCAAGTCGATGATCTTCATCACGCACGAGCTCCCGCTGCTCTACAACGTGACCGACCACATCATGGTCATGTACGCCGGCCAGATCGTCGAGCACGGCGCCGCGCAGGAAGCCGTGTTCGATCCGCTGCACCCGTACGCCAAGGGCCTGATGGGCTCGATCATCGTGCCCGAAGAGGGCCTGCGCGGGCACAAACTGACGGCCATCCCGGGCGTCCCGCCGAACCTCAAGAAGCCGCCGTCGGGCTGCCGTTTCGCCGAACGGTGCAAATATGTCAAACCCGAATGCAAGGGCGCGGCCGTGGCCATTCGTGAGGCCAGCAACGGGCGCACGTATCGCTGCATCTTCACGGAAAGCGAACTGAGGGAGACGTACCAAAATGGCGCTTGAAAAGAAACCGTGCCTGAGCGGCGTCGGGCTGACCAAGACCTTCGGGTTCGGTCGCACAAAGACCCTGGCGGTCGATCACGTCGATTTCACCTTCTACGAGGGCGAGATCGTCTCGATCGTGGGTGAGTCGGGCAGCGGCAAAACCACGCTNNAGGCGATCTTCCAGGATCCGTTCTCGTCGTACAACATCTTCAACAAGATCGACGCGGTGCTGCTCGATTGCATCAACATGCGCGGTGGCCGCAACCTCCCGAAGGAGGAGAAGGTCAAGTTGATGACCGAGGCCTGCGCGTTCGTCAACCTCAAGTACGAGGAGTTGACCAACAAGTACCCGTTCGAGCTCTCGGGCGGTCAGATGCAACGCTTGATGATCGCGCGCATCTTCCTGCTCAAACCCAAGATCCTGATCGCCGACGAGCCGACCTCGATGATCGACGCGTGCTCGCGCGCCACCATCCTCGATTATCTGATCCAGTTGCGCAACGAGACGGGCATGACCCTGATCTTCATCACGCACGACATCGGGCTGGCGTACTACGTCTCCGACACCGTGTACATCATGGAGCGCGGCAAGTTCGTCGAGCGCGGCTCGGCCGACGACGTGATCCTGCGCCCGCGCGCGCCATACACAAAGCGCCTGATCAGCGATGTGCCGAAGATCTATGAGGAGTGGGATCTCTCGACCGTGGAGTAAGTGAAGCCTGGCGTGGGCCGACGGCGCAGCTGTGTCGTCGG
>DKKP01000214.1 GCA_002455335.1 Anaerolineales bacterium UBA6663 | reverse complement strand
CGATTTCGAACGGGGACCCGGCGGCGTAATACACGCCAAGGTCGGTGTCGGAGTCTGGGCGGGCTCGGCCCGCGGCGCGCGACCCGCCGAGCACCACGGCCCGCACGCCGGGCAGGGCGCTCAGGCCGGCGAGCATGGTCTGGGCGGAGGGGTGAAGCGTTGGCATCCCCGCATGTTAACCGAAATCCGCTCCCTGTCATCCGTGAAGATCCGCGTGCTCCGTGCACGAGTCTTGACACCGGCTGGCCGACGGACAACGCGTGCTTGCACGCGGGTCGCCGTATGCACACGCGAGCGGCGGCGGTGTACACTCCGGCCATGGCGAACATCCGTGACCTGTTTCTGCTCGATCCAGACATCGTCTTCCTCAACCACGGCTCCTTTGGCGCTTGCCCACGCCCGGTCTTCGAGACGTATCAAGGCTGGCAGCGCGAGCTCGAACGTCAGCCGGTTGCGTTCCTGGGCCGCAGGGCCGAGGACCTGCTACGCGTGTCGCGCACGGCATTGGCCGCGTATCTGAATGCCTCAGCCGATGACCTGGTCTACTTTCCGAACCCAACCACGGCCGTCAACATGGCCCTCCGTGCGCTACGGCTCGAGCCGGGCGACGAGGTGCTGACCACCGATAATGAATATGGCGCGCTCGAGCGCGCCTGGAACGTCAGATGCCGCGAGGCCGGCGCCCGGCTGATCAGGCGCCGGCTCGATCTCGCCTCGCCCGAGGCCCTGGTCGAGGACTTCTGGGCGGCCGTTACGCCGGCCACGCGCGCGATCTTCATCAGCCACATCACGAGCGCCACGGCCCTGATCCTGCCCGTGGCCGAGATCTGCCGCCGGGCCCGCGCCGCCGGGATCGTCACGATCGTCGACGGGGCGCATGCTCCGGGCCAGATCCCGCTTGACCTGGCCGCGCTGGATGCCGACGTGTACGTCGGCGCCGGGCACAAGTGGCTGTGCGGGCCGAAGGGCGTCGCTTTTCTCCACGCGCAGCCGACGGCGCAGGCCTGGCTGCGGCCGCTGATCGTGAGCTGGGGGTGGGGCGATGACGTGTATACGCCCGAGCCGGGGATGGGCGAGACCGAGTTCATCCGCTGGCATCAATGGCAGGGTACGCGTGACCTGGCCGCCTACCTGACACTACCAGCGGCGCTTGCGTTTCAGACCGAACACGATTGGCAGCACCGTAGCGCCGCCGCTCACGATCTGTTGATGGATGCGCTTACAGCGATCAGCGCGCTGACGGGCCTGCCGCCCTTTGCGGCGCCCATTGAGCGCTGGCACGCGCAGCTCGGGGTTGCGCGGCTCCCCGGGCACGTGGACGTCGGCCGGCTCAAGACGCTTCTATACGACATCCATCGCATCGAAGCCCCTGTGCATCGCTGGGACGATCAGCCGCTCATCCGCGTTTCGTGTCAGGCCTACAACTCCGAAGCCGATATCGCGGCGTTGGTTGCCGCGCTGCGCGTTGAGATCGGGGTGACGGCGTGACGGCCTCACGAGAGGCGGGGCCTGTCGCCCGTCGGATGCCGCGTTGGTTGCAGTTGACCCTGGCTGTGGGCGGCCCGATCGCGGCGCTCGTGATGATCGGGCTCGGGTTCTGGCAGCTCGCCCGGCTCGACGAGCGTCGCGCGACGAATGGTGCCATCCTGGCGCGGCGTGAGCTTGCGCCGCTGGATCTCAATGCCGATCTCGATCTCGATCCTGCCGTAAGCCAATATCGCCTCGCGGTCGCGCGTGGGTTCTACGACCGGTCGGGCGAGGTCTTCTGGCGCAATCAGGAGTATGGCGGGCAGCCCGGCATGCACATCGTGACGCCGCTGCGGCTCGAGGGCCGTGGCGAGGCCGTGCTCGTCGATCGCGGCTGGTTGCCCCTGACCGGGCCGATGGCCGTTGACGCCGCGGCGTATCCGGCACCGGAAGGCCTGATCGAGGTCACCGGCCTGATCGTGGTGCCGCCGACGCGGACCGCGACACTCTCGCCTTTCGATCCTGTGCCTGCGGAGGGCGAAGCGCCGCTCCAGGCCTGGTTCTGGCTCGACCCGGCGCAGATCGAGCGTCAATTGGGCTACGCTCTGCTGCCGGTCGTGCTCGCGGCCGAGGCTATGGATCCGGATGACTTGCCGCGCGCCGGCCTCGATGTCGCGCTCGATGAGGGGCCGCACCTGGGCTATGCGGTGCAGTGGTTTTCGTTCGCCGCGATCACTGTGGCCGGGATGGTCGCCTACGTTTGGACAGCGCGGCGACGGGGGAGCCGATCGCCGGCGCGGTAGCGCACGGCGCGGGGGCAAGCGCGACACAAACGAAAGCGCCCCGGCGTGTGGCCGGGGCGCGCTCGTTTGCGTTGGGGATGCGCAGGGCTCAGATGGCGCGGTAGATCTGGCTGAAGACGTTGCCGACCGCCGGTCCGAGCAGGCTGAGGATGACGATCACGACGATGGCCACCAGCACGAGGATGAGCGCGTACTCGACGAGGCCCTGGCCCTTTTGATTCTTGAAGGTCAACATGATGTGTGATTCCTCTTCCGTGTGATGATTGTCGGTTTCGGTCCCGCCAATCGGCGCAACCGCTTGATGAACGTCATTATAGGGACGTGAAGACGACGTTCAATCGGGTAAGGGGTGGCGAAAGTTGGCATCCTCTCGCCGAACGCTGCAGCTCGTGCATGTGCTCGGCGAACGGCAGGCGCGAGAGCCCACCGGCGCGGCAGCGCACGGCGCGAGGGCAAGCGCGACACAAACGAAAGCGCCCCGGCGTGTGGCCGGGGCGCGCTCGTTTGCGTTGGGATGCGCAGGGCTCAGATGGCGCGATAGATCTGGCTGAAGACGTTGCCGACCGCCGGTCCGAGCAGGCTGAGGATGACGATCACGACGATGGCCACCAGCACGAGGATGAGCGCGTACTCGACGAGGCCCTGGCCCTTTTGATTCTTGAAGGTCAACATGGAGATTTATCCTTTCGAGGCACCTTGACAATGACGGCCTGCAAATCACAGGCTCAACAACTAGGCTTCATTATAGGGAGTGCCGCGGAAGGTTCAATCCATTTTGGGGTGGCGTCGGTTGGGATGGGTTGATCGATGGATGGCGCTCAACGTGGCGTTTCGTAAAGCTCGACCAGCACACCCGACGTCGCCTCGGGGTGGATGAAGGCGTAGCGGGTGCCGTTGTCGCGGACGCGCGGCTGCTCGTCGATCAGGCGAAACCCGCCGGCCTTGAGGCGCTCGAGCATCGCGCTGACATCCTCGACCTCGACGCAGACATGGTGCATGCCTGGCCCGCGTTTGGCCAGGTACTTCGCCAGGCCCGAGTCGGTCGTGGTCGGGCGCACGAGCTCCACGTGGCTCTCACCCACCGGCAGAAACGACACCTCGGCGGCCTGCTCGGGCACGTCTTCGGTGCGCTCGAGCGGCAGCCCGAGCCCGTCACGCCAGAAACGCAGCGCAGATTCGGGATCGTCGACGACCAGGGCGATGTGGTTGATGCGGGTGGGCATAAAGTCCTCTTGATCGACCCGGGGCGAGTGTTGGATCTTGGCTGCCGCGCTTCGTCCTAGAACGTCGGCTGATACTCGCCCCACACGCCGCGCAGGGTGTGGGCGATCTCGCCGAGCGTCAGGCCGGCCTCGACTGCGGCGATGAAGACCGGCATCAGGTTGTCGGCGCCGCGAGCCGCGGCCTCGATCTGTGCGCGCATCTCAGCGGCCCGTACAGCGTCGCGCCCGGTGCGATACGTCGCGATTCGCGCTCGCGCCGCCGCTTCGATCGCCGGGTCGATGCGCTGGATCTCGACTGGGGCGGCCGCGCCGCCGCCTTGAAACGCGTTGACGCCCACCACGGTCTGCGCGCCGCTGTCGACGGCCTGTTGATAGCGATACGCCGCGTCCTGGATCTCGTTCTGAACGTAACCGAGCTCGATGGCCTTGAGCGCGCCGCCAAGAGTGTCGATGCGCGTGATGTACTCGAGCGCGCGCGCCTCGAGCGCGTCAGTGAGCGCCTCGACCGCATAGCTCCCGGCCAGCGGGTCGACCGTGTCAGCGACGCCCGACTCGTGGGCGATGATCTGCTGTGTGCGTAACGCGATCTGGGCAGCGCGCTCGGTCGGCAGGCCGAGCGCCTCGTCGAGGCTGTTTGTGTGAAGCGACTGCGTGCCTCCTAGCACGGCGGCCAGCGCCTGCAGGGTCACACGCACGACATTGTTCTCGGGCTGCTGAGCGGTCAACGTCGAGCCGCCGGTCTGTGTGTGGAAACGCAGCATCCACGACTTCGGGTCCTGCGCCTTGAAGCGTTCACGCATCAATCGCGCCCACAGCCGTCGCGCCGCGCGGAATTTGGCGACTTCCTCGAGGAACTCGTTGTGGGCGTTGAAGAAGAACGAGAGCTGCGGCGCAAACGCATCGACCTCAAGCCCTGCCCGCAGCGCCGCCTCGACATACGCGATCGCGTTGGCGAGCGTGAACGCGATCTCCTGCGCCGCTGTGCTGCCCGCCTCACGAATGTGATAGCCCGAGATCGAGATCGTGTTCCACAGCGGAACCTCGGCCTGGCAATAACGGAACACATCGGTGATCAACCGCATCGACGGCCCGGGCGGGAAGATGTACGTGCCGCGCGCGATGTACTCTTTGAGGATGTCGTTCTGGATCGTGCCGCGCAGGCTCTTGGGCTCGACGCCCTGGCGCTTCGCGACCGCGATGTACAGCGCCAGCAGGATCGCGGCCGGCGCATTGATCGTCATCGAGGTGCTGACCTGGTCGAGCGGGATGCCATCGAACAGACGCGCCATGTCGTCGAGGGTCGCGATCGAGACGCCGACGCGGCCGACTTCGCCCAGCGCATGCGGATCATCGGGATCGTACCCGATCTGGGTCGGCAGATCGAAGGCCACTGAAAGCCCGGTCTGCCCCTTCTCGAGCAAGAACTTGTAGCGCAGGTTCGATTCTTCGGCCGTGGCGAAGCCCGCGTATTGGCGCATGGTCCACAGCCGGCCGCGGTACATGGTCGGCTGGATCCCACGTGTGTATGGGTGCTCGCCCGGGCGCCCCAGGGCCTCGGGAGGCTCGGCCGGCCCATAGACGCGGTCGAGTGGGATGCCCGAGCTTGTTTCGAAACGCTCCTTGCGCTCCTTCATGACACCTGGACCGCGGCCAGCACGATCAGCACCTGGTTTTGCTCGACACTCACGCCGGGCGCAACCGTGACGCGCGAGACGACTCCGTCGCGGGGCGCGCGCAACTCGTTCTGCATCTTCATCGATTCGAGGATGATCAGGTTCTCGCCTTTGTGCACGGCCTGCCCCTCGGCGACCGGCACGGCCACGATCAGGCCCGGCATCGGCGCCTTGAGCTGGAATTCACCGGCCCCGCCGGCCTCGGCGCCGCCGGCTGCGCGCAACCGACGCTCACGCTCGTCTTCGACAACGACCTCGTATTGCTGCCCACGCAACTGCACAAGCAATTCGGGACCCTGACCTTCGTTGATAAAGGCCTCGTACGACTTGCCGTCGATCAGCAGCGTGAAGACCGGGTGATCGTCGACGGAATCGAAATCGACGGCCACCGGCTGGCCGTTGAGCAGGATGCGATGGTCTTCATTGATGTCGATCTCGTATTCCTGGCCGTTGACGGTCGCGATGTATTTCATGGAAACAGGTCTCGTCGGTTCTTTGGATCAGGTGCCGTATTGTACCTGTCGGTTGATCGCCCTATCTTCCCAGGGCGCGCACATCCCCGCGCGCTGCAATAAGGGCGGTGAGCCCGTAGGCGGCAAGCACGGCGGCCGGCGGTACCAACGGCAGAGAGACGCGCATTGCGCCTGGTTGGGGCGAGAGCGCCAACGCCATGAGGATCGCGGCCAGCCATCCCAGGATCACCAGCGCCCCTACGCCGCTGACCTGCGCCCGCCGCAGCGCCGCCGCCAGGCCCAGGCCAAACAGGCTCAGCCCGATGATCCCGGCCCATGGCTGTGGCCAGCCGGCCGTAAACGGCGATACCGGATACGAAAACACGGCTGCGGGATCCAGCGTCGCATCGAGGATCGGCGTCTCGAAGAACACCCCGCGCACCGCCGTCCCGGCCTGAGCGGCCGGCGCGGCGAGGGCCGGCAGGAGGTCGTCGATCGTGTGTACCGCCGGTATCGATGTCCGCCACGCTGCCAGTGCCATCGGGAGGGCGGGGCGCCACAGCAAACCTAACCCGAGCGCAACAATCGCTGTGACGCTCCCGAGCGCCAGGACCGCCGCGATTCGCGGCAGGCCGAGCGAAATCCGTGACCATAGGATCCCGCCGAGCGCGAGCCAGCCCGTTGCCAACAGGGCGGCACCGAGGAACCCTTCATCCACGGTCAGGCTGAAGGCGAAGCCGGCCCAGAGCGCCGCTGGCCAGGCCACACGCAGCGCGTTCATCAGGCTCAGTCGGTGCCCGGGCCGCGTCGAGCCCGGGATTGGCTCTGCGGCTCGGGCGTTTCCGATCCGCATCTGGCGCGCCTGCCAGCGCGGCCCGGCGACACCCGAAGGCATGACGACCCGGCGTGTGGGGTCAGCCGGTCTGACTGCGAGAGGCTGCGCGTCGGTGGGGAGGATGTCGCGCCGCTCGCCATCCGGCAGCGCCGCCCGAGGCGGCGGCATCAGGCTGGCTGCCGCCGGCGGGAGCCAATCACGCTCGCGCGCCCGGGCGGTCTCGATCCGCATCTGGCTCGCATCCCATTCGGCCGGGGCCGCCGCCTCGGCCTCGAGCGCCACAGCGCCGTCTCTTTGCCGACGCCAGGCCAGATGCACCTGGCGACCGATCTCGAGCAGCGACAGAATCGCAAAGGTCGAGGCGAACGCAACCACCGGTTCGACCAGCGCCTGCCGACCGTGGAGCAGCGTCAGGGGGTGAAGGGCGAAGAGCGCGGCGGCGAGCAGCCCGGTCGCCCAGCCGCCGAGACGCCGCCCAAAGCTGACCAGCAACGCCGCCGTGAGCGCGGTCAACAGCATCGGCCCGGTGCGCGCCGCGTCGAGTACCCCGGGTTGGCGATCGAACTCGCCCGAGCCGTAGCCCTGCGCCCACAGGCCGAGTCCGACAGCCAGTTGCGTGACCGGCTCGGCGTAGGGCTCGGGGAGCTGCAGCATCGCTATAGCCAACGCCAGGCGCCCACCCGCGCCCAGGTGGCTTTCCTCAGCAGGCTCGAACGGCGCCTGCGGCAGGCCATACCGATAGAACACGACAAGGGCGATGAAGATCGCGATCGGAAGTGCGAAAGAACGTAGCGTTTTCATGCGCCAAGAGTTGGCCTCAGATCTTCCGGTAAGGGCGACCGTCGCCGACTTCTCGACCACCCGACTACCGATGCATCCGCTCGTAACGCCCGACCCATTTCCAGTTGCTCGTGTCGCGCTTGCCCCTCTGAACGACCTGGTTGGCCAGCTGGCCACGTCGGTGCGCCAGCAGCGTCGCCATGATCGCCGCGATCTCGGGGTAGGTCGTCAGGCCTTCCTCGGCTTCATCGAGATTGAACCGCTGTTCGATGAACTTGGTGTCGAAGTGCCCGGCCAGGAAGCGATGCGAGTCGAGGATCCGTTGGTGGAACGGGATCAGGGTCTTGACCCCGATGATCCGATACTCCTCGAGCGCGCGCCGCATCCGCAGGATGGCCTCGCCGCGCGTCTCGCCGCTGCAGATCAGTTTGGCGATGAGCGAGTCGTAGTGCGGCGAGATCTCGACCCCGGGGTACACGCCCGAGTCGACCCGCACGCCCGGCCCGGCCGGCGAGATCACGTTGCTGATCACGCCCGTCGAGGGCATGAAGCTATTGCTCGGATCTTCGGCGTTGATCCGGCACTC
>DKKP01000106.1 GCA_002455335.1 Anaerolineales bacterium UBA6663 | reverse complement strand
TCGATCCACTCGGCGACGCCGGCGCGTTTGGCGTTGTCGCGCGCCGCCGTGATGGCCCCCGCGTCGCGGTCCGAAGCGATGATGAGCGGCGCGGCTGGCGCCGGCCTGTGAACAGATGTGGCCGCGCCAACGGGCAGGCCCTTGGCGCAGGGCCAGCGGTTGAGGGGCAGGGTGCGGGCCGCGTTCGGGGCGCGCCCGCTGGCGAGCAGCGCCGCCTCGATCGGGATCGTGCCGCTGCCGCAAAAGGGGTCGATCAACGGCTGCGTCGGATCCCAACCTGCGGCCAGGAGCATGGCAGCCGCCAGCGTCTCACGCAGCGGGGCTTTGGCGGTAGCGAGCCGATAGCCGCGCCGATGGAGGTGCGGGCCGCTCGAATCGACGCTGACTGTGCAGACGTCGTCGACCAGCCGCACGACGATCAACTGGGCTTCGCCGCCGCGATNNACAGGGCCAGATGCAGGCGTTCAGCCACGGCATCCGAGTGAAACAGGCGTGAACCGCGGCAGGTGACCCGCCAGGCGACCGGTGCGCCGGGCTTGAGGAAGCGGCTCCACGGCAGGCGTGCGCCGCGCCCGATCAGCTCTTCGAAGGTTCGGGCGTAGAAGGGCATGCCGACCCGGACGAGGATGCGGCTGGCGGTGCGCAGCTCTCGGTTGGCGCGCGCGAGCGCCGGAAGCTCCTCGACCAGCCCGACGCCGCCCTTGAGAGCGGCGCCAGCGGAGTCGCGGTGTGGGGTGAGGCCGAGGGCGGCGCATTCGGCGGCCAGGACCGACTCGAGCCCGGGCGCGCACGCGGCGAAGGCATGGAGTGTCATGGCGTGATTGTAGCCCACGCCTGTACAATACCGTTCTGCTATGGATGCCATCGTCTTCGAAAACGTCGGCAAGCTCTATCGCCGCCGCCAACATCGCTCGTTTCGCGACTGGTTTGTCGCGCTCGGACCCAAGGAACTCAGGCCGAACGCGCCGGACCGGTTCTGGGCCTTGCGCGACGTCTCGTTTACGATCCGGCCTGGCGAGTCGGTCGGCCTGATCGGGCACAACGGCGCCGGCAAAAGCACGGCGCTCAAACTCATCGGCCGGCTCTCGACGCCGACGCGGGGCCGGGTGCGCGTTAACGGCCGGGTGGCTGCGCTGCTCGAGCTCGGCGCCGGCTTCCACCCCGAGCTCTCGGGGCGCGACAACGTCTTCTTGAGCGGCGCGTTGTTCGGTATGACGCGGCGTGAGATGGCCGCGCGCTACGACGCGATCGTCGCGTTTGCCGAACTCGAAGACTTCATGGAGATGCCGGTCAAGTACTATTCGTCGGGTATGTTTGCGCGGCTGGCGTTCTCGGTCAGCGCCCAGATCGATCCCGAGATCCTGCTTGTCGACGAGGCGTTGGCTGTCGGCGATTACAACTTCCAACAGAAGTGCTTGACGCGGATCGACGAGCTCAAGGCGCAGGGTGTGACCATCATCCTCGTCTCGCATGACCGCGAGATGATCCGTACGCATTGCCGACGGGTGTTGTGGTTCGATCACGGTCAGTTGATTGGTGAGGGGGATGGGGAGGCGCAACTGGCGCGGTATCTCGATAGCACGGTCGGACGGTCGCTGGACGCGTCGGCATCGCTGCCGTCTGAGCTCGAGGAGGGGCGGCGCTGGGGAAGCCGCGAGATCGAGATCACCGGTGTGAGGGTGACCGACGCCGCCGGCGACACGCCGCCTGTCTTTAGCACCGGTAGTTCGATTTCCATCCACATTGCCTATCGCGCCGGCCGCGAGGTGAAAGATCCGGTTTTCGGGTTGGCCATTCATCGCAGAGATGGCGTGCATCTCACAGGCCCGAATACCAGGGTGGATCGCGTCCCGATCGATTCGGTTTCTGGCGAAGGTGAAGTCATCTACACGGTGCCGCAGCTGGCGCTGCTCGACGGTGGGTATCAGATCTCGGTGGCCGCGCACCACGCAGATGGCATCCAAATGTACGACTACCACGACCGTCTCTATGATCTGCGGGTCGATAACCGGAAGGGCGTGGTGCATGAACACCACGGCATGCTTTCGTTGCTTGGCACCTGGCAAATCATGGAGAAGTCGAGCTGAGGTCGAGGCGGCCGGGGCCGCGGCCGCGCGAGGTCGCGACTGGCGCTCGCTACGGTTCCAGCCCGCGGATATCGATCACAGCCACCCCATCCTGTTCGAAGACGACGTTCGCCCCCGGCAGAGCGCGGATGGTCGCCAGGTTCAGGCCGACATCCGAGAAGTTCCCGGCACGGCCGATGTAGATGTGCGTAATCCCCACAGCCCGTAACCCGTCAAGGGTCGCCGTTCCGTGCTCAAGGTCCTTGACAACGCGGCTGNNACCTGACAACGCGGCTCATCTGATCGACCTCTCCGCGAAACGTCACGGGCCCGAGCGCGAAGATCATGGCGCCGGCCGAAGTCTGGCGGCCGGTGAAGTACGGGATCCAGTAGCCGGCATCCGTGCCAAACAGGCTCTCGGCATGCGCATAGAGCGTGTTGACCGCGAAGACGGCGTTGGCCGGGGTGTTGGCCGCGATCCAGTTCATGGCCGGGATATCCTCGGCCCGGACGTATTGGTAACGGATGAGGTACTCGGTCGCGCGAGCGCGGGCGCTGTTAGCGCCAAGAAGCAGGAAAAGGCCCAAGACAACCCAGCGGGTCCGCGTGCGCCAGGCTTCCGGCGGACTGGCGACGAGTGCTTCGGCTGCGACGCCGAGCAGCACTGCGACAGGCAGATAGAGCGCGATCAGGATCGCTGTCATGTTGGTGAACTGCAGGAGCGGGATGTTCAAGACATAGGCCATCCCCATCGCGTACAGTGCCAGCACCCAGAACGTCACGTCCTGCGTCAGTCTTTGTTTCTTAAACCAACCGAACACGGCCGCCACAGCCCCAAGCCCGAGGAGCCAGTAACGCATCCCGGCCTCATTCACCCAGGCCAGTGTGAAAGGGTAGTAGGTCGACTGGATGATCTCGGCCACCGCCTGGCGCTCAGCGGCGCGCACGCCGGTCATGTAGGCGTAGTACGCCTGGAGTGAGGCCAGCACCACGGGCCCGGTCAGGGCCAGGGCGACCAAGCCGATGATGGCCACACCGGACGCAAGACGCGTGAGTTGGCGTGTGTTGCGGGCTGTCAGGGCGGCCCGCAGGAGGACGATCACGAGCAGCGGGATCAGGTAGACGGCGACTCGGAAGTGGTTCAGGAAGACCCCGGCCAGCAGCAATCCGCTCACGCTGAGGGGCCAGATCGACTCGCGCCTTTGCTTGGGATCGCCCAGCCACGCTTCAAGTCCGACCTCAACCATCCAGATCGCCACAAAAAGGATGGCGTGACTGCCGAGCGGCGTGAAACGTCCCCAGCTGGTCAGCAAAGCCGGCTGGAACGAGAGCAACCCGGCTGTGATCAGACCCACCACGGCCGCAAGCCGCCCGACGCGGCGCTCCAGCCAGACGTACACGCCGATCGCGCCGAGCCCGTTGAGCGTCTGGGCGAGCCACAGCAATGCGGCGTGTGCCGGCACCTCGGCCAGGTTCTGGACGGTTGCCGCAAGGGCGTGCAGCCCCAGGTGATAGAGGTCGAGTGGGATTGGGAAGAACGGCTCAAGCGAATAGGGCAGACGCCCGGTTTGTGCCGTGATCTGTGTGATCAGTGCATGGTGAAGCGTATCGGGCGATGCGGGAAAGGGCCAGTCGCGGATCAGCCAGAAGCGCGTCGCCACGGTGACGGCCAGGATTGCGAGTGCGACCCACTCCAGGCCCGAAAACGAGAATTGATCACGCCAATCGCGGCGCAAACGCCAGGCAGCGACCCCGGCTCCGACGGACAACCCGCCGATCAGCAGTGTTCGCCCAAGCACTAAATCGGGCAGGGCAAGCCGGGCGAGGTAGTACAGGGTCGGGAAAAACGCAATGCTGATCGCAACGGCCACTAACCAGCGCGTCAGCGCCGGCCAGTCACGCCACACGCGGGTCAACGACAGGATCAGCCAGCCCGGGATCGTCAAGACAACGACCAGGGTCACGGTCAGCCTGGCCGCGCTCCACGGATCCAGTTGAAAGGTCCAGTTCATCAGGTATTGTGCTCTGGGTAGCTTTGTGAGGGGCAGGCGCCTCACGACTTCGGTCGAATTGTAGCGTATCGGACTCGCGAGGCCGATAGTATGATTGCGGGGATGACACTTCGGATATCCGTCCTGATCGTGACCTTCAACAGTGAAGCGCACATCGCCGCCTGTCTTGAAGCGCTGTTGCCCGAGCTCCATGACGACGACGCGGTGATCGTCGTGGACAACGCCTCGCGGGATCGGAGCCTGACCCTGGCGCAAGGTTATTCGTCGCGCGTACGAGTTATCGCCAGCCAGGTTAATCGGGGCTTTGCCGGTGGGTGCAATCTGGCTGCAGAAGCGGCCACAGGCGATCTGCTGATCCTGCTCAATCCCGACACCCGTGTCCGACGAGGGTGGCGCACTGCCCTGGTAGGGTCGTTTGCTGATGAAGGCATCGGGGTCGTCGGCTGCAAAGGGCTGTACCCGGATGGTCGAGTGCAGCATGCTGGCGGACGCATCGATCGCGGCAGTGCTTTTGCCACCCATGTCGGTGAGGGCCAGGTCGACGATGGCAGCTACGACCGGATTGTCGACGTCGACTATGTATCTGGGTTTGCCCTGGCGACGCGGCGCGCAATCTGGCAACGGCTCGGCGGGCTCTGCGCCGATTTCTATCCGGCCTTCTTTGAGGAGATCGACTACTGCTACCGGGTCAGGCGCCACGGGGCGCGGGTCGTCTACCAGCCGTCCGCCGTCGTCGAACATGATCACAGATCAATCGGCGGCGACAAGCACTCTGACGCGACGTTCGTGCAACGTCAGCGGTGGTTGTTTGCGTTGCGCCACTTCGACCCAATCACGCTGCGTCAGATCGCGGCCCACGACAGCCGGTTACTGACCGCGCTGGGCGTTGATGGCGTTAGCGCCGGATTCGTCGAGGTCTACGCCGAGGCCCGGACACTGTGGGGGCAGATCTGCATCGCGCGCTGTGATGACCCGACGTTGGGTGGCCCGGTTTCGGACGAGGAGCAGGGCGTCATCGCGCGGGATCTTGAGGCGCTCTTCCGGCAGGCCCTGCGTCTCGCTGCCGGAGGCACGGGCCCTGCGACGCACTCCGAATTGGCCTTACGGCTCCGGGCGCTGCCGTTGCCGCCGACC
Source organism: Anaerolineales bacterium UBA6663 (assembly GCA_002455335.1). GTDB lineage: Bacteria > Chloroflexota > Anaerolineae > Anaerolineales > UBA6663 > UBA6663. The sequence goes on along the minus strand of DKKP01000106.1, from coordinate 23,413 downwards.
GTGTTGCCCATCGAAGGCCAACGGCTGCGAGACCGCCTCGTTCGCTGGCTTGTGAAGCCGTACTTCGATCCGCCGGGCGCGGCCTGGAACAACTACTTGAGCGAACTTCACGCGATCCTTCAGGATCTCCTTGAACGCGAGAAGATCGATCCCCGCGACCGCGGATGAGTCGGCGGTGCGTGGGTCAGATGTGTGCGGCTGCGCGGAGGCCCAGCGCTTCACCGGATCAATCTTGCGGCGGCAACGGGATGCCCGCCGCGATCAGGGCCTTATGGAGTTGCGCACGCATCGCGCCGGGTTCGAAATCTGTCAGCCGTTCCCGCTGCCGACCGACGATCGCGGTCCGCAGCCCGTGATTGCCGATCACCTCATGAGCCACTTCGGCCACGACCTGTGGCTCCTTGCGATGCAACAACACGCCTGAGCCCCCCAGTGTTCCCGGCACAGCCGTGGAGTCGAACGCCAGGATCGGGACGCCAAAACTCATGGCCTCGACCAGGGGCACGCAGAACCCTTCGTGCTCGCTGAGCGAGACGTAGACATCGGCCAGTTCGTAAAACACGCCAAGCGACTCGGCCGGGAACAACCCCGGAAAGATGACCGAGTCTTGGAGATCGAGCCGGGCGATCAACGCCGCAATCTCATCGCTGTATCTGCCGGCTGGTCGGCTGCCCACCAAGAGCAGCCGGGATCGCGGCTCGATCTGGTTGTGATAGACATGGAAGGCGCGCACCACTTCCTCGACCCGCTTGTTTGGTGCGATACGGCCGACGTAGACCCAGGTCTTCAGGTCCGGCGCCGTGAAGCGTGCGCGCAACGCTTCGCTGCCAGGCGTGTTCAACCCGGCGTGCAGATGCTCCAGCTTGAGGATGTAGGGCGCGACGGCCTTGACGGAGAACCCAAACGACTCTAGCTCGGCGCGGTTGTAGTCTGAGGCGGCGATCGTTGCGCCATGGCCGACGAAGCCTTTGAGCTGGCGCCTTGCCTGGCCGCAACACGCGGCCGCGGCTGGTTCGTAGCCGAAGAAGAAGCGCGCCGGTGTGACGTTGTGATAGTACGTCACGAGGTTCCCGCTGGTCTCACGGGCGACGTGGTTGGCGTGGCCACAGATACAATAATGCAGGATGAGCCAGTGCTCCTGCGCCTGCCGGCTCAGATAATCAGCCGTGGGCCTGACCAGACTGCTCAGACGCGGATCCCAATGATCGGCGTAGATTTGGGTCTCGCAGCCGAGCCGGGTGAGCAGATCTCGTGTGGCCAGGATCTGGTTGCCGACTGCGTCGGCAAAGGCGAAATTGGGGACGATCTGATGAACGACGGGCGGCATGTTCGGATCACCTGGCAGAGAGCTGAGCAACCAGTTCGCTCAGGCGCGCGATCTCGCTTTTCAGCGCCTCGATCTCACGATCGCGCTCCTGGGCCGTCGTCTCCAGGCGGTCGATTAACTCATCGAGCACATCGGCAAGACCGACATTGATCACGGTCTGGCGGCCGGCCAGATCGTTGACGTAGAGCGCCGAAAGCTGATGGAAAGGCACCTTCATCCGATTCCAGAGGCTGTTGCCGATCGGCAGGCGCTCATCGCGGACCGAGACCTGTACGGCCAAATCCTCGAGGGGATCTTCGAGCGCGGCCAAGGCCTCGCGCACCGCCGCAAAACCCGTGGCCGGTTGTCGTTCGACAAGGCCCCCGGGTGTCCGCTCGTGCATCCGGCGCACCACCCGCGCCTGAATGTCAGCGGCGTCATATCCGGGCGCACCCACCGAAAACCAGCGTTGTTCAGTCGTCATGTTTCCATGCCTCGAGCGCGGCTTCCATCCGATCAGTAACGGCCTGCCAGCTGTATTCGGCCCGGGCGTACTGACCACCCTGCGCACCCAGGCGGGCGCGTAATCCCTGATCGCCGACCAGCGCATCCACCGAGCGCGCGAAGCTCGTGGCGTCGGCAAAGGTCAGACCGCCCTGGCCGGCCTGCACATGCTCTGTCGTCACGGCGCAGCCGGCGTGCACCAAGACGGGTACGCCCAGGATCCAGGCCTGCATGATCACGATGGAGAAACTTTCCATCAGCGACGGTTGGCACAGGGCGACCGCGCCGGCGATGGCATCCTGGAGCATCTGATCAGAGAGATACCCCGTGAACACCAGATCCGGATGCGAGATCGCGTTTCGCAACGCGCCGTCGCCAGTCAGCACCAACTTCAGGTCTCCGCCACGGGTCTGCTTGTACGCGCTGAAGTACTCGACGAGGGCGTGGACGTTCTTGGCCTCTTCAAGTCGCCCGGCGTAGATCAGGTAGGGCTCGGCCAGCCGCTGCGCTGAGCGGAAGCGGTGGGCGTCACCGACACGCTCATCGATCCCAACGCCGACCACAAACTCGCGTGGGTTTTGCGCGCCGAGTTGGTGCGCCAGGTCCTGCTCGGCTCGTGAATTGAAGAGCACGCCCCGCGCCGCAGCCAACATGGCCCGGGTGGGGTGTAGATGGGCGAAAAGTTCGTTGTGAAGACAGGGCCAGATCACGGCACGCTCGTTGACAAGCGCTGAGCCGTAATAGGCGGTCGTGTACAGGTAGGGTATGAAGAAGATCAGGTCGTAACGCTGACCGTCGGCGATCAGTTTGCGGTAAAGGCCAGGCGCATGCGCCTGGTGGTGGACCCAATCGTATTGTTCGTCGGTCGTCGCTGAGGGCAGACGGCCGCTGAGCGCTTCCGTCGTGGGCGTTCGCCAGCCTGGACGGATCGGGAAGCGCTCGACGGTCACGCCGTTAACGACCTCTGTGCCCGCCGGGTCGACATTCTGCCAGGTCGCGTAATCGCGGATGCACGTCGTCAGCGCTGTGACTGTGTGGCCCCGGCGCACCAGTTGTTCGGCCATGTCCCGGGCCGTCGTCTCGGCGCCGCCGAGGATCTTGGGACCGTACCGTGGAAGAACCAGCGCCAGACGCATCATGACCGCCGCGCGAGCGTTGCCTCGAGCTCCGTCACTCGAGCTTCGAGAGCCTGCACCCGCGCCTCGAGGGCCCGTATCTGACCCTGGTGATCGTGCTGAGTCTGAGCCACGACCTCGTTGAGGACGCGCACAAGACTGACGTTCATGGACATCTGGCGCTCGGCCAGACGGCGCACGTAGTTCAGGGCGAGCTCGTGCACCGCGGCTTTGAGTCGGTCGATGACGCCGCCCAGCAAGGGCACGGTCGAGGGCACCTGCGTCGTCTCGTTACGCCCAATCTGGCTCAGGCTGAGATTGGCGCCGGACAGGTGGAAGTAGAGCCTGGGGCTGTAGGCTCCGCCGCCGGGCGCGCCCGAACCAGCCCTGAACGGGTCCTCGCTCAACGCGCCGGTTGACTCCACAACATGGCGACGCGCCACTGCCGCGTTCCGCGCTGCCTCAACAGGGTCCATTTCGTCCATCGGATTGGCTCGTCTCACTCGAATCGACCGGCTCAGGAGCCGTGCTCGCGCCCGCAGGATACCACAGTGGGCTGAGCATCGGCGGGGCATGCCGCGGCGCGGGATCGCAAAGACGTGCTTGCACGCACGATCCTGGTACACTCCAGGCTGCCGTGGGACTGCGTATCCTCCATCTCCATCATCGTTATTGGCCCGGGCTGGGCGGGGGCGAAGCGTACCTACAGGAGTTCTCGGCCCGGCTGGCGGCTGATGGCCACTCGGTAACCGTCGCGACGAGCGACGCACTCGAGCCAACCGCGCACTGGGATCCGCGCGCTGCACGGCTCACCGTGCGCGAGGCCGAACACCGCGGGGTGAGGATCCTGCGCTTTCCGCTGCACCATCTTCCGGGGTCGCCCTTCAGTTACAGCCTGTGGCGCTACCACCTGTTCTTCAACCTCAGCCGCTGGATCCCGGTAGATGCGTCGCTCCGGCTCAGCCGCTACACGCCCTGGGTGCCCGATCTGTGGCGCTGGGCGGCCACGACGGCGGAGCGCTTCGATTTGATCGCGGGTATGGCCGTGCTGTACGAGCCCTTTGTCGCAGCCGGGCAGATGCTGGCCAGACGCCTCGGTGCGCCCCACGTCGTGTATCCGCTGACGCACCTTGGGGCCGAGGCCAAACCCGGCGCCGATAAGGTCAGTCGTTACTATACGATGCGCCATCAACTGGCGCTCGTGGCGCGCGCCGATCACGTCATCACCATCACCGAATCCGAACGGTCATACTACATCGCACGCGGCATCCCGGCCGAACGGCTCAGCGTGGCCAGCCCCGGCGTCGAGCCGGCGGACGCCGCGACCGGCGACGCTGCGGCCTTCCGCGCGCGCCACGGCCTGGCGGGGCCGATCGTGGCCTTTCTGGCGACGATGTTGCCCGACAAGGGCGCCATCCAGGTCGTTCAAGCGATCGCGCATCTGGCTGAGCGCGGCAAACCCGTGACGCTCGTTATGGCCGGGAACCGCGTGCCGGTTTTTGAGACGTTTTTCGCCCGGCAACCCGACTCGGTCCGCGCGAACGTGCGCGTGCTCGGTGTGATCACCGAGGAGGAGAAACGCGATCTGCTGGCCGCGGCCGACGTCCTGGCCATGCCGTCGCGCACCGATTCGTTTGGCATCGTCTACCTCGAAGCCTGGCTGGCGGGCAAACCCGTCATCGGTGCGCGCGCCTGGGCGATGGACGAGGTGATCGCGGACGGCGTCGATGGCTTGCTCGTCCCCTTTGGCGATGCCGAGGCGCTCGCGGACGCTCTCGCCGGTCTGCTCGATGATCCCGCACGCCGGGCCGCCCTCGGCGCCGCCGGACGCGCCAAGGTGCTTGCGCGCTATACCTGGGCTCACGCGTATGCGCGCGTCAGGGCCGCCTATCAGGGCCTCGTGGCCGGGGTGAATTAGCCGAATGCGGATCCTGATCGTCAATCAGCGGTTCTGGCCGGCGGCGAGCGGCAGCGAGCGCTGGTTGCTCGCCATCGCGCGGCGCCTGGCCGCCGCCGGCCACAGCGTGTCAGTGGCGACGACCGATGCGCTCGATGGCGATGCGGCATCGAACCCCAGGGCACGACGCTCTCCAGAGCGGACCGAACAGCATGCCGGTGTCCGCATCCTGCGCTTCCCCCTGGCGCATCTCCCCGGCAGCCCGCTGACGTACGCGGCGCTGCGCTACTCGCTGCTGCCGTGGCTCGCCGGCACGCCTGTGCCGCAAGCCTGGCTCAGCGCTCTGGCGCGACAGACCCCGCGCGCGCCAGAACTGTACGACTGGCTCTCGACGGGCGCCNNGTCGATCTGGTGCTCGGCGCAAACATCCTTTTCGATGGAATGGCTCAGGCCGCAGCCGAAGCTGCGCGGCGGTGGGGTGTGCCGTTCGTCTTTGTGCCCTTCACGCATCTCGGCGCCGGCCGTCGGCCGGGCGGCGATCCGGTCGGACGCCACTATACGGGGCGCTGGCAAACCGCCATCGTCTGCGGCGCCGATCGTGTGTTGACGATGACCGAGACCGAGCGCGCCTACTACGTCGAGGCCGGCGCGCCGGCAACGGCCGTGCATGTGGTCGGCGCCGGGGTGGAGGCCGACGTCCTGCAACCCGGTGATCCCGACCGGTTCCGGGCCGTCACCGGGATCTCGGGCCCGATCGCGGCGTATCTCGCGCCGCTCCATCGCGACAAAGGGTTGCATCAGGTCGTCGATGCGCTCGAGCGCCATTGGCCGCGGATCGAGACGCTCAACCTCGTGGCGGTTGGCGCCCCGTATCCGGGCGGGAGCCAGCGGCTCGCCCTGCTCAACGCGCGCCGGCCCGGACAGGTCCACGTCTTCGACGCCATCGACGAGTCCTTCAAGCGCGACCTGCTGGCCGCTGCCGATCAGCTAGTCATGCCCTCACGCACCGACTCGTTTGGGATCGTGTTTCTCGAGGCCTGGGCCCAGGGCAAACCCGTGATCGGCTCCACGGCCTGGGGGATGAGCGATGTCATCACGCCCGAGGCCGATGGCCTTCTTGTGCGCTTTGGCGACATCGCGGCGACGGCCGAAGCGATGTGGCGCCTGCACAACGACGCAGCGCTGCGCGAACGCCTGGGCGTCCACGGCCGCGATCAGGTGACCGCGCGCCACCTTTGGGATCACGTCTACGCCCGGGTGTGCGCGGCCTGCGAGGGTCTTGGGCTATGACGGCAACCGTCTCGGTCATCGTCGTCAACTACAACGGCCGCCGCTTTCTCAAGCGTTGTCTGGATGCCGTGTTGGCGCAGACCCTGCCCGCGCTCGAGATCATCGTCGTCGACAATGGCTCGACAGACGGAAGTCGAGAAGAAGCCGCGGCGTATGGGCCGCCGGTACAACTCATCGCGTTGCCCGACAATCGCGGCTTTGCCGCGGCCAACAACATCGGCGCACGCGTGGCCCGTGGCGCATGGCTGGCGTTGTTGAACAACGACGCTTTTCCGGAACCCGATTGGCTTGAAGCCCTGGCGCGGGCCGCAACGCTGACGCCCGGGGCAAACCTGGTCGCGACACAGATGGTGTTCGACGCCCGGCCGGCGATGATCAACTCCACGGGCATCTGCATCGATCGCAGCGGCGTCGTGTGGGATCGCCAGGGTGGGGCGGCGACCGATACGATAGCGCCCGTGGCGCCCGTCTTTGGGCCAAGCGGCGGGGCCGCGCTCATCCAGCGCGAGGCGTGGACGGCGCTGGGCGGTTTCAACGAAGACTACTTCATGTATTTCGAGGACGTCGACTTCGCCTGGCGGGCGCGCTGGCTTGGCCAGCAAGCCGTTGTCGCCCCGGCTGCGGTCGTGCGCCACATGCATTCCGCGAGCAGCGGCCAGGCCTCAGACCGCAAGACATACTGGCTGGCACGCAACAAGTGGCTGCTGCTGGCGCGCAATTATCCACGCCCGCACTTCTGGCGGCAGGCGCCGCTGATTGCGGCCTACGATCTGCTGTCGTGTGCGGCGACTGGCCTGGTCGGGCGGTGGGGGGCAGCCGTCCGCGGGCGGCGCGATGGCATCCGGCTGGCACTGGCGAAGGCGCGCTATGGCCCGGCCCAGGCTGCGGCGCCCGCCATGGCCGACGCGGTCTATAGCTGGCTCGAGCCGGCCATCGCTCCATGGCGGATCAATGCCCGATACGCGCACCTGGCCGGCCTTGGCCTGCCGGTGCGCTGAGCCTCAACGCTCGCCCGACTCCAACACCGGCATGAAGCTGATGAACATCGCCTGATAGGATACGTGTTGCGCGCTCGGCGTTTCGGTCTCGACGCCGCCCAACACGTGAAGCAGTGGGCCGAGCACGATCACGCCGGCCCGCTGGCGCGGCTCGACGTCAGTCGAAGCGTCAAGCGGGGTCCAGGCATCGTCGGCCGGGTTGTAGCTGTAGGCGACGGCCGCGCCATCCGGGGCGCCGCCCACGACAAGGATGGTGTCGGCCACGGTCGCCGCGTTGAGATAGGCGCCCGGCATGGGCAAGGCCGTGGCCGTATCCCAGGGTGTGTCCCCGGCCGCATCGGCTTCGGGGATGTAGATGGTGGTGTCGCTCAGTGGGCCAGTCTGGTCAGCGCCACCGATCACGAACACGTGCCCGGCCACGACCGCGGCAGCCGCGTACGCGCGCGGCGTCGGCAGCTGGGTGCGCACCTGCCAGCGATCGTCATCGGGCAGATACTCGAAAACCTCCGAGCGGAAGTCTGAGCCATCCCAGCCGCCAAACAGCAACACTTTGCCCTCGAGCGCGACAAGCGCGTAACCCGACCTGGGCGCTGGCAGGTCGGCGCCGATCTCCCACGTATCGGTTCGGGGGTTGTAGATCTCGAGGGCACGCACGACGGCCCCTGTGGAGTCGCGACCACCCGGCACATAGATCCGGCCACCCACGACAACGGCCTGGCTGTCGGTCACCGCCGTCGGCTTCGGGCTTTGCGCCGCCCACGTTGCAGCTGTCGGGTCGTAGCGCCACAGCGCAGCCGTTGGGCCATCCGCAGCCTCGCCACCGATAACAAAGATCTGATTCTCGTACGCGGCGACGGCCGGCGCGCTTACGGCGGTCGGAAGGTCGGCATGCCGGACCCAACGCTCGATCGCGACCGGGTCGAAGGTCGGCGCCGCCACGGGCGCCGGTGTCGGGCTCAGGAGACGCCAGGCCGCGATCGCAAACACCACAAGCGCGGCGACCAGCATGGCGGGCATCAGCCACTGCCGCTGCTGCGGTTCGACACTGTCGCCGGCAGTGGGGGTGGATAGCGCACCACCGGGGTCCCCATCGATCGGCTCGATCGGGAGCGCGGTCGGTGCCTCATTCGACACAGACACGATCCCGTGCTTGATCGCGTAGACGGCCGCTTCGGTGCGCGATTGCACGCCGATCTTGGCGAAGATATTCCGGACGTGCACCTTGACGGTGTTAGGGCTGATGACGAGCTGCGCCGCGATCTCCTTGTTGGCGGCGCCGGAGGCCACAAGTTTGAGGATCTCGATTTCGCGTTCGCTCAGCGGGTTCGCTTCGGGCTCGGCGCGCAGCTCGGTCGGGCCGGGACCAGGGTTCTCGGGCATAGATCAATTGTAGCGAGATTGTGTCTTGGCGACTCTTGGGGCTAGAAAACAGATCTGCGGGCTCGACCGGGCGATTGGCTCGTGCAGAATCCACACCAGACGATCCTCGCTCTTACGGTGCGCCCTGGCGCTGGACGATAGCGGGCAGGTTGACGACATGGCAGACGCCGACGCTCCCAAGCGGGTTCCAATCCAACGCGTCACGCGCCTGGACAAGACCATAGCCAAAGAAATCCGTGTTGTCGACGGGCGACACGACAAGCGCCGTGTTGAGGAGCGCGTCGCTGACCAGACGCGCTGTGCCGTACTGCGGCATCCGCGCCAGAAGGGCCGCCACGCCCGAGACGTGCGGAGTCGCCATCGACGTCCCGCTGCGGTACGCATAGCCGCCCCCCGGCGCCGTCGCATAGATCGCCACGCCCGGCGCGACGAGGTCGAGCTCAGGCCCATAGGTCGAGAAATACGCGCGCTCGTTCGAAGCCGTGACGGCCCCGACGGCCAGCGCCGTGGTGTAGCGCGCCGGGTAATACACCCCATCGATGCCCGAGTTGCCTGAGGCGGCTACGACCAGGACGTCGCGCGCAGCTGCGTAGTCGAGCGCCGCCTGGAGCGCCGGTGTGGGCAACGGATCGCCAAGGCTGAGGTTGATCACGCGAGCGCCATTGTCGACCGCGTACTTGACCGCCTCGGCCGCCTGGCTATCCAGGCCGAACCCCGACTGATCGAGCACTTTGAGCACCATCACTCGTACGCCCCAGGCTGCCCCGGCCACGCCGGCAATCCCGATGCCATTGTTGGCCGTCGCGTTGGCGATGCCGATCACGTGCGTGCCATGACCGTAGTCGTCTGAGGGATGGTTGTCGGCGTTTGTGAAGTCCCAACCGCGCCAGTCATCGACATAGCCGTTGCCGTCATCGTCGACGCCATTGGCCTCGCGCCCATTCCCGAGTTCGGCGTTATTGAGCCAGAACCGGCCGACCAGATCGGGGTGAGCGAAATCCGCTCCGCTGTCGATCACGGCCAGGGTCACGGGCGCGCAGCCCGCGGCCAGTTCCCAGGCGTCGGTCGCCTGGATTTGAGCCGGGCCGTATTGCAGCGGCCAGGCCGCGTCATTGGGCGTCACCGACTGATCCTGCGCCGCAAGCGTGTTGTCGGGGCCGAGGAGCGTCAGCCCGGGTTCGGCGGCCAGCGCGTGTTCAGCGCCCACAGCGCCGAGGGGGATGAGGCGCCGCAGCCCAAGGGCCGCCAGGGCCGGCGGTGTGACATCCTGCCAGCCCGGGCCGGCGCGCCATTCAGCCGGGGCGCGCACCAACCAGGCCCCGGAATCCGACGCGGTGATTGCCGCAGCAGGGGCGGGGGCAACGGGATAGAGCCCACTCAGGAGCAGGGCCAGTCCGAGAGAGAGGAGCTGCGCTTTCACACAAAAACACTATGCATGACCCGGGCCAACGTTTCGTCCATAATGTTTGATTCCGGGCCCTGGCCTAACCACATTTTCAAATGATTTGTTGCAAACGTTAGGGCATTATACAACCGGCCCGGAGACAGGCAATGGGCCGAATGTCAGCGAACGGGCCAGATCGGCGCGCTGAACTCGTTGTCGGGGAGGGGGCTACCGGAGGCCGAAGCCGGCAGCCGGATCTCGGGCGTATACAGGCCTAGATACAGCGTCAGGGGCGGGGCCTGATCGAGGTCGATGGCAAACGTGCGGGTGTCGAGGATCAACTCGCCGGGTCGCCAGTGCGTCGTCGGGTAGCGATCCTCCCGTGGGCGGGAGTCGTCCTGCGCCAGGACGGTCGTCGGCGTTGTCCGCAGATGCGCAAAGACGTTGAGGTCCTCGGTGACCGGCGCCAGACAACGCCAGTACAGGGTCACGGTGAGCTGTTGCCGGTCGCCCGCGACCTGTACCGAATACCCTTCAAGCGCGATCGACGAGCCGAACCGGATGTCGAGCGGCACCTCCGGGTCGGACACAGGGGCCTCGGCATGGCCGTGCACGACGATCGGCACAGTCGGGCTTGTCGCCAGGGGCACACCCTCGAGCGTCGCGGCGCCAACCTCACGCGGATCCGTCGGGCTCTCGAGAAACGAGATCTCCAACAGCCCTTCGGCGGGGGCCGGATAGTCGCCTCGGACCGAGAAAACGTAATCCTCACAGAACGGCCGGCCCACATCCCAAAGCGAGGTTGGATAGTTGCCGCGCCCCGGATAGGCGATGTAATGGCCGTATCCCTGTCCATTGGGGCCGACAACACTCAGTCGCAACGGGTAGTTGTGTTCGATACTTTTATCGGCCTGCCAACAGAGCGTGATGGCGAGCGGCGACCCCGGAGTATCGACGTCCGTCGCCCTGGCGCCTATCAGGCGCATGCCCGGAGCAAAAACGACGTCGACTTTTGTCGCAAGCGCTGAGGTTAGGATCGCCGGCGCCGTCTGTGGGAGCGCATAAACGGGGATCAAGATCCCGGCAGGCGCCATCATGCTGAACTGGATCCCGGCGATTGCGTTGAGCGCGACGACGTGGCCGCCCAATCGCCGCGGGAGAAGCGCGAGCCAGCCCATGGCGGCCATCATGACCATGCCCGGAAGCGCCGGTAGGAAATACCTGCCGACCATCAACTGCGCATCGCCTTGGGCGATCGTCAAGGCGAACGCCATGACGATGAGCGACAGAGGCAGACTCGTTGCGATGAGCAGGATCACGCCAGGTTGCGTCGCGATCAATCGCCGTCGCGTGAACGCAAGCGAGAGGCAACCGACAACGGCGACGAGTGCGCCACCCTCGACGAGCGAATACACAAAACTCCAGGTTTCGAACTTGCCCCAGCCGTACGATGCGGTAAAGGTTCGACGGCTGTAGGAAGCCAATTCGCCGAGCCGAGCCGCCGAAAGGTCTGTCGTTTGAAAATTCCGCCAAAACCGGTCGAGGGTGTCGATGCTGAGCACCTGTTCGGTCACGAAGTCCATGCTCCCGACGACGGCGAGCGCCAGAGCGCTCAAGCTCAGGACGATGACCGGGGCGACCCAGGACCGGTGCGTGACGATTCGAGTAGGAAGGCCAATCAGGATGGCCAGGCCGGCCGGGACGACAAATGCCAGACCGTTCAGCTTTGTGAGGATGGCTGCACCGACCGTTAACGCGAGGAGGGCGGTGTTGCCAGGCGTGATCCCTTCCTGACGGATTCGTACGATTGCATAGAGCAAGACGGGACCCAGACTGATGACCAACAGATCGTTGGTCATCACGCTTCCGAGAAAGACGATCTGCGGCCAGAACGCGTACAGGCTGGTGACCGCCAGCGTCAGCCCAGGGCGGTCGGGCCACAAGCGGCGCGCTGCCAGATACATGCCGATCGCGCTCGAGGTACTCACGATCACGCCAAACAGCCGACCGGCTAGCAATGCGTTCTCGGTAGCGATGATCAGTGCATCCGGGTTCGCCGATGCGACAACGACATTCAAGCCTGTGCTGCCGTCGCCCAGGAAGGGGTTTCGGTCGGGTTCGACTACCCCCCCGTGGAGGTCGAAAAAGGTCAGTATCGGGGCGACGAGCAGATAATAGAGTGGCGGCTGGAACCGCGACCAGATCCGTTCGGCCTCCGGGTCGTTCGGATCCAGTAGATGCCCGGTCACAGCGATATACCGGGCATACTGGAAGTGTCCGGGCTCGTCGAATGATTCCCAGGGTGGTATGACGAGGCTATAGCCGACGCCAAGAGCGAACCGCGCTGCCAGGAGCAACCCCAATCCGAGAGCCGGGCCAAGCGGCGCGCGCCTAGAGCTCGTCGGTGAAAGCATCGCTCATCCTGTGGAACAGCGCCCAGCCCAGCGCGAGCAGCCCGAGCGCTTCGAGCGCCGTGATCGCCAACAGCCCGAGGTCGGGCGCCTGACCGCCGTAGATGGCCGCGCGATAGGCCGAGACCAGGCTGGCCATCGGGTTGGCGAGCAGGATCGCCTGGCGGAGCAGCGGCTGCTGCACCAGGTCGAGCGTGTAGAAGATCGGCGTCGCGAAGAACAACGGCAACAGGAAGATGTCGATCACCTGCTGGACGTCGCGAAAGAGCGTGTTGAAGGCCGACAGCCCGAGCCCAAGGCCGATGCTGAGCGCGACCTGGATCGCCAGGATGACGCCGACCCAGAGAAGCGCGGGCGTGAAGGCGACGCCGTATACGATCATCAAGACCGCCAGCGGAACCAGAGCGATCAGGAAGTTGATGCCGTTGGCGAGCACGACGCTGATCGGCAGGATCTCGCGCGGGAAGTACACGCGCTTGACGAGATTGCTGTTCGCCGTGATCGCCTGGGTTGTGGCGGTCAGCGACAGGCTGAAGAAGTTCCAGGGCAGCAGCCCGGCGAGGAAGAACACGGGGTAGGCCGGGAGCGTCGTCGGCATCAAGACGCCGTAGATCACGCTGAAGACCACGGTCATGGCCAGCGGCGCAAGCAAGCTCCAGATCACGCCGAGCGCCGAGTTGCTATAGCGCACACGTAACTCGCGCAGGGTGAGCAGCCGGACGGCCTCGCGGTAACGCCAGACAGGTGTCTTGATCATGGGTTGTCGACCCTCGCGGCCGACTGTGTGCCGAGGCGCGCCAGCCGCCGATACTCGCGCAGCGCCGCCAACGCGGGAACCAGCAGGCCTGCCTCGCGAAGCTCGCGATCGGTGCGCTTTCGCCCGCGCTGGATCCGGCGCCTGGCTTCCCACCACCGGGGCAGCCGCATGAGCGCCTCTCCGGTGCCCTGGAACAACGCGCGCAATGCGTGACCATCGCCTCGCGTCGCGTATTCTAGCACCCGGTACACGTCGTAAGCGATCGACGTGATCAGCCCGCTGACCAGGGTCGGCGCCTCGAGCAGCTTGATCATGTTGGCATAACGGTTGCGCTGCATGCACCGGACGCGAAGGGGCGAGGCCCGCCCACCGGCGCTTGCGCCATAGGCGTGCCAGGCGCGGGCGCCGGGCACGACCCAGACCTCATCGCCCGTCAGCCAGGCGCGCCAACCCAGGTCGACATCTTCGAGGTACGCAAAGTACCCCGGGTCGAACCCGCCCAGCGACCAGAAAGTGCTGCGTCGAATGAGGAGCGCTGCGCCCGGGATGGCGGCCGTCGCGTGGGGGTCAAGCAGCTTCGCCGGTAGATCCGCGATCGGCTGCCCCCAGCCGACCTCATAGGCCGTCCCGGCATCGGTCACATGGCTGCCGAGGCTCTGGGCGATCTCGGTCGGGCCGCCGTCGCGCCAGAACAGTAACGAGCCGCCGAGGATCGCGGCATGTGGATGAGTACCGGCAAAATCCAGAAGTCGTGCGCACCAATCGGGCGCGAGGACGGCATCCGAGTTGAGCAGCACAAGCCACTCGGCGTCGATTGTGGCCAGGGCCCGGTTGTACCCGCCCGCGAACCCGTGGTTGGCGCCAAGGTCGAGCGTCTCGACGGTCGGCCAGCGTTCGCGCACGTACGCGAGCGTCTCATCGCTCGAACCGTTGTCCGCCACGATCACGCGCGCCTGCCGCGTCTGGGCAAGCGCCGCGCCCAAGCAGACGTCGATGTGCGCCCGCGCATTGAAGCTCAAGACGACGATGGCCAGCCCCGCGCTCATGAAGCATCCTGGCGGGTTGTCTCGACCGGCGTGTCCCAGTGGCGTCGGTGCAGCGACAGCGTGCGCTGCAGGCGTCGCGGCAACCGGTGCCCGAGGCGCCCGGCGGCGAACCCGGCGCTCTTGGTGGCCTCGTAAAGCACGGCGTAAGGGATCAGCGACCAGTTCCCGGTCTGCCAGAGATACGCGATCTCGGCCCGGACATACCCGGCGCCCAGCGCGACCACATTGCGCCAGGAGTCGCCGCTGATCTCGCGCAGCGAATAGCCGCTGTCGAAGTTGCGGCGAAACAGCTGGCTGAGGGTGTAACGGTGACCATGGAGCACGGCGGCTTCGGGCTCGTAGCACACCCGATACCCCGCTTCGAGAGCGGCACGCCCAAAGGCCTGGTCCTCGCTCATGATCACGTCGTCGGGGAAGGGGTGCGCGAGCAACACCGACTTACGGATGGCGGCGTTGACGTTCGAGAAGAAGATCCGACCGATCCCGCCGTCGACCTGGCGCAGACGCGATTGCTCAAACGGATGCGGCGGGTAGGTGAAGGTCAGGAAGAACGTCTCGATCGGCCCGACGTCGGCGGGCGGCAGCTGGCGGCCGAAGCTGGCGGCGACATCCGGGGCTTCGAGCGGGCGGGTGAGATTGGCCAGCCAGTCCGGCGAGGCCGGCACGGCATCCTGCGAAAGGAAGACAAGCCATTCGCCGGCCGCCCCCCGAGCGGCGAGATTTCGGGTCCGGCCATGGCCAAAGGCTTCGGGCGGGATGCTCTGCACACGGTCGGCGAAGGCATGCAGGGTGGCAAGGGTTTGATCGGTCGACCCGGAGTCGATCGCCAGGATCTCGTAGGGCGGGGCGCCTTGCTGCGCGCGGATCGCCCGCAGACACTCGCGCAGCCGATCGCCGCCGTTCAGCGTAAGCAGCAGGATCGAGATCATTCGCCAATCGAGCTGTGCTGGCGTGCGATGTCGAGCAGGCTCAAGAAGAACGACGATGACGCGATCTGCATGCCGATCAGCAAGACCGTGGTGCCGGCGAGCGCCTGATGCAGATACACCAGGTCGTTGAAGGGCGCGCGATCGCCGCCGAGGTATTGCGCCAGGATGTTGAGGAACATCCCGACGCCGATCAAAACCAGCAGGCCGCCGATCAACAGCCCGCGTTCGAGTGTGAAGACCTTGAGCAGCGTATCGATCCAGGTGTCGCGCTCGACCAGGTGCTCTCTGAAGGCATAGGCCTTGGCCGAAACGCCAAAGGTGAGCAGCATCAACCCGAGCACGCTCAAGAGGCTCCCCAGCACCATGTAGTGCACGCCGACGTACATCGAACCGATGAAGAACGGACCGCCGACGAGCGCCCCCACAAGAATCAGCCCGAGCGCCAGAGCGACAAGGCCGGGCAACACAAACAGCGGGCCCGGGCTGAAGAGCAGCATGAAGCGCACATGCCGCCAGGCATCTTCGATCCGGTTGAGTTTCGAGTCGCCGAGCCGCGGATGGTAGGTGATCGGGATCTCTTTGATGCGCAGCCGCTTGAGCGAGGCCTTGATCAGCATCTCGGACGCGAACTCCATGCCCGTGGTCCGCAGATCCATGGTCCGCCAGGCCGCCTGCGTGAAACCCCGCAGACCCGAGTGAGCATCCGAAATCTTCTGGCCAAACAAGAGGTTGAGCATGCCCGTCAGGATCGGGTTGCCGATGTAACGGTTCGGCCAGGGCATGGCGCCGGGCAGGATCTTGCCCATGAAGCGCGATCCAAGCACGACATCGGCGCCGGCCCTGAGTTGTTCGAGCAGGAGAGGCGTGTCGCCGAAGTCGTAAGTGTCGTCTGAGTCGCCGATGATAATGTACCGGCCAAGCGCTTCATTGATGCCCTTGAGATAGGCGGCGCCGTAGCCGCGCAACGGTTGATGCACGACGCGGGCGCCCTCCGAGATGGCGATCTCGATCGAGCCGTCGGTCGAGCCATTGTCAGAGACGACGATCTCGCCGCGCCATCCATTCTGTTCGATCGCGCGGCGCGCCTTACGCACACACTCGCCGATCGTGTCGCGCTCGTTCAGACAGGGCATCACGATCGAGACTTCGAGGTCGGGTGTGCCGATTGTCTGTGCGGGTGCGGAAGCATGCATCAACTCGGAGGGTTGTGAAGAGTCCGTCATGTATCAATCGATTATAGCTGATCGACCCCCGCGTTGATACAATGGCCAGACTGTGAACCCCATGGTGGATCGTTGGCGCCGACGGGCCCCGTTGGCCGTCGTCCTGATCGCTTACCTGCTTCTGGCTACCGGTTATAACTGGGTTAATCCGCTGTTCGAGTCGCCCGACGAACTCCTTCACTTCGATTTCGTCGTCTATTTGAGACAAACCGGCCAATTGCCGGTGGTCGATCCGATTGCCCCACTTTCGGAGTACCATCAACCGCCGCTTTACTATGCGCTCGCAGCGTTGGCGACGTCTGGTTTCGATCTGGCCCAGGGTCGCTCGGACATCGTGGCAAACCCGTTCTGGGCCTACGACATCGGTCAGGTCGGCCGCGATAACAAGAACCAGTACCTGCACCCACCGGGTGAACAGATCGCCACGGGCATGGCGCTCGCGGCCCACGCGATCCGGCTGCTTTCGACGGTGATCGGCCTGGCGGGCGTCTACGGCGCGTACCGCTTGATGCGTCTGCTCCGACCCGGGCAGCCGGCGCTCGCAGTGGCCGTGGCGGCGGTCATGGGCTTCATCCCGAACTACCTGCTTACCACGGCGTCGATCACAAACGATGCCCTTGTGGCGGCGCTGCCTGTGTGGCTGTTGATCTGGCAGATCAAGATGCTCCGTCGATCGCAGCGCCCGGCGTTCCGCGAAGTCGCGCTGCTTGGCGGGGCGCTCGGCCTCGCCGCGCTGGCAAAAGTCAGCAGCTATCCGATCGCGGTTGTGGCCGGGGCCATGCTCGCGATGTGGGCCTGGCGCGTTCGATCGTTTTCGTGGTTGGTGCAATCGGGCCTGGTATTGGCCCTGGGGTTTCTGGCAACGAGTGGTTGGTGGTTTCTGCGAAACGTCACGCTGTACGGCGATCTGACCGGCCTGGGGGCGATGTGGGCCAGCTGGGGCGTCCGGGCCTCGCTGACGGTGAGCCAGATCCCGGTGGAGCTCTACAACCTCCGAACCACGTTCTGGTCGAATTTCGGTTACGGAAACGTGCCGGCCCCCGAGCCGCTGTATCACCTGCTCGATGGGTTGACCGTTGTGGCAGTGCTCGGTGCTCTGAGCGCCGCGTGGCGGAAGCGCCGCACCATCGACCCAATCGGGGCGCATGCGCCCTGGGCCCTGCTCTTGATCTGGTTGGCGCTGACGGTTGGGGCGTTGTTCTGGTATCTGACCCGCACGCAACAGGTCACGGGCCGGCAGGTGTATGCGGCTCTGCCCGCGATCGCGGTCTTGTTTGTGCTGGGCTGGGCCGCCTGGCGACCCGGTTGGGCCAACGGCGCGCGGGCAGGCTTGATCGCTCTAGGGTTCGCGTTGTTCGGGGCCTGGGCCCTGTTCGGGCAGCTTGGCCCGGCGTATGCGCCGGCGCCCAAGGTCACGAGCGCGCAGGCGGACGCGCGCATCACCCATCGGCTCGATTGGGTCATCGGCGACATCGCTCGCTTACGCGGGATAACGCTCGAGCGTGCCGTGGTTCGCCCGGGCGAGCGCCTGGTCGTGACCCTGTACTGGGAGCCCCTGCGCCAGACAGAGATGCCGGCCTCGGTCTTCGTGCAGTTGATCGGCGAACAGGATCGCAAGGTCGGCCAGCGCGACACGTATCCCGGCCTCGGCAACAGCCCGACGATATTCTGGCCGGTGGGGGCTGTGCTCGAAGACCGGATCGAGATCCCGGTCGACTCGGATGCGCCAAGCACGCGAGTCGATCTGCTCGTCGGGTTGATGGAGTTCGCCACAGGCCTGCGCTACCCCATCGTCGATGCGGACGGCGCTACGCTTTCCGCTCCCGTGGCTGCCTCGCTCGTGTTCCATGGCGCATCCAGCGCCGAAGCGCCTGACCAGCAACTCAACGTGGATTTCGAGCAAGGCCTGCGGCTGACCGGCTACACGCTCACGTCGTCAGACTCGGCCGGGCCGGCCGGGCTGACCCTGTTCTGGTCGCCGGCCGGCCCGCTTGATTCGGACTATACGGTTTTCGTGCACCTGCAGGATGCGCAGGGTGAACCTGTGCTCCAGGCAGATGGGCCGCCGCGCGGCGGCTGGTACCCGACTACGGCCTGGCAGGGCGGGGAGCTGATCGCCGACGCTCACCCGTTGCCCATAGAGCCCGCCCCTGGACGCTACACGTTCCTGGTCGGCCTCTATGACCCGTCGGATGGCACCCGTCTGCAACGCGTCGACGGCGGCGATGTCGTCGAGATCCCGTTGACCTGGCCAACGCCCTGACCGTCAACGATACCGCGCGCTTGCCTGAGCCGGGGCCTTGCGAGTGGCCACCCGTTTCGTCTGCTCGCGAACCGCGGTCGGCTGCGGCGCCTGCTCCTCGTCGCCGGTCTGGAACTGAGCCACAGCGGCCCGGAGCCCTTCGGCCATGTCGGACAAGGCCTGCGCCGATGCGGCCACTTCCTCCGATTGCGCGCTGATCTCCTCGGTGCTCGCCGAGACCTCTTCGACTGAAGCGCTGTTCTCTTCGCTGATGCTGGCGCTTGTCTGGATCGAGTCGGCCACTTCGGTGACGCTGGCCGCCATCTGCTCGGTCGCGGCCGTGTTCTGCTCGATCACGGCGCTGACGTTCTCGACGCTCTCGACCACCTCGGCGCTGAGCCGGTTCATGGTTTCGCTGCTCACGCGATTGCGATCGGCGATCACCGTGACCTCATTGACCACCTGCTCAAGCTGCGACGCCGCGGCCTGCATCGCCTCGAGCGCGGCTCGAATGCTATCGACGCGGGCCACCGCGGATTGCGCCCCAGTGGTGATGTGTTGGAAGGCCGATCCGGCCTGATCGGTCAGACGCACAGCCTCGGCCACGTCATCGCCGGCCTGGCGCATGGCCTCAACGGCCTCGGTCGAGCCGGTTTGGACGGTCTGGACCATGGCCGAGATCTCCTTGGTCGCCGTCGCCGATTTCTCGGCCAACTTGCGGACCTCCTCGGCGACCACGGCGAAGCCCTTGCCGTGCTCGCCCGCCCGGGCCGCCTCGATGGCGGCGTTGAGCGCCAGAAGATTCGTTTGCGCCGCGATGTCGTCGATGGTCTCGACGATGCTGCCGATCTGGGCCGAGTGCCGGCCGAGGTCGCGAACCCGCTCGGAGAGTTGCTCGGTGGCTGTCCTGACGCGCTGCATGCCGGCGATCGTCTCGGCGACGATCGCGCCGCCTCCGTGCGCGGCCTCGGCGGCCGCAACGGTCTCCTGGCCGACGCCGTCAGCGGCGCCGCGCATCTGCCCAAGCGCCCCGACCAGGTCTTCGCGGGCCGCGGCAGCGCGGCGCAGGCCATTGGATTGTTCGCGCGCGCCGGCGCCGACTTCGGCCACAGTGCGCGACAGATGGGTCATAGCAGTTGAGGTCTGCGATATCGCGCTGGCCTGCACCTGCGAGCCCTGCGCGACGCCCTCGATGGCGCGCCTGACTTCTTCGATGGTGTTCGCGGTGCGCGCGACGCCGTCCGCCTGCTGCGTGGCGCCCGTCGCGAGTTGCTGCATCGTCGTGGCGATCTGGTTTGTCGCGTGCCCGCTCTCTTCGGCCGCCGATGCCAACCCGCCCGAGGCCGTCGTGATCGAGAGCGCCTGTCGACGCACTGTGGTGATCAGGCCCTTCAGGCTGTTCGTCATGGTCTTGAACGCCTGCCCGAGCGTGTCTTGCTCCGACGCGGGCGCGAAGTCTTGCGAGAGATCGCCCGCGGCGATGCGCGCGGCATGCTCAGCCATCTTTCGGTTGTGGGCGATCATCGTCCGGAAGGCATCGGCCAACTGGCCGATCTCGTCGCCGCTGTGGTGCGTGATCTCCTGGTTGAGGTCTCCGACGGCGAGCCCGTTGGCCGTTGCCACCATCCGCGTCAGCGGGCCGGCCACGGCGCCGGCGATGAAGCGCATACCGATAAAGGCGCCGGCCATCAGGGTCAGGCCGATCGCGCCAAGGATCAGCAAGGTCTGCTGGAGTTGATCCGCCAGGTGCTGCTCGACGGCCATGTATTCGTCTTCGTAGGCGCCAACGCCGATGACCCAGTTATACGGCGCGTAGTAGGCAACGCGCGTGATCTTCCAGCGCGGCTCGGTCTCGCCCGGGTTCTGCCAGCGGTAGCGCACCGTGCCAAGTTCGCCGGGCTCGAGCGCCAGGCCGGCTGAGATGATGTCCTGGATGACCGGCTTGCCATCGGCATCCAGCGTCTCCCAGATGTTCTCGCCGTCGCGCTCGCCAAGCCGCGAGATGATGTAGCTGCCCTTCTCGGCGCCCGCGCTGCCGAGGACGTACACATAGCCGGTCTTGCCGACGACTGTGTCGTACAGCGCCTCGCGCAGGGTGGTGGCCCTGTCGCGCGGGATGCCGACGAACAGCATGCCCACGATCTCGCCGGCCGCATTGGTCAGGGGGTTGTAGGAGCTCACGTACCAGGCATCGACGACAAAGGCGACGCCTGAGTAAGGCGTGCCTTTGAGCACGCTGGCCAGCACGCCGTTGGCGCTGCCATCGGCCATGGTGGCCGGGATGTACGTACCGATCGCGGGCTTGCCCTCGGCCGTCTGCACGGTCGTGGCGACCCGCAACATGTCGCCGTCCTCGTTCATCCGCTGAAAGACGGTGATCGCGGCCCCGGTCAGCGCACCGAGATCCTGAACAAAGGCATCCAGATCCTGGCTCGATTGTCTGAGGCCCAGGCTGGGCAACCGGATGTCGGTGACCGACTTGGTGAATTGATCCTGCGCAGCCCAGTTTGTCTGCCTTGAGAACAGCTGCACGCCGCCCGAGTCGTCAAGTCGGCGCTGCGCCACGCGCATCAGGCCGTCGACCTCGTGTCGAAGCGCTTCGTCCTGCGCTTCGATCAGGCGCACCACGCCCTGGGCGATATGGTCGAGGTCGCCGGCGGCCAGTTCCTCGACGCTCGCGACGGCCTGGTTGTTCATCCCCGAGATGCCCCAGAGGCCCGCGGCCAGGATCGCGGCCAGCGTGAGCGCCACGCCGCCAACGCCGAGCACGGTCCATTGGAAACGAAGGGAGTAGTCGTTGAAACGCTTCATGGCTGTGTTATCCATTCAAAGCGACGCCGATTGGTCGCCATGGTTCATCGTATCCAGAAGCGGGGGCGCGTCCGTAAAAGCAGTGAGAAAGGTACGCGAATCCGGGCTAAATAGAAAAGCGCCCCGCAGTCAGGCCTTGCCTGAGCGCGGGGCGTTTTGTTCGCCTGGAACGGGGAGCGAGTGCCTCAGCGGATGGCGGCCTCGGTCTCGCGGTTGAACAGATGCATGTTGTCGAGGTTCATAGCCACTTGCAGCTTATCGCCGACGCGGGCGCGGTTGCGCGGGTCGACGCGGGCGACATAACTCTTGTCGCCGGAGCGCAGGTAAAGGATGACCTCGTTGCCCATCAACTCGGTCACCTCGACCACGGCATCGACCAGGGCCTGATGGATACCCGGCGGCGCGTACATCGGGTCGTGGATGTCTTCAGGCCGGATGCCAAGGATGACCTGCCTGCCGACGTGGGCCAGATAGGGCGCGGCCTTCTCCTGCGGCACGGTCACGGCAAAGGCGCCTGTGTCGACCACGACTGTCTTGTCGGCGGCCACGACTTTGGCGTCGAAGAAGTTCATCGACGGCGAGCCGATGAAGCCAGCGACGAAGACGTTGCCGGGGAGTTCGTAAAGGTTTTGGGGCGAGTCGAGCTGCTGCAGCACGCCGTCCTTCATCACGGCGATGCGCGTGGCCATGGTCATGGCCTCGACCTGGTCGTGCGTGACGTAGATGAACGTGGTCTTCAGGCGCTGATGCAGTTTCGAGATCTCGGCCCGGGTCTGCACGCGCAGCTTGGCGTCGAGGTTCGAGAGCGGCTCATCGAAGAGGAAGACGGAGGGCTCGCGGACGATCGCGCGACCGACGGCGACGCGCTGTCGCTGGCCGCCGGAGAGCTGCTTGGGTTTGCGCTGCAGCAGGTGCGTGATGCCCAGGATCTCGGCCGCTTCCTTGACGCGTCGATCGATCTCGGCCTTCGGCGTCTTGCGCAGCTTAAGGCCGAACGCCATGTTGTCGTACACGCTCATGTGCGGATACAGCGCGTAGGATTGGAAGACCATGGCGATGTCGCGGTCTTTCGGCGCGATGTTGGTCACATCGCGGTCGCCGATCAACACGCGCCCCGACGAGATCTCCTCGAGGCCGGCCAGACAGCGCAGCGCCGTCGACTTGCCGCAGCCCGACGGGCCGACAAGCACGAGGAACTCTTTGTCATTGATCGCGATGTTGAGATCCTTCAGGACGTGGTTGTCGCCAAACTTCTTGTCGACGTGTTCGTAGGTTACGCTGGCCATGGTTGTCTTCCAATTTCCCTTTCGGTTCTAGTATGGTGACGACATTATACAGCCTGGAACAGCGCTGTGGAAACACCGAAAGAGACACCCACCCAATCGGCTTATCGGATCGCCGGGATGAGCTCCGAGACCCGATAGGCCGTTTGGGTGGGTGACGTCGACGTCTCGTTCGCGGCTCAGCTTGTCGGCAACAAGACGTAGTTGAGGGTCAGCGTTACGCCATCTGTGACCGAGATGAACGGGTTGCTCGGCGGCTCGACGCCGAAGTCCGCCATGAGGATCTGGGTCGTGGCGGTGCCAACAAGGTTTTCGCCGTCCAACGTCGCCGTGACATCCCACGTGACAGGCAGGGTGGTGTCGTGCACGGTCATGTCGCCGGTCAACTTGAAGGTCACGGTCTCGCCGGACGCCGGCGCCGCGCTCAGGCCTTCAATGGCTGTTGCCGTGAAGGTCGCCAGCGGGTAGGTCGCCGACTCGAGCCATTGGCGGCGTATGGCGTTGTCGCGCATGTTGCTGTCGCTCTCGAGCAGGCTGATGTCGACGGTCACCTCTCCAAGGGGGCTGGCGGCCGGGTCATCGAAGTTGATCTGCAGGGCGCCCGAGACCTGGCTCGTCACGCCGACGGCCGTCCCCAGCCGGTTGTTCTCCTGCAGGAAGAACTCATCCACCGAATAACTGGCCGACGACTGGGTCGGATCAAAGTTGTACGTGCGCAGCCCGGTGACGTCGGCGACGACGGCCTCGGTCGGCGCCGCTTCGGCCACGGGTGTCTCGGTCGCGGCCTCGGTCGGCGCGGCGGTCGGCGGCGCTTCGGTCGGGGCAGCCTCGGTGGCC
>DKKP01000202.1 GCA_002455335.1 Anaerolineales bacterium UBA6663 | reverse complement strand
CGACCCTCGGAGCACCCCGTTCTTTGGCGACTCTGGCAGGTCTAGGGTTGTTTCGTCTTAACTGATCAGCCGGAAGGTCAGGGATACGCGCCCGAGCTGGATCGTGGCGCCGGCGGCCAGAGGGTATTGAATGCCCTGTTTGAGCCGCTGCCCCTCGAGATATACCGGATTCCGCCCCTGAATATCCTCGATGAAGAACGAGCCGCTCTTCTCCGTGATCGCGGCGTGGTGGCGAGACACGGTTGGCAGTTCTTCCATGTCTTCAAGATCGACCGCAAGCAGCTTGTTGTTCGCCGGGTTCCTGACGTCGCGCCGGCCGAGGATCGCCGGGTGCCACTTGAGCTCGAACTCGGTGAGCGATCGGTTCTCGACGAGATACACGCGCTTGAACGCCTTACTGAAGGCATCGCGTTGCCCGCGGCGGATCGCATCTTCGGTGCCCGTCGCCTCGACCACACGCACACAGACCAGGGTCGCGCCCTCGCGGATGCCGACCTCCATCAGTTGCTTCTCGAGCGGTAGCGATGGGCGCGATTCGCTCTCCAGCCGGAGCTCATACCGGCCATCCAGGTTGAACTTATCCTGGATCGTGGCGATCAGGCTGGCCACCGGAAGGCTGCTGCGCACGTTAAGCTTGCGGCCCTCGATCGGCGAGCCCGCGATGTTGAGCGTCAGATTGAAACGGTCCATAAATACCCACTAGGGCACACATCCCATCCAGGCGAGGCCCAGCCTGGATGGGATGTGTGCCACTAAGTACTCTCTTTCTTAGCCTCGGGCGCCGTCGCGCCGTTCTCACCCGGCGGGGCTTCTTCCTCGTCGCGTTCGACGAGCACCTCGGCGAAGTTCAGTTTGGTCGGCATGGCGATGGTCGCCGATTCCTGCGCGGCGGCCTGCTCGGCCAGCAATGCATCGATATCGATCGACTCTTCGCCCATGGCGGCTGCCAGGGCCGGGTCATAGGCCGGAACAGCGGCTACGCCCGTCTGGGCGGCCCCAGCTGGCGTCGGGGCCCCAGGCGCCGCGGCCGCCACGCCCAGCGCCTCGTTGAGCGCCGTCAGGTCGTCGTTGAAGTAGCTCCAGCGCGCCCGGATGTTGCCATGGCGGCGGCGGATGGCGTTGAAGAGGCCTGCCAGTTGCTCGTCGGCCGAGAAACCGTTCTTGCCTTCGATCACGGGCAGCACGAACTGCGATAGCGCGGCGCTGATCGACTTGACCGCGAAGCCGCGCCCGGCCGGAAGGTCTTTGATGCTCGAAGCATTGATCCCGCGCACGCCCATGTAGCGCACGGTCTCGAAATCCTGCAGGATGATCGAGTAGCGCGACGATTCGGCCCGCTTGCGGACGTCGTCAAGGCTGGTGCGCGTGATGTTCAGGCTGCCGGCCAGCACGATATGCAGGTTCTTGCCCTTGCCGAGCTCGGCCAGGTCCTGGAAGACCTTGGTCTTGTTGATCGACTCGATGTCGTCGTAGTGGTCGATGATCATGACCACCGTGCGTTTTGTCGGGTCCTGCTGAGCGTACACCGCGCTCTGGCCGCGCAGCTTGCCCGCGGTCTCTTCGTCGTACTCGGCCTTCATGCGCTTGACGAGCGTGTCGAGCTCGGCCGACGTGCCGACCGCCGAGAGCACATGCGGGAGCCTGTCGAGCGTCTGCTCGCCGGCGCCGTAGTTGTAGAAGCGGCGGGTCGCATCGCTTGGGTCGACCAGGATCAGGGCGAGCCGCTCGGGCGAGTACTTCTGCGCCAGCGCGAGCACGAACGAGCGCAGCAACGTGGTCTTGCCGGCCACGGGCGGGCCCATCACCAGCAGGTTAGGGCCCTTGGTCGTCAGGTCGATCACCGTGGGCTCGCGGTCGAGGTCGTTGATGCCGAGCGGTACTGCGATCGCGTTATCGGGCACTGTCACAGGCATGCCGAGCACGGTCGGCAGGTCGATCACGCTTGCCAGCGGCTCGATCGGTCGCGGCTTGCGCGTGCGCAGCGACGGGTTCTCGCGCTCGAGCGTCTCCCAGGCTGCGGCCATCCGGCGGAAGAGCTCGCGATAGGGGCTCCCAGCCACATCGGGCACCACGGGCATCGCGGTGTGGAACTCGAGCGGCTGCGGCTTGCCGTCGATCATGGCCACAGCCAGGCCGCGCCCGGGCACGTCGTTGATGCGCGTCCAGCCGCGCCCGACGATGGTCGTGTAGTCCATGGCGTCCGACTGTGCGAACGTCACGCGCTGGCCGAGCACGTTGAAGAGCTTGCTCGGGATGTCGGTGACCAGGGCGCCGGCGGCCACGAAGTACACGCCAAAGGCGCGGCCGTCGCGGACCAGCGAGATCAGGTCCATCAGGAAGCGGTCGTAGGTCTCCTTGAACTCCGAGGCGTTGTCGATCAACACCACGATCGCGGGCATCGGCGTGGTCGGGTTCTTGGCGTTGTAATCCGCCATCGAGTCATACGCCGCGAGTTTCTGCTGGCGATCGTTGATCGTGCTGAAGAGCACGCGGAAGAGGCGCTCAATGCGTTCGTCCTCGCCGCCATTGACCACGCCGGCCACGTGCGGCAGCGTCCGCAGTTGCTTGAGGCCGCCGCGGCCGAAGTCGAGCACGAACAGGTGCAGGTCGGTCGGCGCGTATTTGGCCGCGAGCGCGGTTGCCAGCGTCATCAGGAACGTGGTCTTGCCGCGGCCCGAGGCGCCGCAGACCGCCAATGGGTCGCCCGTGAGGTCGAGGTCGAAGACGCGCTGCTCGGCCAGATACGGGTTGTCCATGACACCCAGGCTGACCTCGACCGGTTGGGCGACTCCGCCGCCAAAATCGAACGGCTGCCAGAGCGGTTTGGCCTCGGCGTTGTCGCACCAGGCCTGAACATCGGGGTTGATGACGATCGTCGGGCCGCGCAGGCCATGGTCGATGTAGGCCGCGTCGACCGGCTGGTTGAGCGGCAATGCTTCGGGCAGGGGGTCGGGCCACGGCTTGAACTGCCTGGGCACACCCTGGCGTTTGGCCTCGGACGCCAGCGCGCCGACGATCCAGTCG
>DKKP01000130.1 GCA_002455335.1 Anaerolineales bacterium UBA6663 | reverse complement strand
ACCACGCTGGGCTTGCGCGCCACGCGGCGCTGGCCCTGCGTGTGCACGGGAAAGTTGATGCTGTTGGCGAACCGGATTCAGACAGGTGGCCCAGTACACGGATCACACGGATATCCACGGATGGCATGGAGCCATTTGAGATACGGCTGTGTGATCCGTTTGATCCGTGCTATCCGTGTACCGGTCCGGCCCATTCCGGGGCTCCTGACAACGGGCGAGCGGGTTTGCAAACAGCATCGCAAGTTGTCACCCTGTTTCGGGGGTTCCAGTATGGATCGGTACCGTCAAAATGCCAGGCCAGGGTATGGTCGAGGGCGTGCGTCTCCACAATCCGCCCCATCCGTAAAAGCCAAGGGCCCAACCCGATGCGGTTTCCCGGCTTTAGGCAGCCGGTGACGCCGCGTTCCCGACGATACAATTTCGGACAACCCATTAGCCGTCGATCACCGAAAGACTGTTCCAGGTTCGCGCCCATGACCCTCAAGCCCTACCTTCCGCCCCTGTTGTGCGCCCTGCTGCTTCAGGCGTGCGGTCTGGCGGGCATCGCAACCCCCCAGGCAGCGCCGACCGACCCCGGGGCGCCCACGACGGCCGCATCTGTTCAGGCGACCGGTGCGCCAACGATCGCGGCACTGCCGACACTCGCCCCGACCGCGACGAGCGTACCCCCGACCCTGGCCCCGGAACCGACAAGCACGGTCTGGCCGCCGACCTTTGCGATCTGGTCTTTCACGGATATCCGCGCCCTGGACAGCTTCATCGTCACGATCAACGAGAAGAACACGGTCAACGGCACGCTGACCGAACAGACGAACAGGATCGGGTACATCAAAGAGCCGTTCAGCGCTTACCTTAACAACCAGTACCAGGGTGGCGTGGAGCGAACGGTCGTGGTTGACGATTGGACCTATACACAGACGGGCACCGGCGATTGGTACATCTCGGCCGGGTCGAGCGAATCGCTCTTTGCGAAGGCCCAGATCCCGACCGCGAACACCGATCGCCTGGTCGAGGCGCAATTCGCCGAGAAAACCGAGTACGAGGGCATCCCGGCCTATCACTTTGTACTGGCCCCGGTCGAAAGGGTCAACGGCGCTGCGACCATCCAGCTTGAAGGCGACTTTTTTCTGGCGATCGAGGGCAACTATGTGCTCGCTTCGCACTGGAAGGAGACGAGCACCCAGGGCGACTTCACGCAGGTGTACGAGGTCACCGAGACCGTGTCCTCGATCGGCCAGGTGCCCGAGATCGCGCTGCCCGACGACATGCAGGCCATGGCGGCCGCGATCAACTTGCCGGCCGAGCTCGGCCTGCCCGTGCCAGGCGACAGCGCCGTTCGGGGCATGACCCGTTACGCACACGGCATCGGCGTCGACCTGTACTTCTTCACCAACCCAAAGATGACGCTTGACGACTTCCTGGAGCACTACCGCCAGCTACCCGCGACAAACGGCTGGCAGGTGACGCACGTCGGGCACGTCAGCCTGCACCAGGACGATTGCGAATTCTTCCGCGAATGCGTGATGATGCGCAAGGCCGACACCCAGGTGGTGCTCCACTACGATGGCACCACGCTGCGGGTCGAGTTCGACTGGCCGGGCCTCTACGCCCCGGTGGAGTGACGCTGTCGGGCGGTGACGATGGCCGCGGGTGAGCCAGGCCGGCGCCGCCCTCCTGGGGGGCGTTACACTGGCGCAGAGACTAGAGATCGTAGTGCGCCGGCCAGGGCATCCAGGACCCTGGGATCAGTCTCCTCATCAAGGGCTCGCCGGATGGCCACGATCGCCGCCGGATGGACCTCAATCGCTTTGAGCGTGCCAACGGCCAGGGCCGCTTCCCTGCGCACGCTCGTTGCGGAGTTGTCGACGATGGAGGGCCGTAGCCCAAAGTCCAGGGCAGCCACCAGGACCTGCAGCGCACGATCTGAATACGCCCATTCATTGAGGAGCCGCTGTGCCGCCGCCACGCGCGCCGGCCATGAATCCTTTCCCCGCCGATCCGCCAAGGCCTGCAGGAGCTCTTCCCGCGAGTTCCGTACGGCCTCCGGGCCGGCGAGCTCTAGCAGCCAGGCCGCGGCCTCGCGCAGGTCCTCGTTGTCCGAAAGAAGTAAACCGCGCGCCCAGGCGGCGACCTCGGGTGCCGTGCGGGCCCTAGTCCCCCACGCCTCCGCCAGCGACTCGCGGGCACCCAGGGGAGTTAAGACCACCCATTCCGCCGCCCCGTTGGCGTACTCGATGGAATTACTGTCCGACCCCAACACGCTTTCGAGAGCCTGGCGCATGTCAGCGAAGGGGACGACCGGCGCCAATGTCTCCAGTGCGACCGCCCGGACACGAATCTCCTTATCCTGGAGAGCCGCCACGACCGCGGCCCTCAGATCTTCGTCCGACTCCACAAAAGCGCGCACCGCGTTGACCACGGTGAATCGCACCGAGGCTGCTGGATCTCCCAGCAACGCAAACACGGCCGCCTTCACTTCAGGATCCACACCGACATGCAGCCCAAGGATGGTGGCGGTCGTTCGGCGCACACGCTCGTCAGGATCGCTGCAGGCGGCCAACACCATCGCTCGCGTGGACTCGTCAGCCGCGAGCTGCGGACCCAGGGCCTCGATCGCGGCCCGACGGACGCTTGCGTCGGCATCGGCCAGCCGCGCCATCACCGCGATCCTCAGCGCGCTGTCCTCGGCCAGTTGTGGCGCCACCGCCGCGATCGCCACACTTCGAACGCCGCCATCCGGATCCGCCAGCATTTCAAGAGCCGCCGCAGTCAGCGCGGCATCATACGCCAGCCAGGGGCCCAGAGTCTCGATTGCTGTGCCGCGGATGTAGGGATCGGCATCACCCAAGAGTGCCGTCACCCTGGATACCAGGGCCGCATCCTGGCCAACCAGCGGCCCGAGCGCCTTGGTCGCCGAGGCGCGCACCGTTGCGTCGCCATCGTCAAGCGCCGCGATAACGGCCGACCTTGAGTCAACGGCCCATGCTAAGGAGGCAGCCAACACATCGAGCGCCGCACAGCGGGCGTCGGCGACTGGATGGTGGAGAAGCTGGACCACAGCCTGCACAAGGTCTGGGTCGGCAACCAGCTTCAACTTGAGCGCCGCAACAGCGGCTCGGCGCACCAACCAGTCGGGATCTGCCAGCTTCACCACCACAGCCCGCTTCGCATCCTGCCGGGAATCCAACCACGTGCTCAACGCCTCGATCGCATCGCTGCGGACGAATTCGTCAGCGTGGTCGAGCAGTGTCGAGGCAGTCAGCACCAGATCAAGGTTCTGGCCCATATGTGGCCCGAGTGCCTGGAGCGCGCCGCGCAGATCGACGGCGTGAGTGGACGTCAACAGCGTCGCAGCGTCCTTTAGCAGCGCCGCATCGCGGCCCAGCCAGGGGCCCAGACCTCTCAAGGCCGCTGCCCGCACCGTTGGGTTCTCATCGCGCAGTTGGGCAACCAGCGCCGCCCGCACGGACTCGTCGCCGTCAGCCAACAGACCCAGTGCCGCCATCGCGGCGGCTCGGGCGGGGCCCGATTCGCGGCAGGCTTGATTCTGCAACGCGGCGCCCAGACGCTCCTGGTAGGCACGAACGCTCACGGTTTCCGCCGCTAGGGCTGTGGCAGCGGCCAGTCGACTCCGTGCCTGTGTGGACTCGAGCTGCTCCGCCATGAACGGCGTAGCACCGAGGTCGCAGATGAGGTCTTTGATCGGGGCAGTCCACATGTGTCCGAGTCGGTCTTTCACCATCGCCAGCACTACGGCGTGGAGCGTCGCATCTTCCTCAAGGTACGGCCCGAGCGCGTCGATTGCGGCGCAGCGAACAGGCTCACTGATGTCATTCAGCCGGGCGATGACCAATGCCCTTAGCGACTGGTCTGCGCCAAGCAACGATCCCACGACTCCGACCGCCGCCCCGCGCACAGAGGTGTTCGTGTCCTCAAGTCGAGCGATAACCCGGTTCCTCAGTTCCATGTCAGTACCCAGATAGGGCGCCAACTCCCAGATCGTGACCATGCGCACGATCGAATCCGGGTCTTCCAGCTTGGCCGCCACAGCCGCCTTGAGCGCCGGAAGCTGGCCCAGGTGTGGGCCAAGAGCACTCACGGCCGAGTGCCTCACCCATTCCGACGAGTCGGCAAGCTTCGCCACAACGGCCGCGACCAGCTCGTTCGTGTCAGATTGCAGCCTGGGCCGCAACGCATCCAGCGCCGCGGCTACCACGCTATTCGTGTCATCGCCGAGCATACGGATCACACGGGCTTCAAGTTCACGATCCTCGCCAAGAAGCGGCCCCAACGCACGGATGGCCGTGCTTCGTACATCTTCATTCGCATCCCCAAGCCGCTCGGTCACCGCCGTCTTCAGCGCAGCGTCACCGCCCAGCAAGGGCTCAAACGCCCGTATCGCCTCGACACACTCGTCGGCACGCCCAGACGTCAGTTGCGCCAGAGTGGCTATGCGCAGCGTCGCGGACTCGGCGAGCAACGGGGCATAGGTCTTGATCCAGAAAACCGCCTCGCCTCCCTGGAAGCGCGCCTCAGCGACCCGGGCCAGGGCCTCCGCCGCCTCGGGGAGTCGGGCCCCGCCACCCGTGGCGAGTCTGGCCAAGGCCCCCAACCGCGTACACGCGGCCAGCGAGATCAGCGGAACCCGCGCGTGCGCGGCAGCCTCCAGCCCAACCACGATCCGGCGCAGCACCGTGATATCGACATTGACATCATCGGCCGCGCAGTCGGCGGCCAGAAACAGGTCGCGGTGCAGCAGATCCTCTTGAGGGCTCTTGGCCGCCAGGATCTTCTTCACCAGATTGGTGGCCGCCTTCGGCTCAGACTGCTCGGTGCCCAACTGCGCGACCGCCAGTTGCAACGGTTCTCGCCATCGGTTGGCGTGCAGATTGTTTTTCAACGTCTTCCACCGTTCGGCCGGCGTCATCCGCGCCAGCGCCCGCCCGACGTAGTACTCGCGGAACGTCAGGTGCCGAAAATCAAACGCGTTGTGCCCGCGCTCCACCAGCAGGCCCGAGAACTGACGCATGTCGGCCAGGAAGCCACGAGCGCGTTTCTCCGCGGCCTGCAGGTCGCGAGCCGGGATCCGGGCCCGCCGTGTCGGGTCATGGCCCAGATCACGCAGAAACTCATCCGCGATCTGGGCCACAATCTCGGCTTCGGCGGCCGTGCCGCTGGGCTTGTTCTGATGCAGCCACAGCGCTAACGGGATCAACACCAGCGCGGTGTCGCTGGTGTCGTAGTGCACGGGCGAGTCCGTGCGTACACGCGAACGCGCGGCCTCCCAGCGCTCGATCAGGGCTTCCAGATACTGGGCATACAATCGGATCCGGCGTTGTGGCAGACGCCCGACCTTGCGCCGGAGCAGGGCCAGCATGCTCAGCATCAGCGGGTTCGCGGCCAGGCGTTCCACGGCCGGGTTGCTCTGCACTTCCGCCAGCAACTGCCGTTCTTCCTCCTTCGCCCGCTGTGCGCGCTGGGCAGGCGCCAGATCTCGAAACTCCCACTCGGCCAGGGCCTGGTTCAGTTGGCGGGCGAAGTGTGCGATCTCCTCCCGGCGGAAGTCGAGGACAGTGACATGTGGCAGATCGGTGGAGAGCCGGGCGGCGCTGTAGCCATATATTCGACTGGTCAGCAGGACGCGGTTGCCGAGCCCGGTCACCTGCCGGATCCAGGCGCTGGCCTGCGTGGCCACGAACTGCCGCCGGTCCTCGCGGACCACTTCGTCAAGGCCATCCAGAAGGAAGAGCGCGCGGCCGCTCGCGATCGCGGCGTCGAACACGGGCTTCAGGCCCGGCATCGCTTTCTGCTCAGCGTAGTACTGGCTCAAGAAGTCACCCAGACCGAGGCGCGGCGCCTGGTTCAGGCAGACATCGTAGTAAGCGAGCGGCGCGAAGATCGGCAGCAGGGCCGCGGCCGGCCCGGTGAGCTGCAGGTGTTCACGGACCGCGTCCGGGCCCTGCGCGAAGACGCGGGCTAGGAAGGTGAGGAGCGTGGTCTTGCCGCTCCCCGGATCACCGAGGATGACGAGGCCCGGTCGATCGGTGGCGGCCAGGGCCTCGGCGATCGGGAACCGCTCCAGCCGGTCGCGGCTCCAGCGTTCGCGCCGCAGGCTTTCCAGGTGCAGCTGGGCCTCCCGAACCAGGCGCAGAGAGTCGCCGCGCTCGGCGGCCTCGGCCCCTTCCAGATCGCGCAGCAACCGGCGCTCCTCGGCCGTGAACTCGTCGCGCTCGGGGACATTGGCCACGGCGCGAAGCTGGACATACACCTTCTCCAGCGGCAGGCGCAGCGGCTCGGCGGTGTCGACCTGGCCCTTGAAGTCCAGATACTCGAACTCCGCGGCCACCATCGCCCGATACCGGGCCTCGAGGTCGGCCAGGGGCTCGTCGCCGGGGGTCTCGTTGCGGCGAGCTTCCTGGGCCAACGACACCAGCCGGTCGACACCGGCCGCGATCTGGGCCGTATGCGCGGCCGTCGCGCGCGCCTCGCGCTCGAGGGCCAGACTGGCCAACGCCTGAAGCTTCTCGCGGAACTGGTCGACGTTGACGAGTTCCTGGCGCAGGAAGTCAAGATAATCGGCGAGCGCGCGTTCGGCCCGTTCCGACGGATAGCCGGCCGGGAGCAGCGGCGCCAGCCCGGCGCGCAGGGCCGCCTGGACCACGGGCTGCGCCGGGGACGTCGCCATCTGCCGGAGCGCGTCCTGCACCGATCCCAACCCGGCGAGCGAGTTGCCGGCGACGACGTCAACCAGGTCGCGCTCGGGATAGGCCAGGACCCAGCGGGCTTCCGCGCGCCGCGCAGCCGCATTGAGCTCGGCCTGCAGCTCGGCCTCCGTCACCGGCTTCTTGAGCTCGGCGAGCGTGTCTTTGCCCAAGATGGGCTCCACGCCATGTTCAAGCAGAGCAACGAGGATCGCGGGGAGATCGTATTTGGCTGACATGGCACGACGCGTGACGGCTCACTGGGACCCTGGCGCGGGCAGTCTGGCTCGCACGATCGCGGCAACGCGATCCTGGCGCCCTTCAGACAGCACCCGCGCTGGAACGGGCCGATTTGGACGGCACCAGTATAGCCCCGGCTCAACGATCCACACGCGCGACGCCCCGAAACCGGCGCCGCAGGCCGACGAAGGGTTGGGCTCAAGTTGCCAGTGTTTGACGGCCGGCCCGCAGCTAGAGGCCGTGGGCGCGCTCGCCTAGTGCTTGCCCGGCCGGGTTTCTTTGGGACCTGTGTCGTCGCGCTGCACATCCAGGTCCAGCTGAAAGCGCTCGACAAACCACTTACCCAGCCCGATCGCGTAACGGGGCAGAAAGATCCGCAGGAGGGTTCGGATGGGCGCGGCGCCGAAGTACACGCGCCACAGGACCACGGCGCTGGCAGCCGCGGCCAGCGAGACCATGTTGCCATAGCCCGTGAGGATACTGAGCATGACCCAGCGCAGGTCGTGGTCTTCCAGATAGCCTTGCAGGGCAATCAGGTCAGCGGCCTCGGCGGCCGAGGCGGCCGTGAGCGCGAAGGCGCTCACCCGGTCGCGGAGGCCCAGGTGCAGCTGATCGAAGTTCCACGGCATCCACACCAACGAAAAGCCGACCGTGAACAACAGGCCCAGCCAGACGCCGGTCTTGAGGCGGTCAACACTGCTCTCCAGGATCGTCTCGCGCATGGTCGACCGCTGCTCGAGGAACACATAGGCGAACAGGAGCAACGTCGTCACCACGTACTTCTGCGACATCGCCGACACCCGCGCGCCGAACTCGACGACCTGGATGGCCACGATCTGGAGCTGCGCCACCGTGCCGGTGGCCGCCTGCTGGTACCGGGTGATGGCCGAGGCCAGCGTGGCGAGATCAAGCCCGATGTTGAGCAGGATCGCCGTCAGCGTGACGAGCCCGATCCCGCCCCAGATGGCCACGGGGTGCGGGATCCACACCAGATAGGGCAACACGTAATCGCGAAAGTGCCGGCGATTGAAGGGCCGGAAGTGGCCGCAGTGGCGGATGGCGAAGGAGCGCGGCCCGAGGTACACGCACCACAGCCCGGCCACGGCCGCGACGCCGATCATGCCCAGGTGCAGGTGGGGGTGAGCCAGGATCTGCGCGAGCGGCGCGCCGACGATGTAGAACGCCAGGGCTGTATAGCTGAACGCGGCCAGGACCGCGGCCCGCACGATCTCTGAGGTCATGCCGATCTGGCGGCGGCGTTCAAGCGCGCGCTCGGCCGTCAGGTGTTTGGCGGTTTCAGCCTTCAACGCAGGGCCAAAGACCTGGACCATCGCCGTGCTGGTGAGCGGCCCCCACGTCAAATAGGAACTCAGGACGGCCAACATGAACAGTCCCGCCACCAACAAGAGCAGTGATAGAAGAGGATGCATCGCTAGACAATCTCAAATACGGCCACGACCGGGAAATGGTCAGACGCTGTTTCCGCACCGGCCTGACGCACAGAGCTCTCTACCAGCCGCAGCCGCGGCGAATGGAGGAGATAGTCGAGGGTCCGATCGGGCCCAGGCAAGGCGGGGTCGTTTCCGAAGTACGTATAGGATTTCGAACCCTCTGGCCCCGTCACCGCCGCCAGCGAGGGAAGGACGGCGTGATGGTCGTAGAGGACAGCCATCTCCGTGGCCTGGTTGTAGTAGGTCTGGTGGCTCGGGATCAGGTGCGCGTATTGCCCGGGCGGGAGCACGTTGAGATCGCCGCCGGCCACCCAGGGCACGCCCTCCCGGTCGAGCGCAGTGAGCAGGCGATCGAGTTGCGCGATCTGGCGCGCGCAGAGATCGGTCCCGGCCGAAAACGCTTCGAGATGCGTGTTCATGATCACCAGGTCGCCAGCGCCTTCCACCGGCACGCGCACCTCGAGGACAGCGCGTTGCGCCCCAAAGAGTGAGATCAGCGGGTTGCCGAAGTCACTGGGCAGATTGCGCCGCACCGCGCGTGCCGGGCCCGCCTTTGTCAGGGTCGCTAACTTGAGCCCGACCGCGCCCCAGATTTTAGGATAGGGGACGAACGGCGCCTTCCAGTAGAAGGCCTCGGCCGAGCAGGCATAGGGCCCGCGCAGGCGCGCGAGCAGCAGGGGCAGCTGGTCGCGGTAGTCGGTCCGCCGCGCGCCGTGGTCGAGCTCCTGCAGCAGGACGATGTCCGGGTCTTCGGCATTGATCAGGCTGGCGATGGCCTCCAATGCGCGCGCGCTGGACGCGGGCGTAGGCCGCGAGTCAGGGCCTGACAGGTCCGGAACGTCATAGAAGAAGACGTGCTCCTTTCCCGCCAGGTACTGGACGTTGTAGGTCATCACCTTCAGGCGCTGATCGCGCCGCAGCACCTGCGCGACGCCGCGACAGACCACGGGCTCTGGCCGCCCGTCGACGGGCCGAAACCGAGTGCTCCAGAACCATGCACCCACAAGGACGACGACCAGGGCCCCCAGCCATCCAATCCAGCCCACGCTCACACCGCCCTTCCCGGTTGCAGCAGTCGGTCCTTGAACACGATCAACAGTCCAAGGATCAGCCAGGCAACGAGGAACCAGATCGGGTTCCAGGCCCAGGCATCGGTGAAGCCCTCGACCAGGAGCGGATGCGGCCAGAAGGGCCTGACGGCCCATTCGCCGGTGTGGGTGAACAGATCAATCACAAGGTGCGAGGCATAGGCCAGCACCACCAGCCTGTTCATCTTCAGCAGGAGCACCAGCGGCACCACCGCCGCCACGAAGAACAGGACACTATGAGGGATGTCCCACAAGAGAACCCAGTCCGGCTGGGCGGCCCGGAAGCCGATCCAATCAGCGTTCTCGGGGATCCAGAACGGGCGCGCCTTCAGGTAACCGAGGTAGGCATAGAGCGGGATCTGGAAGAGATCGGGAAGGGCCGCAGCTCCCATGAGAAGCGCCGTCTCTTTCGGAGGCGTTTCCCGCGAGGCGAGCAGGCGACCGACAAGCGCATGGCTGACAATATCCATTGGGACTCAAATTCATCCGGCCGGGTTGGCCACAGTATCGTCACAATTGGCAGGCCAGTCAACCAACCCAGGCGCTGCCGCCGTGTCCCTTCATCCGCAACTGGCCGCTGGCCGTTTTGGCGATCAGCGCGCGCCTCTGCAGCAGATTTCGGGCGTTGCGGATTAGCGTGGGGTCGACCTTGCTTCGGGGGCCATGGGAGCTGGGCCCGCCCGCGATCCGCCGCGACGCGGTCTGCGCTGACCGGCCGAAATCGCGGCCGGTGTTCGGCGCGCTCGCCACCGCGACGCTCAAGGCCGCCGAGAGACCACGACGTCATCCACGCGGCCGACCACCGATGTCGTCGAGCTCCAGGCGCCCACATCCAGCGTATAGGTCGTTTCCGAGAAGCGCTCCGGCCGAGGCGGCTGATACTCGCCAATGGGTTGGCCATCCAGGAAGTACCGGAACGCGACCGGGTCCGCCGAGACCTCGATTCGGACGGTATGCCACGCACCGAAATCGGCCAGCGTGAACTCGGTCTGGTAATCGAAGCTCGCGGTCGGCCACTTCGTCGCCACGCAGCTCACGCGCGGTTGAGCGTCATTCTGGATCAGGCACTGCGTCCACCAGCTCATCGAATCCGCATTGAGGGTCAGGTGAATGTTGCCGGAGCCGTTGGTTTCATCCAGCGCCAGCCTGGCCTCGTAAGCCTCGAGCCCTTGGAGATCGAACGTCTCTCGCAGCACAAGGCGAGTAGTGGCTCGTTCGAGATCCGGGACGTGGGAGATCACCAACGCGCCGTCGCGCTGCTCGAGGGTGCTTTGCGCCGCCGCTTCCTCTGACCAGAGACGCGGATCGAAGCCCCCGACAAAGATCATGGCCTCGAAATCGACAACGACATCAGGCAGCGGGGTTGGGGCCTGGACCACGCGGCCCCCACACCGCAAACACTATTCGGACCATTATCTTCATTCACGGATCATGCGCCACTGCTGCACCCCGTGACAAGTGTCTATGGCAGACAGGCCCGGGATGCGGCACCATGCGTCTTGTCCACTCATAGGGAGAACCCATGTCCACCCCGTCCCAAGGCTCAGGCTGTCTACTGACCGGTATCAACCTCATTGCCGCGCTTATGCGCGCGATCCTGACCACCATCGTCGGTCTGTTAGCCGCGCTCTACCAGATCTTTCTGGCCGGTTTCAAGTTCGAACAGATCCGAAACAAGTCGGGCTTTGTGCTGTTCTGGGTGACGGCCGTCGTCTTCTTCGCGGCAGGCGCGATCCTGACCCGGAGCGCACGACCGGCAAACTCCGTGGCCAACGAGGCTCCGCTCGTCGTCACCGTGTTGGTCACACGGGTCGCTCAGGCGCAAGCCAACGCCGACGCCGCGACGGCGACGCCCGTGCCGCCGACAGCCACCGAGCGGCCGTCGGCCACGCCACGGCCCACGAGCACACCGACAGCGACCGCCACCGCGACCCTGATCGCCGAGACAGCGACCGCCATCGCCGAGGAGACAGCAGCCGCGCAAGCCACGTTCAATCAGATCGCATCTCAGACTGCGGTTGCCGCGGCAGCGACAGCGACTCGCGCCGCGCATCTTGACGGGATCACGGCCACAGCGCGGGCCATCAGTGCGACAGAAACCCGCCGCGCCGCGCAAGCCACTCAAACCCGCGAAGCCAGGGCTGCAACAAGCGATTACCTCGCGCAGTTCGCGGATATCGATTACCGCGAGTTGCGCGATTACGCCGATCAGCACGAGGGCGAGAAGGTCTGCATCCGAGGCCGCGTCTTCAACATCGTCGGCGACGACACGCTTCAGATGTACTTTGCCGGTACATACGACGGCGCTTACGTCGAATTCGAACGCCCGTTCACGGGCATCTATGAGGACAGTACGATTCGCGTGTGTGGCATCGTCTATGGCGAGTACAGCTTTCAGAACGCGATGGGGGGCACTGTCTCTCAACCTGCCCTGTACTTGGCCTTCATCCCGTGACGCGGCGCCGAACGCCATTTGCCAGAAAGCTCCTACAGGCAATTCTCGTTTGCCTGTAGGAGCTCAAAAACGCCTGCCGGACCACTCGCCAAACATCGAGCGACTGCCCGGAGCACCGCGCGGATAGCCTCCGCAACTTCACTGCGACAACAGAAAAGCGATCAGCGCGTCGAGCTCGGCCTCACTCAATCGCGCGCCTAGGTCGGCAGGCATGACATGATCCGGATAACCGGGAACGACATAGTCGTCGGGCTCCAGGATGGACTCGCGCACATAGTCCTCGGCGCTCAGACCAGGCACGGTGCCGCCGGCGCGCGCGCCGAGGCCGGCCAACGATGGGCCGACCGGGCTGCTGCTGGTCGTGAGCGTGTGACAGCCCTTGCAGCCGCTTGTGCTGAACACCGTCGCGCCAGCTGAGTCTTCGGGCAGGCTCTGCGCCTGTGCTGGTTGCACGCCCGGACCGGCTGCGCTGCGTAGCAGATACCAGTAGCCGGCGTTCAACTGCAGCACGCCAAACAAACAGAGCGGGATGAGAAAACAGGTCGCGAAGACAGTTGTGACGATGGTTAACGGCCAGCACCGTCGCCAGGCAGGCGCTGAGGTTGGAGCGGACATATCGACGGGTCCTTTCCCTTGGATGCGCTCTTGACAGGTGGAGCGTGTGGGTTGTTGGCTAGTACGTGTGGCGTCTGGCCCGGTTGCAGATCCATCCCGGAGGCCGCCAAGGTGCGGATACAGGCCAATCGCCAACAGCGGAATCAGCGCTAGCTACACGCCCGGCGCGGGGCAATCCCCTTCGACAATGCCGGCCAACAGCTTCACGGGCACTGTTGCGCAGGTCGTCGGCCCGATGCGGCCGTTCGTCGAAGCCGACGTGGTTTACGACTTGGTTGAGGTGCTGGATTGCGCCGAGTGGATCCCGGAATGCACTGATATCAGTGGCTATCACGGCCCGGGCCGCGCGATTCTTACGACAGGCGAGCGGCCTGTTTAAGCAACGCGGCGCAGACGCGTTCATCGATGCTCGAGCCTTCGGCATACGCGCTCCTCGAGCGTTCGCGCCCGCGACGAGACGTCGGCTTGATCCGCTGTCCACAGGCGCCCGGCTGCGCTCACCGATGTTGATCGAACAGGATCGAATTGCCGTCGGGATCCTCGACCGAGATCCAATCGGGCCCGCTTGTGGTCTCATCCGCCTCGCGCTGCAGGGTGACGCCGCGGGCTTTCAGTTGACGCTGAAGCTCACGCACGTCCGTGAACGGGTCGAGCGGTTGCGCGTTGGGGTCCCAACCCGGGTTGAAGGTGAGCACGTTCTTGTCGAACATGCCCTGGAAGAGGCCGATGAGGGTGTCGCCGTTCCTCATGATCACCCAGTTGTCGGTGAGATTGCCGCCGAACTCGGTGAAGCCGAGCTTCTCGTAGAACGCCTTCGACACCTGGATGTCTTTCACGTTCAGGCTGACCGAAAACGCACCCAGTTCCATTCTGCGGCACTCCTTTCACCCCGCCCGGCTCCACGATGTCCGTTTCACGGGTCGATCGTAGGCTACCCGGGTTACGTCCCGGCGCCATGCGCTTGATTGACCGAAATTCTAGCGCCGCCGACCAGACACTGAGGATCCAAGCCGCTCACGTGAGCACGGGCGAGGCGTCAGGCGCCTACCCTGAGGTTCGAGCCCCGGGAAGGGATGCCGGCGTGCACTACAATACAGGGATGCAAGGCAAGGTCTGCGTCATCACGGGCGCCAACAATGGATTTGGGTTCGTCAGCGCTCAGCGGTTGGCTGCCCTGGGCGCCACCGTCGTCATGGTCTGTCGCAGCCGCGAACGCGGCGAGGCAGCGCGACAGAAGATCGCGGCGGCCACCGGGCAGCGCCCCGAGCTCTATGTCGGGGATTTTCTGCTGCAGGCCGACGTGCGCCGGGTCGCGGCCGAGATCGGCGCCGCCCACGACAAGGTGGACGTGCTCGTCAACAACGCCGGCTACGCGTTCTCGGAGCGGGTCGTGACGGCCGAGGGCTTCGAGCGCACCTTTGCCCTCAACTACCTGGCCTACTTCACGTTCACGCGTGACCTGTTGCCCCAGTTGCGTCGATCCGGCGCGGGCCGGATCATCAACGTCGCCTCGTCGTCGCATCGCTGGCGCGACATCCGCCTGGACAACCTGCAAGGCGAGAAGGAGTTCCCGATCCGCCGCTTCCCGCCGCTGTCGGGCATGTACGGCTGGAGCAACGTCTGTCGGATCATGTTGACCTATGAGCAGGCCGAGCGCTATCGGGCCGACGGCCTGACGGCCAACTGCCTGTGCCCGGGCTTTGTGCCGGTCGTGCGCGCAGGGGCCACGGCCTTCCAGAACCTGATGATCCGGGTCGTCCCCCTGTTTATGAAAAACGTCCGCACTCCCGAGCAAGCGGCCGAGACCGTCGTGTATCTGGCCAGTTCGCCCGAAGCGGCCAGCCTCAACGGCGTGTACTTTCAGAGCGGCGTGCGGATGCGCTCCTCGGATCAGACCTATGACGCCGCCCTGCGCCGGCAGTTGTGGGCCGTGACGGAAGAACTCATCGCGAAAGCCGAAGCGAACGCGAGCATCGCTCAACCTCAGCCCATCGCCTGACGCTCAGGGGCTTGACATCCATCGAACAGCGCTGTGGCTCTGCCTGGCCCACTCAGGCGGGCAGTCTTCGTCGTGGCGCCTGGGCGACACTCTGGCTCACCGAACCGCATCAGCGCCTCGAGGCCGACGGTCCCGGGGGAGCCTCGGGTCAATCACCGCTGTTTGCGCGACGCCTCAAGATGGATCTACGTCTTCATCGATGAACGTGCGCTCGTGGTCCACGGCTCGAGCGCTGACCCTCTCCCCGCGCATTCAGGTCGCGTCCGCGAACCGCCTGGGGTCGGTCAGAGGGGCCAATCACGGCGTGATCCGGGGGTCGCGGTTTCGCGCGGACCCTGCCCGTCGCCTCCGGAGCACCCGTTTTTCGCCTGGCTCTTCCCATCTAGACAAATCCGATACACAATACGAGGGATTGGGGCTGGTCGATCAAGAATGAGGCTTCCCAATGAAAACGAAGCGCGTGGCAGAGGTGTGGGCCAGGTCCGGTATCGGTCGCGCCTCACTGCTGTGGCTCGCCGTCAACCTCGTCGGGGCCGCGTGCAGCCTGCCGACGTCGCTCGCCTCGCAAACGCGGACGGAACGCCCAGCCGATACGGCGACGTCGACCCCGGCTCTGGCACCCACAGCAGGGGCTGCCGCGACAGACACTGCGGCGCCGACCGACCGGGCCACCCAGGAGCCCTCGGCCACACCGACGCCGGCGCTGCTCNNCTAGAGATCCTCGAGTGGTCGGAGTTCCCGTACGCCAACCCCGCCGATCCTGCCAACACGGACACGCACGTCGAGGTCCTCATCCGCAATCCCAATGACGTTCCCGTTCGCCTGACGCGGGAAGGAGAGGAATTGAGGTTTCTGAACGCTGCCGGCGAGGTCGTGTACGCGAACCCCAGCCCATTCTTCTACATCTGGCAAGGGTCGTGGATGTTGCCCGGTGAAACCTACGCGCTCTCCGCCTGCGTGTGTTTTTGGACGGGAGGCCTCGAGCAACAGGAGTGGGAGTCGCTCGAGCTGATCGCTCAACTGCAGGTCGCGACCGACCTTGCTTACACGCTCGACGTCGAGTTCACCGTGGGGGAGTTCTTCTCGCTAGCCGATGCGCATCTCGGCGGCAGCGGCCTGGGCGCCGAGGTGACACTGGTCAATCGCAGCGCGCATGTGTTGGAGAGCGTCCCGACGCTGGTCTTTGCGCGGGATTTGGACGGCCGGTACATCGGGATGGCATCCTTCGGAAACGCCGTGGCGAGCTTCACCGAGAACATCGGCATTCAGCCCGGCGATACCGCCTCGGGGGTCGTCGTGAATGACATCGATTATTACGATGGCCCCATGACCTACGAGGCCCGGGCCATCGGCATCCTGGCCGACCTCTCCCCGACGGACGCACCGGTCGCCCCCGCCGGTACGCCGATCGCCGACTGGATGGGCGTCCCGATCATGCCGGGCGCCCTGAACGGTGGAGAAGCCGAAGGCGGTTATCGGTTTGCGACACCGGCTTCGATCGATGAGGTCAAGAGCTTCTATGAGGCAACGCTTGTCGAATTGGGTTACGGCCTTTCGATTTCCGGGGAAGACTCGGGAGTGGCCTTTCAACTGTTCGAGAAAGGCTCGACGACGGTCATCATCGGTGTTCTGCCGGCGGCTGAACACAACCTGGTGCAGATCACGGTTACGCCCTGAGGGCATCACGCCACTCAGAACCGCGCCCCCCGGCTCGGCACAGGTAGGGCAGACCGTCAGCAACAAACCACACCCCCGCATCGGAGAGCCTGGCACGGCCCAGGTATCTGGTCGGTGGCTCACCGTGCGGCCGCGCCGGGACGCGGGCGGCATTCTGCCGGCGCCGCACGGCGACGGCGATCAGGCGGGACCGGGCTCGTACGGATAGGCCCGCCGCCAGACCGGGCGGCTGAACCAGACGCCGGATCGCTTCTCGGCGCGCGCCACAAGGGCGCCGGCCAGTCGGTTGTGGCGG
>DKKP01000006.1 GCA_002455335.1 Anaerolineales bacterium UBA6663 | reverse complement strand
GCCGCGCCCGCGCAGCCGGCCACACACAGCGCCGCCGCCGCGAGCCACAGGGCGCGTCCGGCGAGCCGATCGTTCATCGTCGGATCAGTTCAGGCGCATCATGAATTCGCGCAAGGCCCGGGCTGCCGGGCTCAGCGAACGCGCCTTCAACCAGGTCAAGCCCAGGAAACGTCTGAGGTCCTGATCCAGGATCTTGAGCGGTTTGATGCCATGGACTTCGGTGAGGGCCAGCTCTGGCACAAGCGCCACACCCAGGCCGGCGCCGACGAACTCGAGCGCGCTCTGCATCGCTCCGCCATCCAGAGCGACCTTGGGCTCGAAGCCGGCCTGCGCACAGGCCTCCAAAGTCACCTCACGCAGACGATAGCCTTCAGGGAAAAGGATGAACGGCTCAGCGCTCAGATCCGCGATCCGCACCGATTGTCGGCGCCCGAGGAAGGGGTGTTGCACGCTGACGGCCAGGACGTAACGCTCCTGCATGAAGGGGACGCTCTCGACAGCGGATGGGAGGACGTCGGTCGCGACGATGGCCAGATCCAGCTTGCCTTCTTCGACCTGGCGCAACAGGGTCTCGGTGCCTGCCTCGCGCAGGAGCACCTCAAGGCCGGGGTGCTGTTGCTTGAACTGTGTGAGACGGGCCGGAAGCACGTGCGTGCTCACGGTCGGCGGCGCGCCCAGGCTGGCGCGGCCTCGTTTGAGCTGCCCCCGCTCGCGCACTTCGTTTTCAGCGCTCTCCACGAGGCCAAGGATCTGTCGCGCATAGGGCAGCAAGACTCGACCGGCCTCCGTGACGCTGACCCGTTTGCCGATGCGATCGAATACCTGTACGCCCAGCTCCTCCTCGAGCGCCCGGATCTGCTGGCTCACGGCTGGCTGCGCGATCTCGAGATCCTCGGCCGCACGTGAGAAATTGAGCACCTCGGCGACCGCGACAAAGGCACGTAAATGGCGCAGATGCATCACGTCTCCTCCATCCTCATCCGCCCTGAATACCCGTCGGATGCACCCAATCAGGAGCATCCAAGCGAAGCGGAGTTTACGTAACAATCACGGTTTCGATCCTCCGCAACGCTTAACCTTTTCTCTAGTTCTATCCCACAAAAATCGGGTACACTGTCTTTAACAAGACAAAGACTGAGTATATAAATTTCTTATCCAAAGGAATTATACAATAGGATTTTGCACTACGTCTTGCGATGGTTGGCATTGAAATGAGACAAAGTTGGTTCTCATCATCGGCGAAACGACCCGCCGAGATGAGACAGGGAGACGAAGCCATGGTCCTATCAAGCAACCCTCTCACCAATATCCTTGGCGGGCGCGCGCCGCTGCCGCTGCTGAAG
The DNA here is from genome assembly GCA_002455335.1 of Anaerolineales bacterium UBA6663. Classification (GTDB taxonomy): domain Bacteria; phylum Chloroflexota; class Anaerolineae; order Anaerolineales; family UBA6663; genus UBA6663. The sequence continues at coordinate 1,417 of DKKP01000006.1, read as the reverse complement.
CACGAAGAAGAGATTCGCTTCGCGCGCCGGATCGCCGCTGGCAAACTCGCCCAGAAGAAGCTCGCGCGCAAAGGGCTGACCGCTGCCGAGCGTCGCACGCTCAACCTCAAGATCGCCGAGGCCGAGAGCGCGCGCGAGGCGCTCGTGCTGCACAACCTGCCGCTTGTGATGAGCGTCGCCGGTCGGTTCCGTCACTCGAACCTCGACTACGACGACCTGATCCAGGAGGGCGTGACTGGCCTGATCAAGGCCGCCGAGCGCTACGATCCGAAGCGCGGCACGCGTTTCGGCACGCTCGCCGTCTGGTGGATCCGTCAGGCGATCGGGCGCGCCATCGCCAACACCGGCCGGACGGTGCGTCTGCCGGTCAATCGCGGTTGGAAGGTCGGACAGCTGCGACGCATCTCGGCTGAGTTGGCCCAACAGCTGGGCGATGAGCCGCCGCTGGCCGAGGTGGCTAGCCGCGCCGGGGTCACCGTGCAGGCCGCGACCGAGCTCTTGCGCGACGGTCAGCCCACGATCTCGCTCGATGCGCCGCCGGACGACCCCGATGAGCGGAGCGTGATGGAGCGTGTGTCGGATGTCACGGCCGAAGACCCCGAAGCGGTGGTGATCAACGAAGGTCTGCAGCGTATCCTTGAGGACGCGCTTGGCCGGCTCGAGCACCGCGAGGCCGAGATCCTGCGCCTGCGCTTCGGTCTGGGCGGCGGCGAGACAAAGCCGCTGCGCATGATCGCCAACGAGTGGCGGATGAGCCCCGAGGGCGTGCGCCAGATCAGCCAGCGCGCGATGAGCCACCTGCGTTCGATGCCGCAGGTGCGCGACCTCGAAGCGTATCTGCAGGAGTGACAACGAACCGCGGTTTGTAGACCGAGGCTCGATGAGCTCACACGACCGGCGGCTGGGTGACCCAGCCGCCGGTTTTTCAATCCGCCGCCTTGCAGGCGCGGGGAACGGACGCCTGGTGCTCGACCAGATCCCGCAGCATAACGGGGGCACGACGCGGGTCGTCCTCGAGGCCTACGGCCCCAATGGGCAGTATGTGACCAAGAGCGCGACGGTTCAACTGCCCTGCCGCGATGCGTCGTCGTTCGCGCCATCCTACCCGTAAGGCTGTCCGTCAGGGCCGGCGGCGCTGTCGACATCCTGGTCCTCTACGACGGCGGCGGCCTCGCGCATTACGCCGACACCTGGCGTGACGGCGACCCGGGCCTTGTGGATGTCGCGCCCGCTGGCCTGTTCGTGCCGCAACGCGGTTTCGGCGCCGTGTGGGGCAGCTACGACAACGTGCGCCAGGGCCTGGGCTGGGCGACGGGCGCGTGGCCTAGCTCACAGCCCCGTCGTCGGGCCCGCATTCCTGGCAGTTCGACTGAGTTGCCGTGGCGTGCATCGGGAGACGCCGGGCGTCTCCTGATGC
>DKKP01000233.1 GCA_002455335.1 Anaerolineales bacterium UBA6663 | reverse complement strand
CGGATGGTTGGGTGCTGGCGACCATAGGTCGCCAGCACCCAACCATCCGCTTCACCCATTCTTCAATTCATCTTCGCTTCGATCGAGCGCTTGAGGCGCTCGCGCACGCCCTCGAAGGGGATGCGCTGAAGAATCGGGTCGAAGAAACCGTCGACCACCATGCGTTCGGCATCCTTGCGGGTCATGCCGCGTGCCATGAGGTAGAAGATGTGCTCGTCCTCGAGCCGTCCGACCGTGGCGCCGTGCGTACAGCGCACGTCGTCGGCCATGATCTCGAGGCCCGGGATCGAGTCGGCGCGGGCCGCCTTCGAAAGCACAAGGTTCCGGTTGGCCTGATAGCCGTCGGTCTTCTGCGCCCCGGGCGCGACGTAGATCATGCCCTGCCACACCGAGCGGCTCTTGTCTTTGAGCGCGCCCTTGAAGAGCAAATCACTCGTGGTGTTGGGCGCGTTGTGGTTCTGCTGGGTGTCGTGGTCGAGGTGCTGCTCGTTTTCGGTGAAGTAGTAGCCCGACATCTTGCCGACGGCGCTATCGCCATCGAGCGCCAGCTCCGAGAAGTTCTTGGTCACGCGCGAGCCTGTGGCGACGAAGATCCAGTCGATATGGCCCTCGCGCGCCACCTTGACGCGCTCGTGCGTGAAATTCCACACGTCCTCGCCCAGCGACTGCAGCTCGACAAAGGTCAGGCGGGCCTTCTTGCCGACCTTGACCTCGACCGTGGCGGCGTGCAGCCCCGCCTTGCCGTTCGGCGACGAGGTCTCGTGCACGACTGTGGCGCTGGCGCCATCATCGACGACGATCAGGATGCGACCGAAATGGCTCTTGCCGGCCAGCCAGGCCACCGAGTGCAGCGGCAGCTCGACGGCCGTGTTCTTGGGCACGTAGACGAACAGGCCATAGTCGGCCATGGCCTCGGCCAGCGCCGAGAACTTGCCCTCGTTCGTGGGCACGACCTTGCCGAGGTGCTTCTTCACCAGATCCGGGTATTTCTTGGTCGCGGTGATGAAGTCGGTGAAGACCACTTTCTGCTTCTTGAGCGCGGCGGCCAGATCCGATTCGACCTTCTCGCCCGGCACCTGGACGAGCTGGCCGCCCTGGTTCTTGCCGACGAGGGGCTTGAGCAGCGCCGCCGGGATCCGGGCCGGGCTCTTCGCCTTTGCGGCACCGCCGGGGAGCACGACCTCGCCCCAGCGGTACGCGCGGATATCGGTTCGGCGCCAGGCTTCGTCGGCGAGACCGGGCATCGGCAACGCGTTGAAGGTCTTGAGCGCGGCCAGACGCCGACGCGCGTACCAGGGCGCGTCCTTGGCGAGCTTCGAAACCGCGGCCACATCGTGGGCCGTGACCTTGAGATCGGCGGCCGGAGACGCTCCACCGCCGCGGCCGGTCGTGATCACGGTGCGCGGCAGGATCCCCGTAGAGATCGTTTTGTCTTTGGATAGCATAGTCTTGTAGTCAAGTCGTCGAGCAGTCAAGTCGTCAGGTAGTCTTGCAGCAGGTTGTCACCCGAGGGACCACCCGACTACCCGACTACCTGACTAATCACCCGACGCTTCCTTCCATCTGAAGTTGGATCAGGCGATTGAGCTCGACCGCGTATTCCATCGGCAGCTCCTTGACCAGCGGCTCGATGAAGCCCGAGACCACCATTGTCGCGGCCGCCTCCTCGGTGAGCCCGCGGCTCATGAGGTAGAAGAGCTGGTCTTCGCCGACCTTGCTGACCGAGGCCTCATGGCCGACCGTCACGTCTTCCTCGTCGATCTCGATATACGGGTAGGTGTCGGAGCGGCTCTGATCATCGATCAGCAGCGCGTCGCAGACGACGTTCGAGCGGCTGCCCTCAGCGCCTTTGTAGACCTTGAGCAAACCGCGGTAGCTGGTGCGTCCACCGCCCTTGCTGATCGACTTCGACGTGATCTTGCTCGACGTGTTCGGCGCGCCGTGAACGATCTTGGCGCCCGCATCTTGATGCTGGCCGGCGCCCGCGAACGCGATCGAGAGCACCTCGCCGTGCGCGCCCGGCTCCATCAGATAGACGGCCGGGTACTTCATGGTGAGCTTCGAACCGAGGTTGCCGTCGACCCATTCCATCGTGGCGTTCTCATAGGCCACCGCGCGCTTGGTGACCAGGTTGTAAACGTTGGTCGACCAGTTCTGGATGGTCGTGTAACGGCAGCGCCCGCCCTTTTTGACGATGATCTCGACCACGGCCGAGTGCAGGCTGTCGCTGCTGTAGATCGGGGCCGTGCAGCCCTCGACGTAGTGCACGTACGCACCCTCGTCGACGATGATCAGCGTGCGCTCGAACTGGCCGACGTTCTTGGCGTTGATGCGGAAGTACGCCTGCAGCGGCATCTCCACCTTGACGCCCTTGGGCACGTAGATGAACGAGCCGCCTGACCAGACCGCGCTGTTGAGCGCCGCGAACTTGTTGTCGGTCGGCGGGATGGTCTTGCCGAAATACTCGCGCACAAGCTCGGGATACTGACGCAGACCGTCGTCCATCCCCAGGAAGATCACGCCCTGCTCTTCCAGGTGCTTCTGGACGTTGTGATACACGACCTCGGAGTCGTACTGGGCGCCGACGCCGGCCAGGAACTTCTGCTCGGCCTCCGGGATGCCCAGCTTATCGAACGTGCGCTTGACGTCGTCGGGCACCTCGTCCCACGACTTGACGCTGTCGTCGGAGGGCTTGAGGTAGTAGAAGATGTTGTCGAAATCGATCTGATTCAGATCGCCGCCCCACTGCGGCATCGGCTTCTTCTGGAAGATCTCGAGCGCGCGCAAGCGGAAGTCGGTCATCCACTGCGGCTCGCCCTTGAGCTGCGAGATCTGGGTCACGATCTCACGATCCAGGCCCCGGCGGCTCTTGAACACCGGCTTCTCTTCATCATGGAAGCCATACTTTTCTTTGTACTGGTCGTTTACATCGACCTTCTCGAGTTCTGGCATGGGCGTTAGTCCTTTAGTCGAGTAGTCAGGTAGTC
>DKKP01000015.1 GCA_002455335.1 Anaerolineales bacterium UBA6663 | reverse complement strand
CGGCGAGACGCGGCGGGTGAGCCTGATGCTGGACCCGGACGCCGAGCCGTTTGTCTGGTCGATCTGGGGCGAGGCGGGCTGGCGTCGGATCGCGGGCGAGCACGTGATCTCGGTCGGCGCGTCGTCGCGTGACCTGCGTCTGAGCGCGCGGGTCTGAAGGTGTACGCACGCGTGATGTCGACCTGAGAATGGCCGCCCGGTACAATCGTCGTCGAAACGACGTTGCTTGAGAGGAGTTGAAACATGCTACAGGAACCCTATCCCGAGCTCACCGAGCTGATCGAGATGATCGGCGAGGCGGGACATCGATTGTCCGAGATCGAAGCGAGCGAGGGCGCAGCCGGGAACATCTCGGTCTGCATCCGCTGGCCGATCGAGCTGCGCAACCGTTTTCCGGTGGTCGAGACCGTGACGCTCCCGCAACCCGTGCCCGAGCTGGCCGGCGCGACTTTTCTGGTCAGCGGCTCGGGGCGTCGGTTGCGCGAGATCATGGCCGAGCCAAGCGCCAACATCGGCGCGCTGGTCGTCGACCAAGGCGGGCTGACCGGCCAGCTACACGTCTCGCCGCATCGCCGCTTCCAGCGATTGACAAGCGAATTCAACTCGCATCTGGCCGTGCATGCCGATCAGATCGGATCCAGCGGCACGAACTTCCATGCTGTGATTCATGCGCAACCGCCGTACATGACGTATCTCAGTCATATCGCGCGCTATCAGGACGAGACCTACCTCAACCGGCATCTGCTGCGCTGGCAGCCCGAGACCATCGTGCAGTTGCCCGAGGGAATCGGCTTCACGCCCTTCAAGCTCCCGGGCTCGGCCGAACTGATGGACGCGACGGTCGCCGAGCTGCGCGAACATCGGATCGTGATCTGGGCCAAGCACGGTGTGATGGCGCGCTCGGATGTGTCGGTCAAGCGCGCGGCCGATCGGATCGAGTACGCCGAGACCGCTGCCAAGTACGAGCATCTCAACCTGACGGTCGGCGAGGTCGGCGAGGGCCTCTCGGTCGACGAGATCCGCGCGATCTGTGCGGCCTTTAATCTGAAGCAGTCGATCTTCTAGAGATGAACACCTCACTCAGCGAGAACCACATCCAGGCCGCGTATGCCCTGGCCCGCGAGCGCTACGCCCAGCTGGGCGTCGATACCGAGGCCGCGCTGGCCGCGCTCTCGACCGTGTCGCTCAGCCTGCACTGCTGGCAGGGCGACGACGTCGGCGGCTTCGAGGCCAGCGGTGAGGCGCTCTCTGGCGGCATCGCGGCCACGGGCAACTATCCCGGTAAAGCGCGCACACCCGATGAGCTGCGCGCCGACCTCGACCAGGCGTATAGCCTGATCCCGGGGCGGCACAGGCTCAACCTGCATGCGATGTACGCCGAGACGGGCGGTAAGCGCATCGATCGTAATGCGCTCGGGCCCGAGCACTTCGCGGCCTGGCGCGATTGGGCGAAGGCCAACGGCCATGGAGTCGACTTCAACCCGTCGTGCTTCTCGCACCCAATGGCCGCCGACGGATTCACGCTCGCCAGCCCCGACCCGGGCATCCGCCGGTTTTGGATCGAGCACTGCATCGCGTCACGCCGGATCGGTGCGTCGTTCGGTCAGGCGCTTGGCACGCCGGCCGTGACCAATATCTGGATCCCGGATGGCTACAAAGACACGCCCTTCGACCGCTCCGGGCCGCGCCAGCGCCTGCGCGAGTCGCTCGATGAAGTGCTGGCCGAGAAGCTCGATCCGGCTCACAACCTCGACGCGGTCGAGCCCAAGCTCTTCGGCCTTGGCTCGGAGAGCTATGTGGTGGGCTCGCACGAGTTCTACCTGGGCTACGCCCAGTCGCGTGGGATTTTGATGTGCCTGGATGCCGGGCACTTCCACCCGACCGAGACCATCGCCGACAAGATCTCGTCGGTGCTGCTGTACGTGCCCGAGATCCTGCTGCATGTCAGCCGCGGTGTGCGTTGGGACAGCGACCACGTGGTGACGCTCACCGACGACCTGCAGTCGATCACGCAGGAGATCGTGCGCGGCGGGAATCTGCAGCGCGTGCATATCGGCCTCGACTACTTCGACGCGAGCATCAACCGGGTGGGGGCCTGGGCGATCGGGGCGCGCAACACGCTTCGGGCGTTGCTGCTCGCGCTGCTCGAGCCGCGCGCCGAGTTGCAGGCGCTCGAGGAAGCCGGTGACTACACCGGGCGGCTGGCGTTGCTCGAAGAGCTCAAGGGCCTGCCATTTGGCGCGGTTTGGGACGCTCACTGTCTGCGCCAGGAAGTGCCGGTCGGGATCGCGTATCTCGACGACGTGCGCGCGTATGAGCACGGTGTTTTGGCGAAACGGGCGTGAAAGAGACAGCAGGCGCCAGTCAGCAAGGTTAACGGCTCAGCGGGCCGAAAGCGGGTGCTCCGAAGAGTCGGGGCGAAGCCCCGCCCTTCGGAGTACCCGCTTCTCGCCAACCCTTCTCGCCAGGGCTGAACCGTAAACCAGCAAGGGGCAATATCATGGTCGACGAACGAGATGCACTCCAACACGTCAGTTTTCTCTGGGACGATGCCGTCGCCGACGCGCTCGATCCGGTGGAGCGGCTGCGCTATCGCAGCAACCTGCTCGGCGCCGATCGGCGCATCACAAACACAGGCGGCGGCAACACGTCGGCGAAACTGACACAGCCCGACCCGTTGACGGGCGAGCCGGTTGACGTGTTGTGGGTTAAGGGCTCGGGCGGCGATCTGCGCACGGCCACGCGCGCGAACTTCGCCTCGCTCGACCTTGCCAAGCTGCGCTCGCTCGAGTCGCTGTACCAACGCACCGAGCCCAAGGGCGTCAAGACCCCGATCGAGGACGCGATGGTGGATCTGTACCGCCACGCCACGTTCAACCTCAACCCGGCCGTCGGGTCGATCGACACCCCACTCCACGGGCTGCTGCCGGCCCGGCACGTCGACCATATGCACCCGACCGCCGTGATCGCGATCGCGGCCAGTGCCGATCAACAGGCGTTGACAGCCGAAGTCTTCGGCGGCGAGATCGGGTGGGTGCCCTGGCAACGACCCGGCTTTGATCTGGGCCTCGTGATGCGGGCTGCGGCCGTGGCCAACCCGCAGCTGAAGGGCCTTGTGATGGGCCAGCATGGCCTGATCAACTGGGCCGAGGACGACAGGGCCTGCTACGCGCTGACGCTCGACCTGATCGAGAGGGCCTCGCGCTACATCGCCGAGCGCGACAAGGGCGCGCTGGCTTTCGGCGGACAACGCGTCGCGCCCCTCGACGCCGCGGCGCGCGACGCGATCCTTGTTCGACTGCTGCCTCGGCTGCGCGGACTGGTCTCTCAGCAGCAGCGTTTCATCGGCACGGTGCATGCCACCGACGCGGCGCTGGCGTTCGTCAACAGCGTCGATGCGCCACGATTGGCCGAGTTGGGCACGTCGTGCCCCGATCACTTCCTCAGGACCAAGATCAAGCCGCTGTACGTCGCCTGGGATCCGCACACCGAGTCGTTCGACTCCCTAATCGCGAAGCTGGAGCAGGGTCTGGCGCAGTATCGGGCCGACTACGCCGCCTACTACGAGGCCTGCAAGCGGCCCGGCTCGCCGGCCATGCGCGACCCGAACCCGACCGTGATCCTGATCACGGGGCTCGGCATGATCGCCTGGGGCAAGACGAAGAGCGAAAGCCGGGTGACGGCCGAGTTCTACGCGCTGGCCATCGACGTGATGCGCGCCTCGGAAGCGATCAGCTGTTACCAGGGGCTGCCGCGGCAAGAGGCCTTCGACATCGAGTACTGGCAACTCGAAGAGGCCAAGCTGAAGCGGATGCCCGCCGAGAAGGAGCTGGCGCGCCACGTCGTGGTCGTGATCGGCGCCGGCAGCGGCATCGGCAAGGCCGTGGCTCACCGCGTGGCCAGGGAGGGCGCGCACGTGGTCTGCGCCGACCTGTCGCTGGAAGCTGCGCAGGCAACGGCTCAAGAACTGCTGACGCAATATGGCCACGGGATCGGCGTCGCCGGCACCGGGATTTCGGATTGCGGCCCGGCGCTTGGCCTGGGCGTCGACATCACAAAGCGCGAGAGCGTGCGCGCGTTCTTCGAGCAGGTCGTGCTCGCGTACGGCGGCGTCGACAACGTCATCGTGACGGCCGGCATCTTCGTCCCGCCGGACCGGTCGGGACGGATCCCTGACGACCGTTGGGCCAAGACCTTTGCGATCAACGTCACGGGCTCGTACCTGGTGGCCGACGAGGCGCGCGCGATCTGGCGGGCTCAGGGGTTGAAGGGCACGCTGGTGTTGACGAGCAGCGTCAACGCGGCGGTCGCCAAGGCCGGTTCGGTGGCCTACGACACGAGCAAGGCCGCGGTCAATCATCTGGTGCGTGAGCTGGCGATCGAACTGGCGCCGCTGGTGCGGGTCAACGGGCTGGCGCCGGCGTCGGTGGTCGAGGGCAGTAGCATGTTCCCACGCGAGCGCGTCATCAGCTCATTGAGCAAATACGGCGTCGCCTTCGATGAGGCCGACGATACCGAGACTCTGCGCCACAAGCTGGCTGCTTTCTATGCCCAGCGGACACTGACCAAGACCCCGATCACGCTCGCTGATCAGGCCGAGGCTGCCTATCTGCTGAGCAGCGAGCGTCTGAGCAAGACCACGGGCCAGATCGTCACCGTTGATGGCGGCCTGATCGAGGCGTTCTTGCGCTGAGGGGTGAGCATGACAGCGACTCTGAACTATGCGGCGGTGGACCTGGGGGCTGAGAGTGGGCGCGTGATGCTGGCGCGCTTCGATGGCGCGACGCTGGCGCTCGAGGAGGCGCAGCGCTTTCCCAATCTCCCGGTTCGCGTGCCCGCGGTCAGCAGCGAGACCCTGCACTGGGACATCCTGCGGTTATGGGGTGACATCCAGCACGGCCTGACCGCTGCCGGGAAGCTCGCCGGTGGATCGCTGGCCGGGATCGGCGTCGACGCCTGGGGTGTGGATTTCGGCCTGCTCGACGGCGCCGGCCATCTGCTCGGCAACCCCGTGCACTACCGTGATGGACGCACGAACGGCATGCTCGAGATCGCCTGCGCGCGGGTGCCGCGCGCCGAGATCTTTGCGCAGACCGGCATCCAGTTCATGGCGATCAACACGCTCTATCAGCTGTTGGCCCTGGTTCAGACGCGGGCGCCCGAAATCGATCAGGCGCGAACCCTCCTGACGATCCCGGATCTGCTCAACTACTGGCTCACAGGCGTGGCCGTGAATGAGTTCACCAACGCCACGACCACGCAATGTTTCAACCCGCTCACGGGTGCCTGGGCGCGGGAGCTGCTGGTCGGCCTTGGGATCCCGCTTGGCTTGCTCGGCTCGATCGTGCAGCCGGGCACGACGCTGGGCTTACTGCGTCCGGGTCTGGCCGAGGCGCTCGGTCTGGGTCAGGTGCCCGTGATCGCGCCGGCCACGCACGACACAGGCTCGGCGGTGGCCGCGACGCCCTTGACCGATCGCGACGCGATCTACCTGAGCTCGGGCACCTGGTCGCTGATGGGCGTCGAGGTCGATGCGCCCGTGATCGACGCGCGGACTCTGGCGCACAACTTCACCAACGAGGGCGGGGTGGGCGGCACCTATCGGCTGCTCAAGAACATCATGGGGCTGTGGCTGGTGCAGGAGTGTCGCCGGGCCTGGGCAGCCGAAGGCCAGGATTTCTCGTACGCCGAGCTGACGCAGCTGGCCGAGGCTGCGCCGGCGTTTGGCCCGATCGTGGATGTGACCGACGAGCGTTTCGCTGCGCCGGGCGGGATGCCGGAAAAGATCCGGGCGTATTGTCGCGAGACGGGGCAGGCCGAGCCGCAGTCGATGGGCGCGATCGTGCGTTGCGCGCTTGAGAGCCTCGCGCTCGAGTACCGGCGGGTGGCCGAGATATTGACCGAGCTCACCGGCCTGCCGCTTCCGGTGATCCACGTCATCGGCGGCGGTTCGCAAAACAGGCTGCTCAATCAGTTCACGGCCGATGCCACAGGCCGGACCGTGATCGCCGGCCCGGTCGAGGCCACGGCGCTTGGCAACATCCTCGTGCAGGCGCTGGCGCAGGGCCGGCTCGCGTCGCTGGCCGAGGGCCGGGCGCTGGTCGGGCGGTCGTTTCCTGTGCAGGCGTATGCGCCCCATCAAAGCTCACGATGGGATGCCGCGATAGTTCACTATCGCCGACTCTGCGGATAGACCTTTCTGGGTATCCCCGACAGGGTGGCCAATTCAGGTGTTGGTCGCGCCGAGTACATCTCGTATCCTGTACCGATAACGGTCGCCGGACTCTCAACTCCATAGCACACAGGCCAGGACGCCTCCTTCCGTTTTACGTGAGTGGGCGTCCGTTTTTATTCGGCCTTGTGCCCTGAGGCACAAGCGTTCAGGAGGAGTTCTCATGAGTCGTCATTTCGCACTACCGTTCATGCGTTGGGCCAGATGGGTCGTCGTGCCCGCGCTGGCGGCTGTGGCGCTGGCCGTGTTTGCGGCGCCGGCGCTGGCCGAAGACCCTGACCCGGTGGCCGAAGCGTTGCGCGGTGTCAACACAAGCTGGGTGTTGATCGCGGCCTTCCTCGTGTTCTTTATGCAGGCGGGCTTCGCGTTCGTCGAGGCCGGTTTGACCCGCGCCAAGAACACGGTCAACATCCTCTTCAAGAACCTGATCGATTTCGTCTTTGCCACGCTCGCTTTTTGGGCGATCGGCTATGCCTTCATGTTTGGCACGACAGCCGGCGGCTTCATCGGCACCACGGGCTTCCTGCTCGACCCGACCGGCGGCGCCGATGTCTTCGGGCTGCCGGTGATGGCTTTCTGGCTCTTCCAGTTGGTCTTCGCGGGCACGGCGGCCACGATCGTCTCCGGGGCGATGGCCGAGCGCACGCAGTTCGTGTCGTACCTGATCTACAGCGCCGTGATCTCGGCCATCATCTATCCGATCGCCGGGCACTGGCTCTGGGGCGGTGGCTGGCTCTCGACTCTGGGCAGCCTGGGCTTCACCGACGGCGCCAGCTTCCGCGACTTCGCCGGCTCGACGCTCGTCCACAGCGTCGGTGGCTGGCTGGCCCTGATCGGGGCCATGATGCTTGGCCCACGCATCGGGCGCTTCGCCAAGGACGGCACGCCCAAGGTCATCCCCGGCCACTCGATCTCGCTGGCGGTGCTGGGCGTCTTCATCCTCTGGTTGGGCTGGTTCGGCTTCAACCCGGGCAGCCAGCTGGCAGCCACTGGCGCGAACGCCGACGCGATCTCGCTTGTCGCGGCTAACACTAACATCGCCGCCGCGGGTGGGGCGATGGCGGCCATGATCACGGCCTGGATCATCACCAAGAAGCCTGACCTCGGCCAGACGCTCAACGGCGTGCTCGCCGGGCTGGTCGCCATCACCGCGCCGTGTGCGTGGGTGACTCCGGCGGCTTCGATCGTGATCGGCGCGGTCGGTGGCGTGATCGTGGTGCTCGGCGCGATCGCGCTCGAGCGGGCCAAGATCGACGACCCGGTCAGCGCCGTGCCCGTGCACCTGATGAATGGCGTGTGGGGCACGCTGGCGGTCGGCCTGTTCGCGACCGACACCGGCCTGTTCGCGACGGGGAGCGCCGGCCAACTGATCGCCCAGATCGTGGGCGTGCTGGCCTATGGGGCCTGGTGCGTGGTCACAGGCTACGCGCTCTTCGCCGGAATCAAGGCCACGACGGGTCTGCGCGTCAGCCGCGAGGAGGAGCTCAAGGGCCTCGATCACCACGAGCATGGCGCCGAGGCGTACCCGAACGACATCCTCGGCGATCTGGCGCCGATGGGAGGCGCGGCCGACTAATCTGAGGCGTAGCGCGACATCTGTGACATGCGCGTGGGCCATGCGGCCGGGGTTACGTCCCGGTCGTATGGCCCACGCGCTTTGCGCGCCATCTCGAGCCCCACTCTGGGTACAATCATCGTAGTCAGTTGTCGCTCGCACGGTCCTTTGTGGACAAGACAGGATGGCGCGATGTCGAACTTGTGGGAGCTCTTCCTGACGTTTCTCAAGATCAACCTGTTGTCGCCTTCAGGCCCGGCATCGTTGGGCGTGCTTTATAGCGAGACAGTGGGGAAGCTGATCACCGAGGATCAGTTTGTCGAGGCCGCGGCGTTCTCGCGATTCCTGCCGGGCTCCGACGCGCTGCAACTGGCGGTCTTTGTCGGGTACAGCGCCGCCGGGCTGCCCGGGGCGCTTGTGGCGACGACCGCCGCGATCTTGCCGCCGACCGTGATCATGCTCGGCGTGGCCGCGCTTCTCCAGCGATTGCGGGGCGAGACCTGGATCAACGGATTTGTTCAGGGGATCACGCCGGCCCTGGCTGTGGTCATGGTGCTGGTGGCGATCGAGATGGTTCGCGAAGGGCGGACGCTCTCCTGGCGCGAGGCCCTGATCGGCGCCGCCGCCCTGGCCGCTCTGTTGTTCAAAGTCTCACCCGTGATCGTGCTCATTGGCGCCGGGATCCTGGGCGTCTTGCTCTATCGCTGATCACCATGTTACGCCTCCTACTTTGCACAAACGGCTCGACAGGCAGTGAAACGGCGCTCCGAGTTGGGGCGCGGTTGGCGCTGACGCTCAAGTTGCCCGCGTTGGCCCTGGGGATCCTTGAGCGGGAGGGACGACGCGGCGTCATCGAGGCGCAGATCGAACACAACTGTCGGCCGCTGCGCGAGAACGGTCTGCTGGAGTCGGTTCGGATCGACGTCGGCGATGCCGTGCGATCGATCGTGGCCGAGGCCAGACCCGATGACCTGACCGTCGTTGGGCCGCTTGGGCGCCCGGCATGGTGGCGATTTCTCAACGGACCAAGCGTTCGACACCTGCTGCAGCGGTTGGTTGGGCCCGTGCTGTTCACGGGGACCCGCGTGCGTAGCGATAGCTTGCGCAAGATCCTCATCTGCGCCGGCGGCCTGAGCTCCGGCGACGCGGCCGTGGCCCTGGCCGGCCAGATCGCGAGCGCCGCCGGGGCTGAGGCGACGCTCATGCACGTGGCGAGCCCGCACCCGGCGCTGCCGGAGCCGGTGCGCGATCAACTGACCTCGCCCGAGGCCTATCTGCAAACCGACACTGTGTATGCCCGGAATATCCGGCGCGCGTTGGCCGATCTCGAAGCGCGCGCGATCGCCGTGCGTTTCGTTCTGCGGAAGGGCGACCCGCTGCTCGAGATCCAGGCCGAGGCCCATGCCACGGCCTACGACCTCGTCGCCATCGGCTCCCATTACAGCCTGACCGGCCCGGCGCGGCTGGTGGGCGATATCACGCACAGGATCGTCGAAGAGGCGGGGGCGNNCTCGTGGTCCGCGGGCAATCACAGCCGGTGCGCGGCGTCGTCGAAGCGGCTGTCGCCGATTGAGCCCGAGCGAACTCAGCGCCCAGTCGATGGATCGGAAGCGCGGCTGGCCTGTCGGTCGGCTGACAGGTCGACGTCAGGCTCGCGAATTGGTCGATCGCGTCGGTTGATGGTAACTTTAGCGCGGGTTCGGCCAAGACGTTGAACCCTGAACGGCGCGATCGCGCCGATTTCGGACTTCCTTGATGGCCGCACCCGTGAATGGGCCCGGCCCGCATGCGCACGAGCCGCGGGCTCGTCCTGCGCATCGACATCAGGGTTGCACCCACGATGGTGCGTACCATAACAGAAAGGTCTGCGCATGTTGCTCGCGGCCATCGGCTCCGGATTCATCCTGGCATCCCTCGCACCGGCCCTGACACCACGTCTGGGGCGCTGGGCCGGTTGGGTCCTGGCTGGGCTGCCGGCCGCAATCGTCCTCCTGTTGATTGTGCAGTGGCCGGTTGTGGCGGGCGGACGCGCCATCGTCGAAGCTTACCCCTGGGTGCCCGAGCTCGGCGTGTCGCTCAGCCTGCGCCTCGACGGCCTGGGTCTGCTCTTTGCGCTGCTGATCAGCGGCATCGGCGCCCTTGTGGCTGTGTACGGCGGAGGCTATCTCAAGGGCGATCGCGATCTCGGTCGCTTCTACGCCTGGCTGCTGGTCTTCATGGCCGCGATGCTCGGCGTCGCGTCGGCCGATAACCTGCTGGCGCTCTTCATCTTCTGGGAGCTGACCAGCCTGAGTTCGTACATGCTCATCGGCTTTGGCCACGACAGGGCGTCGGCGCGCCAGGCGGCGCTTCAGGCGCTGCTGGTCACGGGGGGCGGTGGGCTGGCCCTGCTCGCGGGTCTTGTGCTCCTCGGGCTGGCGGGAGGCACGTTTGAACTTTCTGCGCTGTTGAGCCAGGGCGAAGCGCTGCGCGCCCATGCGCTGTATGTCCCGGCTGTCGTGCTCATCCTGCTTGGCGCGTTCACCAAGTCGGCGCANNTCGGCGACGATGGTCAAGGCCGGTGTGTACCTGTTGCTGAGGCTGAGCCCGGCGCTTGGCGGCACCGAGCTGTGGATCTACGCGGTCGGCGGCGTGGGCGCGACGACCATGCTGCTCGGCGCCGTGCTCGCGCTCGCACAGACCGATCTCAAGCGCCTGTTGGCGTACAGCACGGTCAGCGCGTTGGGCATGCTCACGCTCCTGATCGGCCTTGGCACCAAACTCGCGCTCGAGGCGGCCGTGGTGTTGCTTGCCGCGCACGCGCTCTACAAGGGCGCGCTCTTCCTGGTGGCCGGCATCCTCGATCACGAGACCGGCACCCGCGACATCACGCGGCTCGGCGGGCTCTTGCGCCAGCTCCCGATCACGGCCACCGCCGCCGGCATCGCCGCGTTGTCGATGGCGGGCGTGCCGCCGCTGTTTGGCTTCATCTCGAAGGAGCTGATCTATGAGGCCGCGCTCGCGGGCGGGGCCGGACCGGCGTTGATCGCCATCGTCGTCGTGGCCGGCGTGAGCTTCGCCGTGGTCGCCGGGCTGGTTGGCCTCGCGCCGTTCTGGGGCGCGCGC
>DKKP01000379.1 GCA_002455335.1 Anaerolineales bacterium UBA6663 | reverse complement strand
CCCGCCGGAGGCGGCCATTTGGCGGATAATACCCTCATGAAACTCACCGTCATCGGCGGCGGCAGTGTGCGCACGCCGCAGCTCATCCCCGCCTTGATCCGACGCGCGGCCCGATTGGGCCTCACTGAACTCTGGCTGATGGACATCGACGCCGAAAAGCTCGACCTGATCGGCGGGCTGTGTCAGCACCTGGCCAAAGACGCGCCCTTCAGCCTGCACTTCAGCACGGATGCCCGAGAAGCCATCGCCGGCGCCAAACACGTCGTCACCTCGATCCGGCCCGGCAACGAACAGGGCCGCGCCACAGACGAGCGGATCTGCTTCAACCTGGGCGTGCTCGGCCAGGAGACGACCGGCGCGGCCGGCTTCGCCATGGCCCTGCGCAGCATCCCAGCCATCGTCGGGTATGCCCGGCTTGTCAAAGAGGTCGCGGTGCCAGGCGCCTGGCTCTACAACTTCACAAACCCGGCCGGCCTTGTCGCGCAGGCCCTGCACGACTCGGGCTTCGACCGCGTCCTGGGCATCTGCGACAGCGCGAACGGCGCCCAGCACGCCGTCAGCCACTTCCTGCGTGTCCCCGAGCGTCAGGTTCATCACACCGTTTACGGCCTCAATCACCTGTCGTGGTCGCCGAGCGTGCGCGTTGGTTGCGAAGCCGACGGCACCGGCGGCGAAGAGGTCTTCCCTGCTCTACTTGGCGACAAACGCTTCATCAGCCGCACGCACCTGAGCATGTTTGCGCCGGGCATCATCGACTGGCAGCGCGCCTTCCTCAACGAGTATCTGCATTACTTCTATCACCGCGATGAGGCGCTCGCCGCGCTGCTCAAGAAGCCGGAGACGCGCGGCGAGGAGACGCTGCGCCTGACGCGCGGCATGCTCGAGAAGCTACGCGGCCTGCACGGCGACCCCGAAGCCGGCCTGGCGGCCTACCATGAGGCCATGAACGCGCGCGGCGCAACCTACATGGCCCACGCGCGACCCAAGGGCGAGGCGCGGCCCAGGTTCGAGGAACCCGAGGAACCCCAGCCGCCGACCGGCGACCCGGACGACGAAGGCTATTCCGGCGTGGTCATGAACTGCGTGGCCGCCATCGAGAACGACGCGCCGATGTACACGGGCCTGAACGTCCCGAATCGCGGCGCCATTCCAGGGATGGCCGACGACGACGTGATCGAGATCGGCTGCTGGGTCGACGCGCAGGGTGTGCGGCCCGAACCGGTCGGTTCGATCCCGCCGGATCGGTTGACCCTGATGCGCAGCGTCAAGCTGTATGAGCGCCTGGCCGCCACCGCGGCGCTGACCCACGATCGTGGCCTCGCAATCGAGGCCCTCACCGCGCATCCGCTTGTGGGATCGTTCCCACTGGCCGAGAGACTGGTCGACGCCTTTCTCGATGCCCACGAGGCCCTGATCGGAGCCTGGCGCCGGTGACCGCCTACGACATCCTCGTCCCAGGCGATTACTTCTGCGACGTCGTCTTCAGCGGCGTGCCGCGCATGCCGACGCTCGGGACCGAGATCTACACCGAGGGGCTGACAGTCACGGTTGGCGGCGCGCTCAACACGGTCTTTGCCCTGCATCGCCTCGGGCTCAAGGTCGGTTGGATCGCTCGGCTCGGCACCGATGTATTCAGCCGGTTGACGCTCGAGGCCGTCGAAAGGGAGGGCATCGACACGACGCTTGTCCACCGCCTGGATCATGCCTTTCAGCGGGTCACCGTCTCGCTGTCGTTTCCAAACGATCGCGCCTTTGTGACCTACGTCGACCGCGACCCCGGTATCTTTGACCTCACCCGCTCCGTCCTTGAGCGCGTCGCCTTTCGGCATTTGCACTTCGCCGGACTGGTCACCGACCCGCACGCCGCCGTCTTGTTCGACGTCGCCCATGCCCGCGGCGCTCAGGTGTCGATGGATTGTCAGGACAACCCCTCGACGCTAGCCGATGCGGGCGTGTGTGCGGCATTGCAGCGGGTCGACCTCTTTCTCCCCAATGCAGTCGAGGCGGAGCGTCTCACAGGCGCGCCCACGGTGGCCGCTGCCGGCCCGCGCCTCTTGTCACACACGCCGTGCGTGGTCGTGAAGGACGGCCCGGGCGGCGCATGGCTCTGGACGCGCGACAGGAGCCTACACGGCGCGGCGCTGCCAGTCACCCCGATCGACACCACAGGGGCCGGCGACGTCTTCAACGCCGGCTTCCTGACAGCCTGGATCGAGGGCCGCGACCTGAGCGACTGTCTGCGGTGGGGAAACGCTTGTGGCGGGCTCTCCACCCAGGGCTACGGCGGCGCGGCATCCTCTCCCGAGCGCGCCGTTGTCGAGCGCCACCTGGCCGAGGAAGGCACAGCGGCCGTGACCGCCTTTTCGTCGGGATCCCTCTGACAACGGAGGCTTGCGCACTGCGCTTGACAGACCCTTCCGCGCGGAGTACAGTCCTCGATCGTGAGACGGGCCGGCCTGGCCATCTCGAGAGACGCAGGGCTATTTCATCGATGACCTCATCAACAGATCAGCACATCATCATCGTCGGCTGTGGCCGGGTCGGCGCCGAACTCGCGCTCGCGCTGTGCGCCAAGCGCCACCGCGTGACTGTGCTCGACGCCAATCAAGACTCGTTTGACCGTCTGGGGTCCGAGTTCACAGGCCGGACGGTTCAGGGCGACGGCATGGATCAGACCGCGCTCAAACGCGCCGGCATCGGCGAGGCCCATGCGCTCGCCGCGACCACGGCGTCCGACAGCATCAACATCGTGGTGGCACGCATGGCGCAGGAGATCTTCAAGCTCGAGCACGTCGTCGCGCGGGTGTACAACCCGCGGCGCACGCCGATCTACGAAAAGCTCGGGATCCGCACGATCGCCTCCTCCTCCTGGGCCGCACAACGCATCGAAGACATCCTGCTCCATCCGGGGATGCGCAGCGTACACTCGGCCGGCAGCGGTGAAGTGCAGGTCTATGAGATCTGTGTCCCAGCTCATTGGGTCGGGCACAAGGTCGGCGAGATGCTGCCGCCGGATGTCTTGCCGGTGGCCCTCGAGCGCAATGGCCAGGGCGTGCTTCCCGCAGCTGACATGGTCATCCAGGACAACGACGTCATCTTGATCTCGGCGCGCGACAAAGCTACGATCGCTCTGCGCGAGCGGATCGTCAATCCCGGCCGGGCTGGCAACTAGAGGAAACCATCATGCATGTCATTATCGCCGGCGGCGGCCGCACCGGCCAGCACCTGGCCACCTTGTTGCTCGCCGAGGGTCACACCGTCCATGTCGTCGAGTCTTCGAGCGACCGGCTTTCATCGCTGCATCGCGAACTGCCGACCGAAGTGATCATCGAAGGCGATCCCACGGATCCGGCCGTGCTCGAGATCGCGGGGCTGGGCGGCGCTCAGGTGCTGGCGGCCGTGACCGCGCACGATGCCGACAATTTGGTGATCGCGGCGCTCGGCCGATTTCAGTTCGGCGTCAACCGAATCATCGGGCGCGTGAACAACCCGCGCAACGCCTGGCTGTTCACGCCCGACTTCGGCGTCGATGTCTGCGTCAATCAGGCCGATGTCATGGCCAAGTTGCTCGAGGAAGAGATGTCGCTCGGCGACATGATGACACTCCTCAAGCTCCGGCGCGGCGAGTACTCGCTTGTTGAGGAGAAACTGCCGGCCGGCTCGCCCATGATCGGACGCGCGCTCAAAGACCTTCCCTTGCCTGCGACAGCCGTGATCGCGGCCGTGATCCGCGATGGCCAGGTTCATGTGCCGCGCGGCGGCCTCGTCTTTCAGGAGGCCGATGAGGTGCTGGCCATCGTCGGCAATGGCTCGCTCGACACAATGCGTGCGCTGTTCGGCGCGCTGGCGAAGTAGCAACCGATCGCACAACAAACGAACGGCCCGCCTGCGATTTGCTGGGCGGGCCGTTTGGTTAAGTCTCAGACCAAGTCAGGCGAACGCCCGCAAAAACGACAGAGCGTTGTCGGCCAGCGTATCGAGACGATAACCGCCCTCCTGCACCAAAACGGTCGGGCGATCGAGCGCGCGGATGCGCTGCCCGATCGTGGCGAAGCCGTCTTGTGTGAGTGCGAAACCTTTGGTCAGGGCTGAGGGATCGCCCTGGCCACCGTCAAACCCCACCGAGACCACAAGGAAGATCGGCGCGTACTCGCGCACCGCGTCGAGGGCGTCGTCGAGCACATCGAGATACTGCGCATCGCCGGTGCCAGCCGGCAGCGGCAGGTTAAGCGTCGCGCCCTGCCCGGCGCCGATCCCACGTTCATCGGCCCCGCCCCAGTAGAAGGGATACTCCTCGTCGGGGTCGGCATGCAAGGAGACGTACAGCACGCCGGGATCGGCGTAGAAAATCTCTTGCGTGCCGTTGCCATGGTGATAATCGATATCCAGGATCGCCACCCGCATACCGCCGTGATGGCGCTGCAGATAGCGTGCGGCGATCGCCGCGTTGTTGAGGTAGCAGTAGCCGCCGGCCTGCGCGGAGAGCGCGTGGTGGCCCGGCGGGCGGCACAGCGCATACGCTGTCCGATCACCATCGAGGACTAGCTCGGCCGCGCTCAAGGCGCACTGCGCGCTGGCATAGGCCGCGGCCCAGGTGCCGGGCAAAAAGGGCACCGAGACGTCGAAGGTGTGGCGCCCGATCTTGGCCCACGGATGAGGCGAGAAATGTCGGGCGACGCCTGGCGCAAACGTGTCGCCGAGGGTCGGGCCGCCGCCCTGGATATGCCCATACGGCGCGGCCAGCGTCGCGATCTGCTCGAGGAATTCGAGGTAGCCGGGGCTGTGAACTTCAGCCAACGGGCCGGTGCCATAATCTTTGGGCTCGATCTGGCTGCACCAACCACTCTGCGCCAACGCCGTCTGCAGAATCTCGGCCCGGCGCGGCACCTCTAGGAAGGCCTGACCCTGGATGACCAGGCCGGTTGTGTCATGTTGTTGCTGTTTGGGGTCATAAACGGTTTTGAGCATAGGACCGGTTTCCTACTCAGGCCGATCGGAACAGCGGCGGTACTAGGCCATCGGTGGGATGGCGCTGGACCATCTTGAGTATAAACTAGGTCTATTCCTGGCGAGTAACGCCGAGTATTTCTGAAGCGCACAATGATCAAGTTGCTCCTTGTCGATGATCAGGCCGTCATGCGTGAGGCCGTCAGTGTCTGGCTCGGGATCGAGCCCGACGTCACAGTGGTCGGCCAGGCTGATAGCGGCGAGGCGGCTCTGCAGCTCGCGCCGGCCCTTCAGCCCGATATCATTCTCATGGACATCGACATGCCCGAGCTGGATGGCATCGCTACCACCGAGCGCATGCGCGCGATCGCGCCCGAGAGCGCAGTCGTCATCCTGAGCATGCACGACGACGAACACGTCCGCGCCCGGGCCGAGGCGGCCGGCGCCCGCGGTTTCGTCTCGAAGTACCAGGCGCTCGACCAGCTGCTCGACGTGATCCGTTCGGTCGCCACGCGCCCCACGGCCGCCTGAGGCCTCCCACTTTCCTCCGTAACACCATAACGCGATGGTCAGCCGACCAAAGCAGACGTGCTTGCGCGCGTGGTTGAAGGCCGCAGGCCGGCTAGCTGACCAATTATGGCTAAACCGCTGCGGCGCATCAGGCCCGATACCCACGTATTTACCACTCACTTATGGCCGATCACCCCTCGCGGCAGATAACATCTTACGAAGTCAGCCCGAAGGGACAGGCGCGGCATGCTGCAAACGACGATCAATCTCGAACCCCTCATTCAAAAGATCGACAAGCTCTCGCCGATGGGGCACACGGTCCAAAAGGCCCTGGCGCTGGTCAGCGACCCAAGTTACGACGCCGACCGTCTGGCGGGCGTGCTGGCCCTCGATGAGTCGATGACGGGCATGGTGCTGCGGCTGGCCAATTCGGCCTACTTTGCAACGGCCCACCGCATCGCATCGGTCAAGCACGCCGTCAACTTCCTTGGCCAGCAAAACGTCAAGAGCCTGTTGCTCTCCGCGTCGGTTTCGTACCTGATGAACCGCCCGCTGCCGGGCTATGGCCTGAACCGCGGCGAGCTCTGGACCCATGCTATCGGCATGGCTGCCGGCTCGCGGTTGTTGGCCGAGCGCGTCGGACCCGGCCTCGGAGAGGCCGCCTACGCGGCCGGCATGCTGGCCGACATCGGCATGCTCGCGCTCGACTCGCTGCTGCAAGAAGAAGCCATCCCGAACATGAATGCACGCACAGCGCCGACCGTGGATCTCGAGACCCAGTACCTTGGGATCGACCACGCCACACTCGGCGCCGCTGTCGCCAAACGCTGGAACCTGCCCGATCAGATGGTCGACGCGATCGCCCATCACCATCACCCCTCACAGGCCGGCGCGGCCAGCAAGCTCGCGTCTGTGTTGCACGTCGCCGATGCAGTGCTTGTCAAGAACGGGATCGGCGCCGGCCACGACACAAGCAATTACCCAATCGAGCCCGAGGCGCTGCAGGTGGTCAAGGTCAAGGCTGACGAGTTCGAAACCCTCTTCGCCGCGATCATGCCCCTCATCCAATCCGCAAAGAGTTCGCTCAACGGGTGAGCGCATCGACGGGTTCGAACGCGAAC
>DKKP01000390.1 GCA_002455335.1 Anaerolineales bacterium UBA6663 | reverse complement strand
CAGAGAGCGCCGGGCATGTATGCCCGGCGCTCTCTGCGTCTTCGCGGTTCGCTTCCGATCAGCGCTGTACGTCGATGCTGTCGGGCCCAAGCAGACTGGCGATCTGCCCGGCCAATTCGGTGCTCAGGCCTGTGGTGTGGTTCGGGAAGCGCAGTTGGTAGCGGTGCGCGCCCTCGCGGATCTCGAACTCGAATTGATCGGGCCCCGGCGAGGCGGTCAACAGGCCGTGGACGCGCCGCAGCAGGCGCAGGTCGCGATCCTTATCACCTGAGTTCGTCAACGTGATCACGACGCGGCGCCCGTTATGGTCGGGGGTCGGGATCTGTGCGACTGTCGGTCGAGCAGGTCGCTCGACGGCCGCTTCGATCGGTTCGCGAGGCGCGTCGGTCGGTTCAACTGTCGCCCGTGCAATCGAAGCGCGGGTGCTCCCGTTGCCCTGGCTGGCGACACCACGATGGCCGTTCCCGTTTCGATGCCCGTTGCCGTTCGCCACGGCCGGGCTTTCCGGCGCTTCTGCCAGGGGCGCGGACGGCGCCGGTTCGCTCACCGTCGGCGGCTCGTCGCCGCCAGTCATCCAGTCGTCGTCGGGCGGCGGCGGCGTCCAGTCGAACGACGGCTCCTCCTCGCGAGAGGGTCGGGCGGCGACGGCATCAGGCGCCCACATGACCCCTTGCGCCGGGCTGGGGCCGTTTGCGGGCCGACCGGCCGCGATCTTGAAATCCTGCCTCAGGTTATCGACCAGGATCTTGGGGTTTCCGCCGCCCTGAGTATCGGCCTTGCCGTAGATCACCACGATCTGCTCGATCGCCAGCCAGGCGCTCACTTCGCGCCAGACCTTGGGGAAGAGCACGAGCTCGATCTGGCCAGTCAGATCCTCGGCGCCGACGAAGCCCATCGGGTCGCCCTTTTTGGTCGTGTGAGCGCGCATCGTCGAGATCACGCCGACCATGACGACCGGCTTGCCATGATCCGACTCACCGAGTTGGATGCTGTTGTGAGTGATGATCTGGCCGATCTGCTCGATCACGGTCTGGAGCGGATGATCGCTGACGTACAGGCCGATCAACTCCTTCTCCCAGGTGAGCATTTCGCGCTTCGTGATCGTCGTCTTGGCTTTGGGCAGCTGGACGTGTGCGAAAGCCGCTGTCTCGGCCGAGGCCGCGCCGCCAAAGAGCATCATCTGGCCCGATTCGGCTGCTTTGAAATGCGCGACGCTGGCGTTGACGATCTGATCGAGCCCCTCGGCCAGCTGGCCGCGTTCGCCCAGGCCGTCGAGCGCGCCGACCTTGATCAGGCACTCGAGCGCGCGTTTGCCGACCTGGCGCAGATCGACGCGCTGGCACAGGTCGTCGAGAGACCCGAACGGCCCGCCGGCCTTGCGCGCCGCGATGATCGTCTCGACGGCGCCCTCGCCGACGTTCTTGATCGCCGCCAGACCGAAACGGATGGCGGAGGAGGGAGGGAGGAGGGGTGAGGAGCGACCGTTGCCGTTCGCTTTCTTCCCTCTTCCCTCTTCTCTCTTTTCTCCCCCGCCCTCAAAATCCTCGATCGTGAAATCGAGCCCGCTCTTGTTCACGTCTGGCGGGAGGACCTGAATGC
The DNA here is from genome assembly GCA_002455335.1 of Anaerolineales bacterium UBA6663. GTDB lineage: Bacteria > Chloroflexota > Anaerolineae > Anaerolineales > UBA6663 > UBA6663. The sequence goes on along the minus strand of DKKP01000390.1, from coordinate 5,487 downwards.
CCAGCGATTTGCAGTCGTCGATGTACTGCGCGACCTTCTCGGTCTCGTTCTTCGACACCGAGAGCAGCGCGGTCATGTACTCGGCCGGGTATACGGCCTTGAGGTACGCGGTTTGCGCCGCGATCACGCCGTAGTCGGCGGCGTGGCTCTTGTTGAAGCCGTAGCGCGCGAACTCCTCCCAGTCGGCGAAGATCTTCTCAGCCGCATCTTTGGGCATGCCGCGCTCGACGGCACCTGCGATGAACTTCTGCGAGTGCTTCTGCAGCTGTTCCTTGTTCTTCTTGGCGATCGCTTTGCGCAGGTCGTCCGACTCAGACATCGAGTACCCGGCCAGGTCGACTGCCGCGCGCATGATCTGTTCTTGATAGACCGGGATGCCGTAGGTCTCTTTGAAGATCGGCTCGAGCGAGGGGTGCTGGTAGACGACCTGCTCCTCGCCGTGCATGCGTTTGATGTAGTTGGGGATGAACTCCAGCGGCCCAGGCCGATAGAGCGAGATCATGGCGATGATGTTGTCCAGGTTCTGGGGCTTCATCTGCATGAGGTAGCGCTTCATGCCAGTGCCTTCCACCTGGAAGACGCCCGCCGTCTGGCCCTTGCCCATCAACTCGTAGGTCGCGGGATGATCGGTCGGGATGTTGTCGAGCGTGTACCGCTTGCCATGCCGCTCGGTGATCAGCGCGCAGGCCCGCTGCATGACGGTCAGCGTCGCCAGCCCGAGGAAGTCGACCTTGAGCATGCCGAGTTTCTCGAGCACGCCCATCTCGAACTGCGTCACCGACTTGATCGGCGTTTCTTCGACGTTGCCGGTCGGGCGATGCAGCGGCAGGTACTCGATCAGCGGCTTGTCGCCGATCACCACGCCGGCGGCGTGCGTGCCGACGTTGCGCACAACGCCTTCCATCTCCTTGGCGGTGTCGATCAGTTCGCGCAGATAGGCCTGCTCGCCGCGGGCGGCGTCGTAGGCCTGCTTGAACTCGACGACCTCCTCGAGCGCCTGCGCGATAGTAACCGGCTTACCCGGGATGTTCGGCACGGTCTTGGCGATCCTGTCGACCTCGGGCAGCGGGATGTCCATTACCCGGCCGACGTCGCGGATCGCGGCGCGCGCGCCGAGCGTGCCGTATGTGATGATCTGCGCGACCTTGTCGTCGCCGTATTTGCGCACGCAGTAATCGAGCATGCGGCTGCGCAAGTCGTCCTGGAAATCCAGGTCGATGTCGGGCATCGAGATACGGCCCGGGTTGAGGAAACGCTCGAAGATCAGGCCGTGGCTGAGCGGCTCGACCAGCGTGATCTCGAGCACATAGGCCACCATCGAGCCGGCCGCCGAGCCGCGCGCGTTGTACCAGATGCCCTCGCGCGCCGCGTACTGGCACAGATCCCACACGATCAAGAAGTAGGCCGAGAAGCCCATCTTCTCGATCACGCTCAACTCGTAATCCAGGCGCTGGCGCACCACGGTATCGTCGGCGCGCGCGCCGTAGCGCATCCGCAGACCTGCCTCGCACAGCTCGCGCAGATAGCTCTCGGCCGTGTGGCCGGAGGGGACTGGGAACTTGGGCAGGTTGTAGCCCTTGGTCTTGAGGTCGAGGGCGGTGCGCTCGGCGATCAGCAGCGTATTGTCGATCGCGCCCGGCACGTCGCCGAACAGCCGTCGCATCTCGGCCGGCGAGCGCAAGTAATACGACGCATCGGACATGCGCATGCGCTTCGGGTCGGCCAGCGTGCAGCCGGTCTGGATCGCGAGCAGCACGTCCTGAAGCCGGGCATCGCTGGCGTCGACGTAGTGCACGTCGTTTGTCGCGACGTAGTTGGCCTGATAGCGCGGGCCGAGGTCGAGCAACTGCCGGTTGAGGGCGGTCAGCTCGGGGATGTCATGGGCCTGCAGTTCAATAAAGAACCGCTCGGGGCCGAAGACCTCGTAGTAGTAATCGAGCCGGCGGCGGGCCTCATCGTGGTTGCCCTCGGCCAGAGCGCGCGGCACGTCGGCGGCCATACAGCCGCTTGTGGCGATCAGGCCCTCGTTGTGAGCCGCCAGGTAGTCGCGGTCGACGCGCGGCTTGCCGTAGAAGCCCTCAAGCTGCGCGGCGCTGGCGATCTTGAGCAGGTTCTTGTACCCGGTCTGGTTTTCTGCCAACAACAACAGGTGGAAGGGCTTGAGGTCGACCTTGGAGTCCCGGTCCTGCATCCGCCGCGGCGCGAGATAGGCCTCGAGCCCGATGATGGGTTTGACGCCGGCGTCGACCGCGGCGTGGAAGAATTCGATCGTGCCGTGCATGGTGCCGTGGTCGGTCAGCGCGACCGCCGGCATCTCCATCTCCTTGGCGCGCTTGACAAGCTTCTTGATGTTGCTGAAGCCGTCGAGGAGCGAGTATTGGGAATGACAGTGCAGGTGTACGAAAGACATACCGGGCTCGATTGACGCGGGCGGCGCGTGGGCGCGCTGCCGGATCGCGATTGATTCTAGTCAGTCGGCTTGAAATGCAAATGCGGTTGACGCGCCTCTGGGACGGACGTGGATTATAACGCGATCAGGGCTTGCGAGCGCGATCCGCGGACAGATTGAACAATTGCGCAAAACCTCATCGGCCGATGCCAGGCGTTCGAAAACACGCGCCTGAGCCACTGTGCTGGGCCGTGAGCGGCGTGGGCGATGTGGGGCGGTGTCCGGCGTCGACGGCTTCACGAACGCTTGTGACGGCGTCGGGTGATGCGCGATTGGTTAGAATTAGCGCACGAATTCGACAAAGGCGTTTTTTGAAACGTCGTGATTTGCGGTGAATCTGAATGGACCTGACAGGTCGAAGGTTAGAATCGATGCACCCTGCGCTCGCCGCCGATTTCGCCCAACTTGACACGCTGCTTGCCGCAACCCGCGCAGCCGCGATCTCTCATCTGTCATCGCTGGACACGCACCCAGCGGGCCGCGCCACGCCGCCGCGTATGGCCCATGACCTGCCGGCCAAGGGCGCCGGAGCTCGCAGCGCGTTGTCCGAGTTCCAGGAACGTTTCGCCAGCAGCCTGACCGGCAGCGCCGGGCCGCGCTATTGGGGCTTCGTCACCGGCGGGAGCACGCCCGCAGCGCTGATCGGCGATTGGCTCGCCAGCGCCTACGACCAGAACGCCGCGGGCAAGACCGAGCCCGCAACGGTCGCCATCGAGCACGAGGCGATCGCCATGTTGCGCCAGTTGCTTGGCCTGTCGGAGGCGCATTTGGGCCTCTTCGTCTCCGGGGCGACGCTTAGCAACGTCGTGGGCCTGGCGATCGCCCGCCAATGGGTCGGCGCACAGCTCGGCGTCGACGTGGCCATACAGGGTGTGGGCGCTCTGCCGCCGACACCCGTGCTGAGCGGCACGGCGCATGCCTCGATCTCAAAGGCCTTGAGCATCATCGGCCTCGGCCGCGGCGCTCTGCAATCCGTGCCCGCCCTTCCCGGGCGCGAGTGCGTCGACGTCGCGGCGCTTGAGCAGCGTCTCGCCGCGCTTGCCGGCCGGCCCGCGATCGTGGTCGCCAACGCCGGCACAGTCAACACCGGGGATTTCGACGATCTGCAGGCGATCAGCGCGCTCCGTGAGCGCTACGCGTTCTGGCTCCACGCCGACGCGGCCTTCGGCGCTTTCGCGGCCTGTTCATCCGCGCATGCGAGCCTCGTCGCCGGCCTCGACGCCGCCGATTCGGTCTGTGTCGACGCGCACAAGTGGCTCAACGTCCCCTATGACAGCGCCATGCAGTTCACGCGCCACCGCGCGCTGCAGGCCCAGGTCTTTCAGAACAGCGCCGCTTATCTCGGCGCCCTGGGCGATGACCCCGACGCCCTCCACCTGACGCCCGAGAACTCGCGCCGTTGGCGCGCCCTGCCTGCGTGGTTCACGCTGAAGGCGTATGGCGCGGCAGGGTATCGCGACATCGTCGAGCGCTGCTGCGCGCTGGCGCGCGAGCTTGGTTCGCGGATTGAAGGATCCTCGGTCTTCGAGCTGCTCGCGCCCGTGAGGCTCAACGTGGTGTGTTTCACCCTGGCAGGCGAGGCTTCAACTGAACGTGTCGCTGACCTGCTCACCCGGTTGCGCGAGGGCGGCGAGGTCTTCCTGACGCCCACCGTCTACGCCGGACGCCCGGCCATCCGGGCCGCTTTCTCGAACTGGCGCACCACGGGCGCCGATGTCGCGCGCGCCTGGTCGGCATTGCTCCAGGCGGCGCACGCTCCTTCCTCGACGACGCCATGAAGCCCGATCCGCTGCAGCAAGTCCCGCGCGGCGGGCGCGTTTACGTCGTGGGCATGTACGACTCGCTCAAGTCGGCCCCCAACGCGGCCGCGTTGAAGGTGCGTTCATCGACGGGGTTGAGCGCGCGCACCTGGGCCGGGGTCAACAACCTGTACGATGGGATCTCGCCCAGCGCCACCCCGATGTCGTCGAGCCCGGCATCCGAGGTCAGCCAGTCGATCCTGTCAAACCGCGCGAGGTTCAATGGGCGAGTGTAGCCGCGCAGCGCGCGTTTGTACGCCAGATTGAAGTAATCCTCAAAGTAGCTCATCGCCAGTTCGCGCAGGCTGCGATAGACCGGCTCTCGGTAACGAAGCCCGCTGAAGTTCGATTTGGCCACGGCGCCCCATCCGCCGTTGCGTTTGAAGACCGCGAGGATATGGTCGTCGTCGTCGCCCGGGATCAGGTCGACCCACAACGGCGGATGGCCGATCGCGCGTAGCGCCGCCGCCGCGAACAAGGCGCCGTCGAAGCAATGCCCGGTCCGATCCCGCAGAAACGTCAACGGGCAGCGATAGCGCTCCTCGCCGGTATACGGGATGGTGTCGAGGAAGTTCTGGATCTTGATCGGCGTGGTCAGCCCGCGCCACAGGCGGCGCTCCGATGGGGTCAAAGCGTTGACAAACCGATCCAGGGCATCTGAACGTCGAGCTGGCATGGTGGCTCCTCCGGTCGGTATTGTAGTGGACGCCCGTCGTCGGGCACCCCGGGCCCCTGTATCCCGCGTTCTCAGCAGCGGATGCTGGCCGCGGATTGCTCGACTGACGCACATGGCTTGGCCAACAGGATCAAGCACCTGGGTGCTCGCCGACGCCGAATCGGGTGCTTGTCTGGGCCGGTGCGATTGGGCACACTGAGCCATCACCACGCCCGGAGCACCCATGACCTCAAACGCCAGCCCCTTGCCCGAAGCGTCGCTGCCCGCGGCAACGACCCAACTNNCCCGCCATAGCGCCACAGCCCTTCACCCTGAACGCACTGCGACTCGTGGCCGCCGCGGCCGGCCTGGGCTTGCTGGCCGCCTATGCCCTGGTCGGGCGCTCGCTCGGTCTCAACGTCGCGATCCTGGCGACGCTGGGCGTCGTCGCTCTCGTTGGGCTCGCCCTGCTCGAGCGCGTCCGGCCGAGCTGGCGCAGCGCCTGGCTGGTCGTGCCGCTGCTGTTCTTCGCGGCCGCTGTCGCCTGGCGAGCCAACCCGCTGCTGCAGCTCCTCAACCTGGGC
>DKKP01000306.1 GCA_002455335.1 Anaerolineales bacterium UBA6663 | reverse complement strand
CGGCACGTCCTCGACGTAGCTCGCCCCGGCCATCAGTTGCGCGACACGCGCCGCGTCGACGTCGACGCCGAGCACGCGGAGGCCGGCCTCGGCGAACCCGACAGCCAGCGGCAGCCCGGCATAGCCGAGCCCCACCACGCCGACCACGGCAGTGCGTTCGTTGATCTTCGTCAGAAAGTCAGTGAGCATGCGACCTCGTTCGCCCAAATCGATTCCCGCGCCGCGAACTTTGCGAATTGGGCCGAATACCGGCGCCGGCTAAGCGTGTCTTCATTCGCATCCTTCGCGACATTCGCGGCATGAATCCAGAGCTGACAACGGCGGATGCCGGTGTCAGCCGGTTGACCGATGCGCTATAATCAAGAGAATAACGGCGCTTGATCCGTGCGCCGATTCTATAGCAGAACCTTCGGGGCAGGGTGAGGGCCGCTGCGATTACGCAGCGAGTCCAATTCCCGATCGGCGGTGTGCCTGAACTCAGGCGAGCCCGCGAGTCGGTCTGGCGCAAGCCGGCCGGCATGACCCGGTGACATTCCGGGGCCGACCGTATAGTCGGGATGAAAGAAGGTCACGGCCGCTCGACGCTTCGGCGTTGGGCGGTACGTGCGCGCGCCCCGTTGTCCCACTGTGTGGCAACGGGCGTTTTTGTGTGAAGCGGACACCGCTTGACACAGCTTGACCCTGCCCCGTCGACCTTTTGGAGACGGGGCATTTTGTTGTGGCACAGTCAAAGACGCTGCCCGCCGTAACGCGGGTCGGCACTCCGAGCCGGATCGGATTGCGCTGGCTCTGGGGGCCGCTATCGCTGGCTTTCTTTCTCGGGGCCTGGGCGCTTGTCGCCAGACTCAGCGGGCTGCCGGCCTTCATCCTCCCGGGCCCGCTGGCGGTCGGCGAACGCCTTGTATCGATCGCTGCCGACGGATCGCTCTGGCGCCACGCCGCATCGACGCTCAGCCAGTTGCTGCTCGGCCTGGCGATCGGCCTGATCATCGCCTTTGGGCTCGGCTACGTCATCGCCCGCTCGCGGCGGCTCGAGCGCGCCCTGACGCCTTACATCGTCGCCTCGCAGGCGATCCCTGTGGTGGCGCTGGCGCCGTTGATCATCATCTGGTTCGGCTCAGGCGTCCTGGCCAAGGCCCTGATCTGCGCCCTGATCGTCTTCTTCCCTGCGCTGATCAACACGCTTGTCGGTTTGCGCGGCATCCCGACCGAGCTGCGCGATCTGCTGCATGTGTATCGCGCGACGCCGTGGCAGACCTTGATCAAGCTCGAGATCCCGGCCGCTTTGCCGGTGCTGATCGGCGGGCTCAAGATCGGGGCGACTCTGGCCGTGATCGGGGCCGTGGTGGGCGAGTACGTCGGGTCGGATCGCGGGCTTGGGTATCTGATCAACTTCGCGCGCGGCACGTATGACACGCCGCTCGTGATCGCCGGCGTCCTGGCCCTGATCGTGCTGGCGCTTGGCCTGTATGGGGCCGTGGCCTGGCTCGAGGCGCGCACAGTCGGGTGGGCGCGACGCCAGGGGCTTTGAGTTCGAGGGGATTGGTATGACGACAATGCGATCGATCCTGATTGGGCTGGCCCTGCTCATGGCGGCGTGCAGCCCGCCGGCCGTTGCGCCGACGCCCGGCCTGCGCGTGATCAGGCTGCCGGTGGGCTACATCCCGAGTGTGCAGTTCGCCAACCTCTACGTTGCCATGGAGAAGGGTTACTTCGCGGCCGAAGGGCTCGAGATCCAGCCGGACTACAGCTACGAGACCAACGGCGTGCAGCTGGTCGGCGCGGGCGAGCTCCCGTTCGCCGTGGTCTCGGCCGAGCAGGTGCTCCTGGCCCGTGCGCAGGGCCTGCCGGTGCGCTATGTCATGACGTTGTTTACGCGCTTCCCTGTGGCTGTCGTCTCGCCGCAGGGCGCCGGAATCGTGACGCCCGCGGATCTGCGGGGCCGGGTCATCGGCGTGCCGACGCTCGACGGCGCCAACTTCATCGGCCTGCGGGCGCTGCTCGCGGCCGCCGGCGTCGACGAGGCCGAGGTTACCATCCGGCCGATCGGGTTCAACCAGGTCGAAGCCCTGGCGGCCGGCCAGGTCGAGGCGGTCGTCGTGTACTCGAACAACGAGCCGATCCGTCTGGCGGCTCAGGGCGAGGCCCTGGATGTGATCGAGGTTAGCGACCACGTTGCGCTGGCGGCGAACGGCATCCTCACCAGCGAGGCCACGCTGCGCGATGAGCCGGAGTTGGTGCGCGCCTTGATCCGCGCGCTGGCCCGCGCCACGGCCGATGTCGAGGCTGACCCGGCCGGCGCGTACGCGCTGACCAAACAGCTTGTCCCCGAGCTGAGCGACGACGCGCTCGAGCAGCAGGTGCTGACGGCCACGATCGCGTTGTGGGAGACCGATAGGCCCGGGTACTCCGACCCGGCCGCCTGGGAGGCGATGCAGACCACGTTGCTCGAGGCCGGTCTGTTGGCGGCGCCGCTCGATCTGAGCCTGGCCTACACAAACGACTATCTTCCGGAGCCCTGAGCGCCGTCATGTTGATCGCCGATCGCATCACCCACGCTTACGACACAACGGCCGGCCAGCTCCCCGTGCTCGAGGCGCTCAGCCTGTTCGCGGCGCCCGGTGAGTTCCTGGCGCTTGTCGGGCCGAGCGGCTCGGGAAAGAGCACGCTGCTGCGCATCCTGGCCGGCCTGATCACGCCGACGCAGGGGCAGGTCGTCTGGCGCCGCGAGCCCGTCGCCGCAGTCGCCGGGGCCGGGCCGGTCATGCCCGATAGCGATGGACGTCCACGGTTGGGCATGATGTTCCAATCGCCGAGCCTGATGCCCTGGCGTAGCGCGCTCGATAACGTGCTGCTGCCGCTCGAGGTCGGGCCCGAGGCGCAAAACCTCGATCGCGCTGCGGCCATCGCGCGCGCGACAGAGCTCCTGCAGCGGCTTGGCCTGACCGGCTTCGAGCGCACGCTCCCGCGCGACCTCTCGGGCGGCATGCAGAGCCGGGTGGCGCTGGCCCGGGCGCTGATGAGCGAACCCGAGATCCTGCTGCTCGACGAGCCCTTCGCCGGGCTCGATGCGCTGACCCGCGAGCAGATCGGGCTCGATCTGGCGCGCGTGCTGGCCGATCGGGCGACCACCGTGATCATGGTGACCCATTCGATCCCTGAGGCGTTGTTGTTGGCGGATCGGGTGCTTGTGCTCGGCCCGCGCCCGGCGCGGCTGCGGCGCGAGCTCCGTGTGCCCGGTGCGCGCCCGCGTGGTCTGAGCTGGATGGAGGCGCCCGGCTTCACGGCCCTGGCGGCTGAAGTACGGGCGGCGTTGCAGCGCGGGTAGTGCGTGACGCGTTGGGCGTAGAGCGCGGAGCGTGGGGCGAGCGCCTCACGCTCCGTGCTTTACGCATCACTGCTTCGGCGCTGGCGCCACGACACGCGGGCGGCGGGTGAAGCGGCGGACGATGAACAAGATCGCCACGATTGGCAGGCCGAAGAGCAGTAGCAGCGGCAGGGTATAGACGCCGAACCAGATCGCGGCTGTGCCCAGCGATTGGAGCGTGTTGACCAGGGCCTCGACCGCCTGCTTGGCCACGCCCTGCGGCGCCCAGGCCGCGGGCTCGATCGGCTGGCTGGCGAGGTCGGGGGTCAGGGTGAGCGTGATCAGCGACAGCGCCGCCGATTCCTCGTAATACTTCAGTTGGCCCTTGATCTGCTCGATCTGGCCGCGGATGCCCACCAACTGATTGTAGACGTTGAGCACATCCTCGGTGCGCTTGGCCTCTTCCATGATTTCGGTCAGCTGGGCTTCGGCGGCCTCGAGGTTGCGCAACTGGCTCTGCAGATCCGTGTACTGCGAGGTGACGTCGTCACCGCTGAGCGATTCGTTGTCCACGCGCACCGCGCCGGCGCGCAGCTCGGCCAACGCCTCGTTCAATCGTTCGGCCGGCACGCGCAGGCTGATCGCGCCGTAGAGCATGGCCTCGCCCTCGGCGTCGTAGCCCTGCTTGTAGGTCTGCGAGCTGACGACATAGCCGTCGAGGCGCTCCGCCAGGGCCGTGATCGACTCGATCGAGGCCTGCGGGTCGCGCACGACGAGATTGAGCGTCGCGTTCTTGATCACCAGACGGCCGACCGAATCTTGCGGGGCTGGCGCTGCGGCCGGCTCGCTGTAGAGCTCGCCCGCGACGCCCGAGCCGGTGTTCGCGACAGCGCCATCGTATGACTCGCGCGCGGCAGCGTCGCTCAGCGTCAGCATCTCGGGCTCAACGGGCCAGGATTTGTCTTCCTCGACCAGCGGTTGCTGCACCACGCTTTGTGGAGCCGCGCAGGCGCTGAGGAACAGGGCCGTCGCCAGGGCTGCGCTGAAAAGTAACTTGGATCGGGACATTGTGGAACCCTCCGTAGTGTGCGTCTCTGCTGCCATGACGCCGGGCCGCCCGGAATGGTTCCGCGTATGGTGCCGTCGATGCGCGCCAGGATCACCAGCCGTAGGCCAGGCGGAGCACGAGGCGCTCGGGGAAGTTCAGGTCGAGCATGCGGCGCTGGGTGACGCGCGGGTCGTAGCTGGCCCGTCGATACTGCCAGGTGCGCGCTTCGGTGTCGAGGATGGCGAAGGCCGGGAGCGGGTTCTGATCGCGGGGTTGCCCGACGCCGCCCGGGTTGAGGATCAGGCGCTGGGCGCCCAGGTTGAGTGGGTTGGCATAATCCGGCGCCACATCAAAGCAGGGCAGGCCCTCGCCAAAGCCGCCGGCGATGTGGCTGTGCCCGATCAGGCAGTAGGGCGTCTCGATGTACGGGAAGTTATCGCACGCGATCGTGCGGTTGAGGATGTACTCCCACACCGGCTGCCGCGGCGAGCCATGCACCAGGGTGAAATCCCCATGCGTCAGCTCGACAGGCAGCTCGCGCAGATACTCGAGATGCTCGGCGCTCAGGGCGTTGCGCGTCCACAGGATGACGGCGCGCGCGTCGTCGTTGAAGGTGTCGGGGTCGATCTCGCCGAGGACGGCCTTGTCGTGGTTGCCCGCCAGACAGGTCAGGTTGGGCAGTTCGCGAACCCGCGCCACGCACTCGTTGGGGTCGGGCCCATAGCCGACCAGGTCGCCGAGGCACCAGACGGCGTCATGCGGGTCGGCCTGGCTGAGGACGGCCTCAAGGGCGGCGGCGTTGGCGTGTATGTCAGAGATGACCAGGATGCGCATGGGACGAAACGGATGATAACACAACGCCTGCTATAATCCCGGTTTGAGACGCGCGAGGCGGCTCCCCGGGCCGCCTCGTTTTTGTTTGTATGCGATTCCTCACCCATTCCGCCCTTGAAACGCGCGAGTTCGGCATCCGTCTGGGCGAGCGCCTGGCCGCCGGCGACGTGCTCTGCCTGAGCGGCGAGCTCGGTTCGGGCAAGACCACGCTCACCCAGGGTATCGCGGCCGGTTGGGGTGCCCTTGACCCCGTTTCGAGCCCGACGTTTGTCCTCGTCAATGAATACGCGCGCGCCGATGGAGCGCGGCTGTGGCATTTGGATTGCTACCGCCTGGCGACCGGAGCCCAAGCGCTGGCGCTGGGCCTCGACGACCTGATCGACGCCGCGCAGGCCCGACCGGGCGGGGCGCTTGTCATTGAGTGGCCCGAGCACATCCTCGAGGCCCTGCCGGCCGAGCGCCTGACGATCCGGCTTCAAGCCACCGAGGCCGAGTCGCGCCTGTTGACGTTCGAGCCGCGCGGTGCGCGTGCCAGCGCGCTGGCCCAGGGGCTGACGGCATGATCCTGGCCATCGATACAGCCACCCGCGTCATCTCGCTGGCCCTGCACCGCGGCGATCGCCTCGTGGCCGAGCACACCTGGCGTACCGAAAACGTCCACACGGTCGAGCTCGCGCCGCAGGTGGCGGTGCTGCTCGCTCAGGCCCGGGTCAACCCACCCGAGCTCGATGCGCTCGCGGTCTGTCTTGGCCCCGGCTCGTATACCGGCGTGCGGATCGGCCTGGCCTATGCCAAGGGCCTGGCCCTCGCGCTTGGCCGACCGTTGGTCGGGTTGACGGCGTTCGAGATCAGTCTGTTCGGCGTTCCCCCGGGCGCGCGTTCGGCCGTGGTGCTCGTGCCGGCGGGGCGTGGGCGCTATATCGTCGCCCGGCACGCGGCATCGGGGCCCGGCTGGCAGCTGTCGGGCGCGCCGCGCATCCTGGACGTGGCCGGGCTCTATCAAGAGCTTCCGCTCGACCCACCCGCGGCAGTCGTAGGTGAGTGGGACGGCCTCGACGAGGACGCCTTGAGCGCGCTGCGCGAGCGGATGCGGATC
>DKKP01000222.1 GCA_002455335.1 Anaerolineales bacterium UBA6663 | reverse complement strand
GCCTCGCGGCCGGTCTGCGCGAGCTGCGCACGCCGGCGCTGCACGAGCGGGCAGCCGCGCTCGGCGCCCGGATCAGCGTCGACGATGGCCTGAGCCGGGCGGTGACCGTGATCGAAGGGCTCGGCCCGACTCGAACGATCCGCACCTGACTCAGATCAACCCGCGGCGGATCGCTTGAGGCCGTCCATCCCGTCAACGCGGCAGGTCTGGAAGACGGTTGAGCGCCACGAACTCGGCGGCGACGGCGTCGTTGAAGAACGTGAGGCGTGCCAGGCGTTTGCCCCGCGCCGGGTGATACGTGAGCCCGGCGACGTGATCGCTGTCATCGAACATCTGGGCCGTGAGGGGCGGCGCGTGCCATAGCGCCCGGCCGAACACAAGCAGCAGGGCCACGCGCGCGATCAACTCGAACACGAACGCGCCGAGGATCCCGGCGATCAGCCCCGCCGCAGCACCGATGATCAACGAGTTGGCGTTGTTGGGCTGGCCGATCTCGTCGAGCCCGAGCCAGCTGGCGCCGAAGGCGGCGACCACGAAGGCCGCCCCACCCACCAGCACGAAGCCGGCCCCGAACGGCAGTAACCCGGCCAAGAAGATGACCTGCGTGCCGCGCGCGCAGCGTCGGCAGTGCGGCACCTGCATCACCGGCGCCTCTCCGCCAGATTGCGGGGCCGGGCCGACGATCAGGCGCGAATGCGTCTCGGCCGGTCGGCCGCACGCCACACAGCGATCCGGAAACCGAAGCTCAGCGACTGTCGACACATTCACACGCCGCGTCATCGTGCCTCCTGGTTCGCTCAGTTGCCGATAACGACCCCGTCAGGCTTAATGCGCCTCGCCAGGGATCCAGGGCCACACAAGATACCATGGCCTGTTGCTGCCTGCTCAGGCCGACCCGTGGGTCGTGTGCAAGTCATCCGGGCCGTCGGCGGCGTGCGCCAACCCGAGAGCCGTTGCCCGCGCGTAGAAGGACTGCGCCTCAGTCATTTCGCCGAGCGCTTCGTGCGCGCGACCGAGGTTCACGTAGAGCGATGGCAGCCAGGTCGCGACCAACTCCGGCGCGGCCGCCTCCGCCTCGTTGAGCGCGATCCTGTGCCAGCGCAGTCGTTCGGTCGGGTCAGGCAGGTAGCGGCCGATGTAGTGCGCCGAGGCGCACCGATCCAGGGCATCAGCGGCGACGTCCCAGGCGCGACGGGCATCGTCGAGGGCAGCGGCCAGATCGCCCGCGTATTCGGCACGCGTGCAACGGGCGCATAGATCGAGCGACGTGCTCGGATTTGGCTGGTCGATCACACGTCACCCGAGACGCCGGCGGAGAAGAATCCGCTGCGATCGGCGCGATACGCCAGGTCGATCGTCTGGCCGGGCTCGAAGTTCGACTCGAGGTAGTGCAGCGATTGCGCGCGGTCGACACCGCCGGCGTCGGTGTCGAGCAGGCTCTCGCAGTAGACGGCGATGTCGACGATGATCCGCTCATAGCGGTAGTACGCCAGCGCGACGGCGTCGACCAGCGTGTCACCGTACCCGGCATAGAACAGCGCCTCTTCCTCGGCCGGCGCACGCCGCCCGCCAAACAGACCGCCGCCGATGAACATCAGGTCGCGCTCCTTGGGCGCCAGGATCGGATCATCCCAGTCGACGACATGGAGCACGCCCTCCGCATCCAACAGTACGTTCCCGGCATGGATATCGGAATGGCAGACCACGGCCTCGCGGGGCTGCTCCTGAAGTGTGGTTGCCAGACGCTCGGCGCGATCGACAAGGTTCTGGATCACGTCGCGCCGGTCACGCAGCAGCTCGGCGGCCTGAACCGCGACACGCTCGGCCCAGGTCTCGTGTTCGACGCGGCCGAGGAAGGCGCGGGTCCTGTCGCGCCAGAGCGGGGCATAGGTCTCGCGCCGGATGCGCGCGGCGAGATCGGGTGGCGGCGTCAGGGTGTGGAGGCTCTTGAGCGCGCGGCCCAACGCGTGCCACTGCGTTTCGGTCAGCCCGGTCTCCCAGGCATCCCGGCCATCGACGTACGGATACAGGATCAGGGTGAAGCGATCGAAGTCGCAGGCGAGCGCGCCGGTGTGGGTCTTCAGGGGCGCGATGACATTGACGCTGCCGCGCTTGCGCAACAGGTCGGGGAGCGTGACCGACACGGGGTCGAAGCTTCCGCGCAGCTTCACGAAGTACGCGCGGCGGTCGAAATCGATGGCGCGAAAAACAGCCGTATTGGGATCGGCTCCCAGCGCAAGAAAATCGAGCGCGGCGACCGATAGCGCATAGGAGCGCGCCAACTCTTCGGCCAGGGCTGTCGTGTCAAGGTCCGGCGGTTCGAGCATGACGGAAGTGTAGCGCGCCTCACGCTCAGCTCGGGCCTGGCCTGACGCACGTTGCCCTCAGCCGGCATACAACGCGCTGCGGATCGCATCTTTGGTGCCGGCCTTGACGGTGTACATCAGCGCATCGGCCTGCTGCACCAGGGCATCGGTCGAGGAGGGCGGCTCGGTGCAGGTGAGGATCCCGATGCTGAACGTGACCGGAAGTTGTCGCTCGCGCATCTCGTGCAAGAGGTTGGCGCGGATCTTCGAGAGCGTTTGTTCGGCGGCCCCGGCGCCTGTCTCAGGGAGGAGCACGACGAATTCGTCGCCGCCCAAACGCGCAACCACATCGCTGCGCCGGATCTGGCCGCGTATGAGGTTGACGACGTCGCGCAATACGCGATCGCCGGCGGCGTGGCCATGGGCGTCGTTGACCGCCTTGAAATTGTCCAGGTCGATGTAGGCCAGCGCAAACGGCCGACGATATCGCCGGGCGCGTTCGATTTCGCTTTGGGCAAGCTCGTAGAAGTGGTGTGCGTTGACGGCGCCGGTCAGGGCATCGAACCGAGCCAGAGCCGTCTCACGGCTCAAGGCCGCGCGCAGCGCGTTAAGCAGGGCGACGACCAGCGCAAACACGAAGAACCGGATCGCCGTGTTCCAGATCGGCACGACCAGCGTCGAGTGCGGGTGCCCCGACCCGATGTCGGCCGCCAGCCAGACCAGCGCACTGAGAGCGGCGCTGCCGTGACCCCACACGGCCCCCAAGCGCCATGTGATCAGCGTGATGGGTACCAGATAGAACAGCGAGAAGGCGTATTCATACCCTGTGTGGTAGTCGGTGGCCCCGATCAGGGCGATCAAGACGCTGCCGAGCACCAGCGTCCCGGCCGGCGACAGGCGATTCACATTGTCGAGCACGCGCATGGCATCCTGCCTACCCGCGATCAGGGTCGTGGTCAAGTTCGGCGCATCCCACAGCCGATGAGGCCGCGATCCCGTCGATCAGGTTATTCTAGACACCTTGCGCAGATTTGGCAGCCTGGCGAGCGGAATTTCGGGGGAATTTACCAAGACAGGGGATACCTGACAGGGAGCCTCACGCGCGCTAAGTCGGTGAGCTAATGCCGACCAATGACGCTGACAACACGTGATGCCGCCGGCAAATTGGCCGAGTTCATCGTCCCGGACCTGACCGGAGCCTGGACAGCTCGCAGCCCGACGATTGGTTGATCACCGGGTCGATGAATACCAGATCCGATTCGTATGACTTTGCCAACCGCATCAACGCGGGCCTGTATGCCCAGCAAAGGGCGGCGCGGGTTGCGTTAACTGGCGAAGCCAACGCAACCCGGCCGCCGCCCGGCCCAGTCAGGGCACGACGTCGAACCGACGCGGTTCACCCTGCGGATCGTCGTACCACAGGAACGTCGCAGGTTCATGACCGGCAAACGTCCGGAAGGTCGTGGCCGCCAGCGTGTCGAGATCAGTCGCGACCGGCTGGCCCAGCACGTCCTCCGAGCCCAGGTGCAGGCCGATGACCGTCCCGCCGCGCGCGAACACAGGTATTCGGTGTTTGGGGGTTGCCACCGTGACGACCTGCCGGCCTTCGAAGCGTTCGCCCGTCCAGAAGTCGTACCAAAGCCCCTCGGGCAGATAGACGGCCTGCTCGGTTCGTCCCTCCCAGGCCACGGGCGCGATCAACAGCGCTTCGCCAAACAGGTATTGGAACGGGTACGCGCGCGCCTGCTCGTCGCTCGGGAACTCGAGCGGCAGCGCGCGCATCATCGGCAGACCGCTGCGGCTCGACTTGATCGCCTCGCTCCAGATGTACGGAAACAGGTTCAAACGCAGGTTCGCGTAGAACCGGAAGATCGGGAGGACATCCGGGTCGCCTGTTCGCTCCTGGATGTTCCACGGCGTTCGATCGACCCGGGGCTCTCGGTGCTGGTTGAACTCGGAGTGGTACTGCATGATCGGGCAGAACGTCGCCATCGCCGTCGCGCGGAGATACAACTCGGCCGACGGGATCGGCCCGCTGAAGCCGCCGATGTCCCAGCCCCAGAACGACACGCCCGAGAGCCCGGCCGTCAGGCCGGCCGTGATCGAGTGCCGGAAGGCCTCGAAGGTCGAGTTCTCGTCGCCGGCCCAGTGCGTCGAGACGGTCTGGGCACCGGTGTAGCCCGCGCGGCTGAAGTTCAGGCGCCCTGCCCCGCCCAGCTCGCTGTATACGCCGGCATACAGATTCGGGAAGAGGTTGTTCGCCTCAGCCCCAGTGCGACCGTCGGAGTAGCGCAGGCCGTTGCCCCACAGGTGCTCGCCGCCATCGGTCTTGAAGCCGTCGACGCCGAGCTCGTCGACGAGATAGCGGCGCTTGGCCTGCCACCACGCACGCGCCGCCGGCGACGTGAAGTCCGGCACATAGGCATCATGAAACCAGAACGGGCGCACGCGATACGGTTGCTCGCCGTCAGCCTCGCGGACGACCAGAGCGGCTTCGGTCGCGTGTTGCCGATCGGCGTCCTGCTGGGCATGCGGCGCGTCGAGTTGCTTGAGGACCGGGATCTGCCAGAGCACAAGCCGGATTCCGCGCCGGTGCAGATCGTCGACCATGCCTTTGGGGTCGGGCCACAGGCCGTCAGGCGGGAAGACGAAGTCTTGCAGGTGAAAGCCCTCTGCGCCGGGTCGTGGCGTGTAGCGGGCGTCGTTGAAGATGTAGAACGTCGACTCGTCGCTCCAGGCCTCGATCACAAGCACGCTGGCCGGGATGCCGTGGTACTCGGTCAGCGCGACCTGCTCGGCCACCGCGGCCTGGCTGTTCCACTCGTTCGAAGACATCCACAGGCCAAAGGCCCACTTGGGTGGGAGCACGGCCTTGCCAACCCGTTTGACAAAGGCGGGGACAACCTCCTTCGGCGAACCGGCGGTCAGTTCGAGCCTCAGCGTGTCGTCTTCGACGGCCACGGTCGCCCGGTCGGGGGCGTCGGCCGCCAGATCGAAATACGCGCGACGGGATGTCACCAGGTGGGCGCCATAGCCGAGGGATGAGACGAAGAACGGCACGGGGAGATAGGTGCGTCGGCCCTGGTTCTTGTATTCCTCGTACACGATCGAGTCGATGGCCTCGCCGCGCTGGTCGAGGGCGTTGAAGCGCTCGCCAAAGCCGTAGAACGCCTCATCGGGCGGCGTCAGCCTCGTGAGCGCCACGCGACGCACGCGCTCGCCGTCGGTCAACCAGGTCAGCCCGCCCTCGCGCGGGTCCGCCCAGAGCGTGGCGCCAGTTGCCGTGCGCACGTCGAGGCGGTATGGATCAAGCTGGATCGCGCAACGCCAGTCGCCGACGGCGATCGCCAGCCGACCGGCCGTCTCCGCGACGGTCAGAGGCAGCAGCCCGCCGCTCGGGCCCGACTGAGCGCCGAAGCCGGCGGAGATCGATAACACGCCCTCGGCGTCCGCCGACACGGTCACCGTCGGCCCTGCCTCAAGGCGCACCGTGACAGCCGTGCCACTCGCCCGCCAGTCGGCCACCCGGCCGGCGCGCTCCCAGCCCGCGACGGTGAACGCCTCTTCCGATGACGTTGAACCGTCCGGCAACGTCTCGAAGCGATAGGACACGCGATCGCCGGCGGCGCCGGCCGGCAGTGACGCCAGCCAGCGTGTCGCCCCCTCCACATCCTCTTGCGCGGTAGCCGGCACGACCTGCTCAGGTCCGTCGTCCACACGCCACCGAACTTGCACGGCCTGTACGGCGCCGGCCGGGCGGGTGCCCAGGCCGAGTTGAATCGGCTGACCCGCGATCGGCTCGCGCGGGGTGCGCTCGAACGGCGTCGCGCGATAGGGATGCTCGTCGCCAAACGGGATGTGGATGAGGGTGATGGGCTCAGGAGTGCTCATGTCGGATGATGGCAAAAAGATCGACCCGGGGCGTTGCGCGCCCCGGGTCGATCGAACGATAAGCGTGACTTACTTGAGCAGTGCTTCGATCTCGAGCTTGGCCTGGTCGAGCGCCTCTTGCGGCGTCAGTTGACCGAGCTTGACCTGATCGAGGAGCTTGTTGACGGCGTCCTGCATCTCGCTCTGCCGCTCGATCACGGGCGGCACGATCGCGAAGTTGAGCGAGTCGAGCACGGCCTGGCGATTGGCGGGCGGCGTCTGCTGCAGGTACGAGTCGAAGACCGCCGTGTCGCTGACCGCGGGCAGTTCCCAACCGGCCTCGACGCGGATCGTCGCGGCCTCGGGGCTGCTCGTGAAGAACTTGGCCCACTCCCAGGCTTCCTGCGGATGCTGCGTGGCCGCGAACACCGACACGCCGTTGGCGAAGAAGTGCGTGGCCTGGTTCTTGAGCCCGGGCTCGACGACGATGTCCCACTCGAAGCCCGCATCCTGGAAGGCCGAGAACATCCAGATGCCGGTGACGATCATGCCGAGCTTGCCCGACTTGAACAGATCGCCGTCCGAGACGCCGCCCATGTCGGCGTCGCTGGGCATGACCTTGTCGGTCTGGACGAAATTCACCATCGTCTGCAGCGCTTCGACGCACTGGGGCGAGTTGATGGTCGCCTCGGTCTTGTCGGCGTTGAAGAACTCGCAATCATTCTGAGCGGCCTTCTTATAGAACTCCCAGAACTGCGTGGGCGAGTACAGACCGTAGACGCCGGCCGCCGGGTCGTTGATCTGCTGGCCGGCTGCGACGGCATCGGCCCAGGTCCAGTCGGAGGTCGGATAGTCGAGCCCGGCCTGGTCGAACAGATCCTTGTTGTAGAACATCACCACGGTCGAGAACGTCGCCGGCAGGCCGAGCTGCATGCCATTCAGGCTGAAGGCGTCGTAAGCGCGCGGGTAATACACGTCGGCCGCAAAGCTCGCGTCACCCGCGGATTGCGAGCTCAGGTCGAGCAACACGCCCTTGGAGGCATAGCTGACGAAGTTTTCGTAGTTGAGCTCGAAGATATCGGGCGCCGTGCCGCCGGCGATGAGCGTCTGCAGCTTGGTGAAGTACTCGTTGAACGGCGCTGTCTCGACCTCGATCGTGACGTTGGGGTGCGTGGCCTCGAACGCCGCGATCATGGCGTCCAGGTGATCGAGATGGTCGGGCGCGGCCGAGAACGTGAAGTACGTGAGCGTCACGGGCTCGGGTGCGGCTGTCGGATCCGGCGGGGCCGTGACCTCGACCGGCACCTCGACGATCTGAGTCACCGGCACTTCGACCGTGTTCTCGACGACGACGGGTGTGGCGGCCGGCGCGCAGGCCGCGGCAAGCAGACCGAGCGCTGTGGCCACAAGGCTAAAGCGATACCCCTTGGCTTTCATGTGCAGTTCTCCTTGACGAATTCGCTGGCGAGCGAAGAATGACCCGATTTCAACCATCCTGATGATTTGACGACACCCGGCATCCCACCTCCTCTCCTCCTTGAATGATCGGCGTCGCTGTCAGCCCTTGATGCCGCTGAGCACCACGCCTTGCACGAAGTAGCGTTGCGCGAAGAGATAGACGATCAGCATCGGAACGACCGCGATCACCGAGCCGGCCATAACCAGGTTCCACTCGGTCAGGTAGCGGCCATGCAGTGTCGCGAGGCCGACGGGCAACGTCATCAGCTCGGGGTCGCGCACCACGAACAGCGGCCAGAGAAAGGCGTTCCACGAGCCCATGAAGGCAAAGACCGCCAGGGTCGCGAAGGCCGGGCGGGCCAGCGGCACGATCACGCGCGTGAACACGGTCCAGTGCGAGGCGCCATCCAGAAAGGCTGCCTCCTCGAGCTCGCGCGGCAGGCTGAGGAAGAACTGCCGGAGCAGGAAGGTGCCAAAGGCGCTGAAGATGCCGGGCGCGATCAGGCCGGCGTAGGAATTGATCCACCCCAGATAGCGCACGAGGATGAACAGCGGCGTGATCGTCACCTGCTGCGGCACCATCAGCGTCGCCAGATAAAGCAGGAAGAGCGCGTTGCTGCCGCGGAACTTCATGCGCGAGAAGGCGTAGGCCGCCATCGCGCAGGTGACGATCTGGCCGAGCGTGGTCACGACTGCGGCCAGCAAACTATTGAAGACCATGCGCCCGATCGGGAAGAGCTCGGCGAGACGCGTATAGCTCTCGAGCGTCGCCGGATCGGGGATGAACTGCGGCGGCATGCTCAAGACGAACTGATCGGTCTTCAGCGAGGTCGAGACCATCCAGACGAACGGCACGACCATGAACAACGCGGCGAGCGTCAGGAGCGCGTAGGCCAGGCCGCGGGTCAGGCTGACGCGGAGCTCACTCATACGACACCCAGGTTTGCTGAAGCCGCATCTGCACCGCCGTCGCGGCGAAGACCAGCAGGAACAGCACCCAGGACAACGCCGAGGCGTAGCCCATCCGGCTGTAGGAGAACGCGTTCTTGACGATCTGCTCGACCAGCACGGTCGTGGCCCCGGCCGGGCCGCCGCCCGACATGATCCAGACCTGGTCGAAGACCTGGAACGAGTTGATCAGCGAGATGATCAGGGCGAAGAACGTGGTCGGCGCCAGCAGCGGGCGCGTGATGCTCCAGAAGCTCTGCCAACGATCGGCGCCGTCGATCGCCGCGGCCT
>DKKP01000179.1 GCA_002455335.1 Anaerolineales bacterium UBA6663 | reverse complement strand
TACGTCGGCCTGAACACGCACGGCGAGGGCAACCTGGCCGGGCCGAGCCAGTGCATCGAGTGCCACGCCACGCATGAGCTCGAGGTGCAGATCGACACGTGCGATCAGTGCCACAAGTCCGTCACCTCGGCCGAGGATCTCCCGGGCATCCGGGTCTCCGAGACCGACTATGACGGCGACGGCGACGTGACCGAAGGCATCGCCAGCGAGCTCGACGCGTTCGAGGAGCGGCTGTACGCTGCCGTCCAGGCTTACGCCACGGACGCCGGCACGGGCATCGTGTACTTCCCCGGCGCGCATCCGTACTTCTTCGTGGACGCGGACGGCGACGGCGAGCCCGACAAGAACGATCAGGGCGCGAACGTGCGCTACAACGCCTTCACGCCGCGCCTGCTCAAGGCCGCTTACAACTATCAGTACTCGCAGAAGGATCCGGGCGCCTACGCGCACAACGCCGTGTACGTCATGCAGGCGCTGTACGACAGCATCCAGGATCTGCGCGGTGATCTGAGCGGTTTGACCCGCCCGTAATCACACAGCGCGACTTCTCACAACAAAAAGGGCGGGCCCGATTGGCCCGCCCTTTTTGTTGTGAGTGTGGCTAGTGAATGTGCCGCGGTTGATGCTGCCAATGCGCGTCGAGCCGTCTCAGGGCCCAGCACACAAGCACAGTCAACGCCAGCGGGATCAGGAGCCGCACCAAAACCATCCCGATGGTCACGGTCAGGCCGAACATACGCCCTCCTCGACAGCCCTGGCTGCCACCTCTACTGTGCTCCGGCGGCGGGCGACGGTCAATCGGGCGGGCGCCCCAATCGTGTATGGGGTGATCGACCCAGGATTACGGGCTGATCAGGCCGTGACGGATGGCATATTTTACAAGCTCGGTGCGCGTATGCAGGCCCAGCGCGCGCATGAGGTTCTCGCGGTGCCTGCCGACTGTCTTCGGGCTGATCCCGAGCGCCTCGGCGATCTCCTGCGTGCTGGCCCCCTCGGCCACATAAGCCAGCACCTCGAGCTCGCGCTCGGTCAGCCTGTGTTCCGGATCGGTCAACGCCTCGACGGGGCCCCGCGCGACGAAGTCGCGCACAAGCAGCTTCGCCAACGAGGGATCGAGATACACCTCGCCGGCCGCCGCGCTGCGCACGGCGAAGAGCAACTCCTGCGGGGCAGCCCGTTTGGGCACATAGCCCGAGGCCCCGGCCTGAAGCATCTGGAAGAAATACTCGGCGTCTTCGTGGATCGTCAAAGCGACGACGGCCACCGCGGGATGGGCGGCCTTGATCTCGCGGGTCGCCTCGATGCCCGACCGATCCGGCAGGCCAATATCCATCAGCACGACGTCGGGCCTGGCGGCCTCGATCAGCGAAAAGGCCTCGCGCGCCGTGCCGGCTTCGCCAACGATCGCCAGATCCGGCTCGTTCTCGAGCAACATCCGCAAACCCGAGCGCACGACGGCGTGATCATCGACCAGGATCAGACGAGTGGTCATGAAGCTGCCTCCTGAGCCGCATCCGGGATCCGCACCTCAACCGTCGCCCCTGAGCCCGGCGCCGAGTTGATCGCGCACTGCCCGCCCAGTAGTGCCGCGCGCTCCTGCATGCCCAGCAGTCCCCAGGCGGGCCGATCGCGTTCCTCGCTCAGCCGCACGACGAATCCCTGTCCGTCGTCGACGACCCGGAGGATCACGGCGTCCGGCGCGTAGTCAAGTTTCAGGTCGACGGTCGATGCCTGGCCGTGCTTGACGGCATTGGTCAGCGCCTCCTGAGCGATTCGGAAGAGCGCGATCCGCGTCGCGGGCTCGAGGCCGCGCTCACGGCCCACGATCGACACCCGCACCAGCAACGTCGCGCGCATCCGCTGCGTCTGCGCCAGCCAGCGCAGTGCGGCGGGTAGGCCGAGGTCATCGAGCTGCGGCGGGCGCAGATCGGCGATGACCTGGCGCAGTTCATCGAGCGTCGTGTTGACCAGCGCCTCGAGACGGCCGAGCCTGTCGCGGGCGAGGACGAGGTTTCGACCCAGCAGAGGCGAGATGCTGTGCAGACCCAGGCCGAGGGCCGTCAGGCTCTGGCCTGTTGCATCGTGGAGCTCGCGCGCCACGCGCTGGCGCTCGGCCTCCTGGGCGCCGACGACGCGTTGCAGCAACTCACGGCGCAACGCGTCGCGATGCTGAGCCTCTTCGAGGCGCGCCGCCTGCAGCGCCAGCATCCGACCCTGGGCTTCGACCTCGAAGGCGCGCAGAAAACGGATGACAAACACCGCGACGAGCATCGCGCACCCGGCGCGCAGAAGCTGGATCGGGAAGCCGAACCAGGCAAAGAACAGATCCTGGTTCAACCAATCGGAAGGCGGGAGCGCGCTGGCCCTCACGAACACCTGCCCGACCGCGCCGTACCAGAAGAACGCCACGGCCGCCCACAGGCTGTCGCGCCCGAAGCGATGAAGCCCGGCGCGCCGGAACTCGCGTTGCTGGATCACGAGCCCGATCGCGGCCAGCAGCGCTCCCGGCACGCCGACGACGTAGCGAGCCCAGACATCGAGCATCGCCCAGGGCGTCGCGCCCGAACCGGGATACGCGACGATCGCGATCGATCCAACGCCCCAGACCAACGTCAGGCCAAGCGGGACCCATAACGCGCGGCGTCGCAGCGGCTCGGTCACAGCCAGGAGATAGGCGCCGCTCGTCGCCAACAGGAGAAACGAGCCGACGATCACGCCGATCCGCGTGGCCTCCCAGGCCGCGCCAGCCGTGAGCTGGCCGGGGAGTCGACCAAGCTGCTGGAACATCTCGATCCACTCGTGCCCACCGTGGATCAACCCAAAGAGCGCCAGCGGCCGCAGCGCCCGTCGCAGACGCGGGTCGCTGGCGCGTCCGCCCTCGAGCCAGACCGCCAGACCCATGGCGAAGAACGCCAGGCCGTAGACGAAGAATACAGTCGCGAGATCCCAACCGGTCACGCTGCCCCCATGGCGCACACCGCGCGCTGTTCACACGGTCGGCCCTGCGTCACCGGATCGCCAGTGGCCTCCCTCCTGATTCGGGTTGTCGACTGTCACCGGGTGTGCAATCACGACCCGATCCAGTTGGCAAATTCGGGCGGCCAGACCCTCCCGCCCGGGCCGCCCACTCTCTCGACTCTCAAAGACGCTCGGCCCGGTCGACCTCCCCCGTGGGGAGGTCGCGCCGCCGTCGCCCCTCAGCCCAGCGGACTCCTCCTGGCGGCGCGGGTGGGGTTCGGCCGGTGACGCGGCGGCGGCCGCGCGGTTCGCCAACAGAACCGCGACCCACATGCACGCGCCGAGCGAGGGTATCATTGCGTTATGGATGAGCCCGGTCTGATCCGCGACGCGCAGGGCGGCGACCTCGACGCCTTCAACCGACTGGTCCTGGCCTATCAGAACCTGGCCTACAACGTCGCCTACCGCATCATGGGCGACTCGGCCTCGGCCTCAGACGCGACCCAAGACGCCTTCATCGCCGCCTATCGACATCTGCCCGCCTACCGCGGCGGGTCGTTCAAGGCCTGGCTGATGCGGATCGTCACAAACGCGTGCTACGACGAGTTGCGTCGGCGTCAGCGCCGACCGGCTACCTCGCTCGAAGACCTGGTGAGCGAAGACGGCCCGGACCTCGAGAGCGAGCGCTCGCTGGCCTCGCCCGACGATGGGCCTGAGGAGATCGCGCAGCGCCGCGAGGTGGCCAACGCCATCCAGGAATGTCTCAACAATCTGCCCGAGGAGATGCGGCTGGTGACCGTGTTGTGCGATGTCCAGGGGTTCGACTATAGCGAGATCGCGACAAGCACAGGCCTCGCGCTTGGCACTGTCAAGTCGCGGCTCTCGCGTGCCCGCGCACGCCTGCGCGATTGTCTGCAAGGCGTGCGGGAACTTCTGCCGGCGATCTATCGTCTGAGCGATGAGGCGTCGGTATGATCACAGAACGCGACTACGAGATCCTTTCCGCTTATGTAGATAATCAGCTGGGCGCGCGTGAGCGCTCGGCGCTCGAAGCGCGTCTGGCCGATGATCGCGAGTTCCGTCTGGCGCTCAAGGAACTCCGTCAGGACAGGCTCCTGCTGCGCAAGCTCCCGGCGTTGCGTGCCCCACGCAATTTCACACTCACCCGCGCCCAGGCCGCCGCGATTCGCCCGGCCCGCCGACCGGGCTTCTGGGCCGGGTTGCCGTTCAACGCCATGCGCCTGGCCACGGGCCTGGCCAGCCTCGCTTTTGCGACCCTGCTGGGCCTCGATCTGATGCGTTACAACGCCTTCGTCGCCCGCGAGTCAGAGCCGGCCGTCCTGACAACGGCCGCTGATGCCGTCGCCAACCCGGAGGCCCCGATCGCAGGCTCTGCGCCGGCCGACACCGAAGCCGGTTCCGAAATCGCGGCGCTCAACAATGCGTCTGCCGAACCACCTGGCACGCCGGCAAACTCCACCGAGATGTTCTCCACAGGCGACGCGGGTCAAACGCTCGAGGGCGTTCAGGGCGGTGGCTCGCCCGAGGTCCCGACCACAAAGATGGGTGAAGCAGACGTCACTGCGACGGCTGAGGCCATGGGCGCCGCGCGGATCGCCGAAACGACGGAGACCCCCGACCCGGCCGCACTTGCTTTTGCTGCCGAGGCCATGCCCGCCGAGACGCCGGCGCCGGCGCCTGAGGCCGATGCCGTCGACCTCGCAAGCGACAGCACGGCTGAGTCTGAACCTGCGATCCAGCTCTGGACATACGCCGCGGGCGGCCTTGCGCTGGCGCTGGGTGGCCTCACGGCGCTCGTCTGGATGTTGCGCCGGCGCGCAACGCCCTGAGTGCTCGCACCGCAAAACCCAGGCTGAATCGGCTTTGCGGATGGCGACGGATCACACCGAACCGTTCCACAAGCGTGCCGTGCTATCCGTGCAGATCCGCGTTATCCGGGTCCAAGGCTGACTGTCTGATAATGGCCGCCCTTCGCCCGCGCACGCTGCTCATCCGCTCAGCCCAAATCCCGACACAGCTGCTCTATACTGAAGCTCATCCTGAGGGTGGGTGTCGGTATGCATCCTGCTGAACGCCTTGAACTGATCCGCTACTGCGTCCGCTGCGGCGCGCGCCTCGAACGTCGCGAGGCCTACGGCGCTGTGCGCCCGGTCTGCCCGGGCTGTCGCCACGTGCACTTCCTCGATCCCAAGGTCGCGGTGGCTGTCGTCGTCGAGCAAGACGGGCGGATCCTGCTGATCCAGCGTCGAGGCGACCCCGAAGCGGGCAAGTGGTCTATCCCGGCCGGGTTCATGGACGCCGGTGAGGATCCACGCGCCGCCGCCGAGCGTGAGGCGCTCGAGGAGACCGGCCTGATCGTCCGCGCGACGACGCTCTGGGAGGTCTTTGGCCGGACCGACCCCGAGGAGGGCGCAGATCTGCTCCTGGCCTTTCGCGCCGAAGTTGTCGGCGGGGCGCTCGTGCCAGGCGACGACGCCGCCGACGCGCGCTTCTTCGGTCCGCAGGAGCTCCCGGAAGCGATCGCCTTTGGCTCAGCCAAGGCCATCCTGGCCGACTGGTTGCGCGTTCCTGGGCGTGACTCCACAGGGTAGGCAATACTTGGCCCGAATGATTCACGCAACTTTTGCTATCCGACAGGCCCGCGCTGGTTATCATAAGGCTGTGTAGAGGCCTGGCTTATCGGCCGGCCTTTACAGGGAATTAAGGATGCGCGAAACCGGCACGACACCGCGTAATGGCGTTACAGGCCCGTTGGCCACTTCCATCGACCCGACCACTGCGCCGGGCCAGTTGTTGAAGGACGTCAACCGGCTGGCCGAGGATCTTCGCAACCGGCTCGAGCGCCAGGCCAACACGCTGCGGAACGTCCCTCCAGCCCTGATCGACGGGCTCAATCAAATCCGGGCTGCGCTCGAAGCCGCAGCTCCAGCCGTCACCGCGCAGGAAGGCGAGCTCGCCCGGCTTCGTGCGCTCGCCGACACGGCCTCAGTGGTCAACTCGTCGCTCGATCTGACCCTGGTGCTCAACCAGGTGATGGACACCATCATCGCCCTGATCGGCGCCGAGCGCGGCTTCTTGATGCTGCGCAATGATCGCAACGAGCTGCAGCTGCGAATCGCGCGTGGCATGGATCGCGAGCAGCTGGCACAAGAAGATTTCACGATCAGCCGCACGGTGCTCGCGGCCGTCGCCGAGAGCGGCCAGCCGGTCGTGACGACCAATGCCTCAGACGACCCGCGCTTTTCGGCCCAGGCGAGCGTGATCGGCTACAACCTGCGCTCGATCGTGTGCGTGCCGCTCAAAGTCCGCGGCCGGTTGACCGGCGTGATCTACGCCGATAGCCGCATCCGCACCGGGTTGTTCACGGAGCGCGAGCGCGATCTACTGGCGGCTTTCTCGAACCAGGCCGCGATCGCGATCGAGAACGCGCGCCAATTCCAGCAGGTCAGCGAGCTCAAAGAGCTGCTCGACAACATCTTCGCCTCGATCGCCTCGGGCGTGATCACGACAGATATGCAGGATGTCGTGACCCTGGCCAACCGCGCCGCCGAGGCCATCCTCGGTCGCAGCCGGGCCGAGTTGATCGGCAAGCCGCTGACGCAAGCGCTGCCGCACGTCGACCACGCGCTGCAGGAGATGATGGGTCAGGTCAAACGCGACGGCCGCGCCCTGCTCGGCCAGGAGGCGCAGACCGATCTGCCCGGGCGTGGATCGCGCGACTGGCGCCTCAACGTCAGCCCGCTGGCCAGCGGCGCGCGCAGCACGCAGGGCGTCGTGATCGTGCTCGACGACGTCACCGAGCAGCGCAAGCTGCGCGACAAGCTCGACATCTTCACCCGCATGGTGCCGCCGCAGGTCGTCGAACGGCTCAATCTGCAGGGGCTTAAGCTCGGCGGTGAGCGCAAAGACGTCAGCGTGCTCTTCGCCGACATCGAAGGCTTTACGGCGCTGAGCGAGAGCGTCGACCCCGAGATCCTGATCGAGGCGCTCAATCGCTACGTCGGCACGGCGGCCGAGGAGTTGTTGGCTGAGGAGGCCACGGTCGACAAATTCGTCGGCGATGCGGTGATGGCCTTCTTCAACGCCCCTGATGATCAGCCCGACCATCCGCTGCGCGCCTGCCGAGCGGCGCTGCGCATGCGCGATGCGGTCGCGGCGCTGCAGACCCAGATGCCCGAGGCCTATCAGATGAGCTTCCGCATCGGCGTGCACTGCGGCGAGGCCGTGGTCGGCCTTGTCGGCCATAAAAACCGGCTCGATTACACGATCATCGGCGACACGGTCAACACGGCCAAACGCATCGAAGATCGCGGCGCGGCCGGCAAGGTCATGATCAGCGAAGCCGTCTACCGCCGCATCGCCGAACGTGCCCGCGTCGGGGCCGCGCACAGCCTGCAACTCAAGGGGCGGATCCAGCCGGTTGTGGTGTACGAACTTTTGGAACTAAAGGCTTGAATGCAAAGGATGCGGGCTGAANNTTCAGCCCGCATCCTTTGCATTCTGCTAGCGCACAAAGACGGCTAGCGAGCGCTGCGCGAGCTGGATCACGGGATAGGGGAAGAGGCCGATGAGCAGCGTTGCCGCGGCCATCAGAACGACCGAGAGGCGCGCGCCCCAACCCTCGGCCACGGTCGGCTCGCCCGGTCGCATGAACATCATCACCACGACGCGCAGGTAGTAGGTCGCCGAGACAAGCGACGTGATCACACCGAGCACGGCCAGCCAGAGCAGCCCGGCCTCGATCGCGGCCGAGAACACCAGGTATTTGCCGACGAAGCCTGCGGTCGGCGGCAGGCCCGCCAGCGAGAACATGAACAGCGCCATCCCGAGCGCCAGCCCGGGCCGACGCGACCACAATCCGCGATAGGCGTCGAAGGTCAGGCCGCCAGCCTCGCCGTCGGCCTCACGCCGCTCGATCGTCATCACCACGGCCCAGGCGCCGAGCGTCGTCAGCCCGTAGCTCAACAGGTAGAACAGGATGGCGCCCAGCGCTTCGGCGTTGAGCAGCGGCACGGGGCCGGCATCGGTGAGCACGGCAGGCGAGAACGGGTTCACGGTCGCGGGCACGGCGATCAACAGATAGCCGGCGTGCGCGATGCTCGAGTACGCGAGCATGCGCTTGACGTTCGACTGCACAAGAGCCGCGAAGTTGGCCACGATCAGGGTCAGGCCCGCCAGCACCGCCACAGCCCCGGTCCAGAGCGGCGCCTGCAGCGGGAAGGCTTCGACAAAGACCCGGAGCAGCGCCACAAAGCCGGCCGCCTTGACCGCCACGCTCATAAAGGCCGTGATCACCGAGGGCGCGCCCTCGTAAACGTCGGGCGTCCACATGTGGAACGGCGCCGCCGCGATCTTGAAGCCCAACCCGGCCAGCACAAGCGCCACGCCGAACGGCATGAGCAGCGGGTCGAAGAGGACCTGAGCCTGCGGTCCGACCTGAACGGCCAGGATGCCCGCGAAGTGCGTCCGGCCCGTCGCCCCAAAGACCAGGGCGATGCCGTAGACCAGGATGCCCGAGGCAAAGGCGCCAAGCAGAAAGTACTTGAGTGCCGCTTCTTCCGAGGCCAGCCGCGGCCGCGCCAACCCGGCCAGCACATAGAGCGGGATCGAAAGCAGCTCGAGCGCCAGGAAGACCATGATCAGGTCTTGCGCCTGCGCCATGAGCACCATGCCGCTCGCGCTGAGCAGCAACAGCACATAGGCTTCGCCGCGCTCAAGACCGAAGCGCGGGAGATAGCCGAGGGCCAGCACGGTCACCACAGCACCGGCGATCAGGAAGATCAGGATCAGAAAGGCCGCCAGGCCGTCAGCGACGAGCATGCCGCTGAAGGCCGGCAGCGAGCCTCCGGCCGGCCAGGTCGTCAGCGCCAAAGCCGCGGCCGCAAAGCCGATCAGGGTCAGCCAGCCGTTGAGGTGCTTGCGCTCGGGCGGCAGGACGAGGTCGACCAGGAGGACGACCAGGGCAGCCGCTGCCAGCGTCAGCGCCGGGAGAAGGACAATGAACTCGTTCGGGGTCATGGCTTACCTCAGCGCCACCGCGGCGGCGTCCAGGCCCTGGGCCAGCAATTGCACACTGGGCGTCATCAGGTCGAAGAACGGCTTGGGGTACAGGCCGATCAGGAAGATGAAGATCAACAGCGGCACGAGCACGGCGATCTCGCGGCCGCTCAGGTCAGCCAGGCCCTTGTTCTCGGCCACGGTCACCTCGCCCTGGAACATGCGGCGATACAGCCAGAGCATGTAGACAGCCGCCAGGATCACGCCCACCGCAGCGACGGCGGTCAGGGCCTGGCTGAAGATGACACCACCGATGCCGGAGCCCCAGGCGCCAAGCAAGATCGTGAACTCGCCCACGAAGCCGTTCAACCCCGGGAGCCCCGCCGACGAGAAGAACACGATCATCGAAAGCGCGGCGTAGATCGGCATGACCTTCCACAGGCCGCCGAACTGGCTGAGTTCGCGCGTGTGCCGGCGCTCGTAAATGTAGCCGACGAGCACGAAGAGCGCGCCGGTGCTCAAACCGTGGTTGACCATCTGCAGGATCGCGCCCTGGATGCCAAGGTCGTTGAGCGCGAAGATCCCGAGCAGGACGAAGCCCAGATGGCTGACCGACGAGTACGCCACGAGTTTCTTGGCATCGCTCTGGGCGAAGGCCGTGATCGCGCCGTACAGGATGCCGATCACACCGAGCACGCCGAAGAGCGGCGCGGCCTGCGTCGCCACTTCAGGAAACAGCCCGAGGTTGAAGCGTAAGAAGCCATACGTGCCGAGCTTGAGGAGCACACCGGCCAGGATCACCGAACCGGGCGTCGGCGCCTCGACGTGCGCGTCGGGCAGCCAGGTGTGCAGCGGCCAGACAGGCACCTTGATCGCAAACGCGATCGCGAAGGCCGCGAACAACCAGGGCGCGATACGCGCGGCTTCAGTCGCGCCGAAGTCGATCTGCTGCAGATCGGGGAACGCGAAGGTGCCGGCCGTCACCCCGAGGTACAGGATCGCGATCAGCATGAAGATCGAACCGGCGAAGGTGAACAGGAAGAACTTCAGCGCGGCATACACCCGGCGCGCGCCGCCCCACTGGCCGATCAGGAAGATCATGGGCAGCAGCGTGAACTCGAAGAAGATGTAGAACAGCAGCAGGTCCATCGCCAGAAAGGCGCCGACCATGCCCACTTCGAGCAGCAGGAACCAGACCATGAAGGCGCGCACCCGCTCGGTGATCGCGCCCCAGGCGGCGCCGATCGAGACAGGCACAAGGAAGGTCGTCAACAGCACAAGCCAGATGCTGATCCCGTCGACGGCCAGGAAGTAGTCGACGCGCAGCCCGCCGGCCGCGATCCATGGCGCGCGCGTGATCAACTGCAGCCCGGGCTCTGTCGCCCTGAACTGCACAAGCAGCACGAGCGAGAGCGCAAAGGTCACCAGCGCGGTCGCCAGCGCGACCCAACGGATCGCGTCGCGTTGGTCGTCGCGCATGAGCAGCAAGATCACGACGCCAGCGAGCGGCGCAAACGTCACCAGGGTGAGGGTGGAGAGCAGGATATCCATAAGTTCACATCAGCGCGGGCCGGCCAGCTGGAACCAGGCGAGCAGCGCGACCACGCCCAGGAACATCACAAGGGCGTAGGCGCGCACCAGACCGCGTTGGAAGCCGGAGAAACCCACTGCGATCTCCCGGGCCAGATCGCCCAGGCTGTTGGCCACCAGATCGATCCCACCCTGGTCGAAGCCACGCGCGATCACCTGCGCCATGGTCTCGTACGGGCGGACGATGAAGAAGTCGTACAGGTCGTCCAGATACCACTTCTTCGAGAGCGCACGATACAGGCCGCCCAGACCCTCGAGCGGATCCTGATCGTGAGCGCTGCGGTAAGCATTCCGGTAGAAGAAGTACGCAAACATCAGCGCCAGGAAGGCGAAGGCCGCCGACGGGAACGCGACGTTGGCCTCGATCAGGCCGTGGCCCTCAACAGGCAGCGCGGTCGACAGGAAGTTGCGCAGGCCGTGCACCCAGGTCGCCGGATCGTGCTCGCCGAACTTGGGCAGGTTGAGGACGCCGCCGAGGATTGAGAGCGCGGCAAGCGCCACTAGCGGGCCGGTCATCACGGCCGGGCTCTCTTCGGCGTGCGCGGCCGCCGAGGTGCGCGGCTCGCCGCTGAAGACCATCACCAGTTGACGCCCAACGTAGAAGGCGGTCAGTACAGCCGTAAAGGCCAGCACGGCATAGATCGCGGGGAAGTGCTCGGCGGCGTCGAGCAGGATCTCGTCCTTCGACCAGAAGCCGGCCAGCGGCGGCAGCCCGGCCAGCGCCAGCGCGCCGACCAGATAGGTCCATTTCGTGATCGGCAGCCGATTCCACAGCCCGCCCATGGCGCGCATATCCTGCGGATCGACGTGGCCGTGATGACCATCTTCGGCGGCATGCATGCCGCGTTCCATGGCCTGGATGACCGAGCCGGAGCCGAGGAAGAGCAGNNCGAGTAGGCCAGCACCTTCTTGATGTCGTTCTGCGCGACGGCGATCGTGGCCGCGATCAGGGCGGTCAGCGCCCCGGTCCAGGCCACAAGGTCCGATGGGCTGAAGCCATAGGCATCGACCGTGGCGTGGTAGATCGGGTTGGAGCGCGCGATCAGATAGACGCCGGCGGTGACCATCGTCGCGGCGTGGATCAGGGCCGAGACCGGCGTCGGGCCGGCCATGGCGTCGGGGAGCCAGACGAAGAGCGGGAACTGCGCCGACTTCCCGGCCGCGCCGACCAGGAAGAGCACGCCGACCGCGGCCAGGATCGCCAGGGCCGCCGGATCGGCCAACGCGTGCTCGATGTTCTCGAACACCTCGCGGTAGGTCAGCGATCCGAAGTTCCAGAACAGCAGCGCCATCGCGATCATCAAGCCCAGATCGCCGACGCGGTTGACGATAAAGGCCTTCATCCCGGCCCGGGTGTTGCCGATGTTGTTTTCGCCCTTCTCGAACCAGAAGCCGATCAGCAGATACGAGCTCAGGCCCACGCCCTCCCAGCCGACGAACAGCATCGCGTAGCCGTCCGCGCCGACCAGGATCAGCATCATGGCCAGGAAGAGGTTGAGGAAGATGAAAAAGCGCGTGTAGCGCGCCGGGTCGCCGTTGTGCACCACATCTTCGCGCATGTAGCCGACCGCATAGACGTGGATCAGCGTGCCGACACCGGTGACGACGAGCATCATGGTGACCGAGAGCGCATCGACCTGAAAAGCCCAATCGACGTGCAGGTCGCCGACGCTCAGCCAGGTGGCCACAGGCACGATCACGGCCTCGCCGCCGTTGCCCAACAGCCCACCCAGTTGGATCAGCCCGACGATGAAAGCCAGCGCCGCCATCGTCACGGCCAGCCAGGCGCTGCGGTGAGCCCCGAGCTGACGCCCGAACAGGGCGTTGACGACGGCCCCGGCGAGGGGCAATAAGACGATCATGGGTACAAGAGCAAACATAGAACCCCTAACCATTTGCGATTGGCGATTAGCGATTTGTGATTTCTTCTATGCCGAGAGGAAATCACAAATCACCAATCGCAAATCGCAAATCAACCCTGGAGCTGCCTCAGCGCATCCACGTCGATGCTACGCTTGGACCGGAAGATCGCGACGATCAGGGCCAGGCCGATCGCCACTTCGGCGGCGGCCACGACCATGACGAAGAACACAAAGACCTGGCCGTTCATACTCGCGTACTGACGCGCATAGGCGACGAACACCAGATTGGCCGAGTTGAGCATCAACTCGATCGACATGAAGATCGTGATCGCATTGCGGCGCGTCAGCACGCCGATCACGCCCATCGCGAACAAAACGGCCGAGAGGCCGACGTAAGCATAGGTTGGGATACCGGGTAGCATCAAGTCCCCCTTGGCGCTCAGCGTTTCTCGCGGCCGCGCGTCAACGCATCGCGCGTCAGCACCACGGCGCCGATCATGCCGACCAGCAGCAACAACGACGTCACTTCGAATGGCAGGACGTAGCTGAGCGGATTCTCAGGCGTGGCCTGGCCATACATCAACTGACCGATCGCCGCCGGACTGCCGAAATCGGCGGGCACAGCGGTCGTCGGCAACGGGGCCTGACCTGTCGTGATGCTTTGATAGACCACGAGCACAAGCGTCAACGCCACAATCCCGCCGGCCGTCCAGGCCAGATAGCCTTGCAGCGGAAGCGCCTGACTCTCGTCGCTCAACCGCTCGGCGCCGAGCAGCATGATCACGAAGACGAAGAGCACCATAATCGCGCCGGCATAGACGGTCACCTGGACCATCGCGATAAACGGCGCATTGAGCAGCAGGTAGAACAGCGCCACCACGGCGAAATTGGCGACCAGGTACATGGCCGCATGCACGGCATTGCGGCTACGCAACATTCCGAGCGCCGAAAGCACGGCGATTGCGGCAAGAGCGAAGAAGAGAATCCACTCGAGTGTCATTGCGTCATCCTTCTTCGCCTCAATCCGGGTTCTTCATGTCCGGCACGGGGCGGTCGAACGTGCCCGGCTCGACTTGCATCGGCGTGGTCGGTTGGCCAGTCGCAGGCGCCACAAGGAGCTTGTCCTTTGTAATGATGGCATCGTGGCGGTCGGTATACGAAAGTTCGTAGTTGCTTTCGAGCACGATCGCCTCGGTCGGGCAGGCGTCTTCGCAGAAGCCGCAGAAGATGCAGCGCAGCAAATTGATCTCGTAGGTGCTCGCGTAGCGCTCACCGGGCGAGAAGCGCTTCTCGTCGGTGTTCTCCGAGGCCTCGACGAAGATCGCGTCGGCCGGACAGGCGGCCGCGCACAACGCACAGCCGATGCACTTCTCCAGCCCGTTGTCATAGCGCTTTAGCTCGTGCCGGCCCTTGAAACGCGCCGCCACAGGTCTGCGCTGCTCCGGATACTGAATCGTCTGTGCCGGCTGGAACGCGACCTTGCCGGTCGTGACAAACCCCTTGAGGATTTCAGTGATCATCACACCTCACTCAACTTTTGACCAGCGGCGTCTTCGGCGCCACCACCGGGCGCTCTCGCTTGCGCGAGAAGGCAACGACTGCCACGACGATCACGATCAACACCAGGATGGCCGTGACGATGCCGGCCGCCAGGAAGTTGCCCTCATTCCGTCCGACAAGCACAGCCGCCGTGAACACGACATTGGCCAGAGCCAGCGGCAGCAACACCTTCCAGCCAAAGGCCATCAGCCTGTCGTAGCGCAGACGCGGCAGCGTCGAACGCACCCAGATCATGAAGATCAACGACGCGATCGTCTTGCCCCAGAAATACACGATGCCGAGCAGCGGCACCTGTTCGACGAACGGGCCCTGCCAGCCGCCCAGGAACATCGTGGTGAAGATTGCGCTCACGCCGATCATCTTGACGTACTCGGCCATGAAGAACATCGCGAACTTCATGCCGCCGTATTCGGTGTGAAAGCCGGCCGTCAGTTCCTGCTCGGCCTCGGGCATGTCGAACGGCGCGCGGTTGGTCTCGGCCAGGCCTGCGATGTAGAAGATCAGGGCCGCCAGCGGCTGGTAGGCCACAAACCACATCGAGCTCTGCGCGGCGACGATATCGCCCATGCTCATCGAGCCCGCCAACATCAGCACGCCGATCATCGATAGCCCGAGCGGGATCTCGTACGCGATCATCTGGGCCGAGGCGCGGAGCCCACCCAGCGTCGCGTACTTGTTGTTGCTCGCCCAGCCGCCCAGCGCCACGCCATACACGGCGATTGAGGTCACCGACAGGATGTACATGATGCCGACGTTCAGATCCGCCAGGCCAAGCGGCATCGGGCCCATCTCGGGCGTCCGCCACGGCACCTCGATCGACGGACCCCAGGGCACCACAGCCAGCACGACAAGCGCCGGCACGACCGTGATCATCGGCGCGAGGATGAAGACCCACTTATCGGCGCCGATCGGCATGGTCTCTTCTTTGAAGATCAGCTTGAGGCCGTCTGCCACCGGGAAGAGCAGGCCGAACGGGCCGCGGCGGTTCGGGCCGATGCGCGTCTGCAGCTTGGCCGCGACCTTGCGCTCGGCCCAGGTCATGTAGGCGAATCCGGCCAGCATCACGGCGATGCTGATCGCCGATTTGACAGTCCACTCAATCAAAAGGGTCCAATCGATAGTCATGCTGGATACTCTCTCGAAATCACACAGCCACGCGCACGGCTTTCGACACACGCGCGGCGGCCGGGCCCTCGGGCGTGTCGACGCCCAGGCCGACAGGCAACAGCAGCACACCCTCGGGCGCATCGGCCGTTACCCGGGCCGGCACGACCAGGGTGGCTGCATCCAGGGCCAGTTCAACGTCATCGCCGTCAGCGATCCCGATCCGCTCCGCGTCAACCGGATTGATCGCCACGAACGGCGCCGGGACGCGCGGGTGCACCAAAGTCGAGGGCGCAAACGTCGCGCCCCGATCGAAGAGCTTCGCCACCGGCAACACAAGCATGGTGCCGACCGGGTGGGCCAGCTTGGGCGCTTCGGCCCGCGCGGCCTGCGGCACGACGCCGCGCTCCGCGGCCGATGGCAGTTGCACGCCCAGACCTTGCAGGTTCGTCGTCGAGGCGCCGCCGTAGTATTGATCGCGCCCGCCCACATCCGGCCATTGAGGCGCAACAGCGCTCACGGCTGCGTAGTTCAGTCCGGCGAAGGCCGGCACGGTCTTCGCGATCTCGAGGAACACCTGGGCCGGGAAGCCGCCAAAGCGCGTGGCGCCCATGGCCTTGCCGATCTCGGCAATGATCTGGCAGTCGGGACGCGCCGAGCCCGGCGCCGGCACAGCCGGGTAGAAGCGCTGGACGCGCCGCTCGCCGCTTGTGTAAGTGCCTTCGCGCTCGGCCCAGGCCGCCGCCGGCAGAACGACGTCCGCGGCTTTGGCAGTCTCGGTCAGGAAGAGCTCCTGCACAACCGTAAAGGGCGGCAGGTCATTTTGGGTCAGGCGTCCGTCGCCGAGCGGGTCGGTGCCCATGAACCAGGCAGCGCGCGCCGCGGCGAGCAGGGCCGGCGTGGCTGGCATGGCCGTCAAGCCAAGCTCGGCCGCGCCCTGGGCGTTGGCCGAAGTCCACACGCCGATCAGGCCGTTGTTGGCCCGGCCGACGTGTTTGGTCTCGATCAGGAGGTTGGCGCAGGCCTGGGCCAGCGCCTGAGTGCCGGCGAAGTCGAGGCCCTCGCGCCCGTAAAAGACGAGCGCGTTCTCGGCCTGCGCAAACGCTGTGGCGTACTCGCTTGAGCCCTCGAGCAGCATGCCGGCCACGGTCGAGACTGCGTTGCCGACGTCGTAGCGCACGACATGTTTGGCGTGGCGATCGGTCTTGGTCGGACGGGCGTTGGCCACGATCAGGGTCGCGCCGCGCTCCGCCGCCGCCTTGACCCGCAGCCACCACAGCGGCGCTTCTTCCTCGAGGTCGGTCGCGACGACCAGGATAGCCGTGCCCTTGCCGATCTGCCCGAGATCCGTCCCGACGCTCACGCCGACGACTGTCGTCAACTCGCCGCCGGCAAGTTGAGCGTCGAGCAGCGCCTTGCCCCCGACGCCGGTCACCGCCTGCTTGAAGGCGAACAGGTCTTCGTTGCTCAGCCGCCCACCGGCCAGGCCGACCAGCGCCGAGCCGGCCGCCTTGAGCGTCTCGGCCACGCGCGTGAGCGCCTCATCCCAGGTGGCCTCGACCAGCTTGCCGTCCTTGCGCACCAGCGGCGCGGTCAAACGCGCTGGCGACTCGACGAAGTGGTAGCCAAAGCGGCCTTTGTCGCAGATCCAGACCTCGTTGACCTGCTCGTTCTGGCGCGGCAGCACGCGCTTGATGACCTGCTTGCCGCCGCTCTTGGCCTCGCGCCGGGTGCTGAACGTGGTGTTGCAGCCGACCGGGCAATGGTTGCAGATCGAAGCCGAGGTGGTGAGCTCCCACGGCCGGGCCCCGAAGCGGAAGTCAGCCGTGGTGAGCGCGCCGACCGGGCAGATGTCGGTGGTGTTGCCCGAGAACTTGCTGTCGAAGCCGGGCTCGCTGAAGGTCGCGATCTCGATCTTGCGCCCGCGCTGATAGAAGCCGAGGACATGATCGTCCGC
The DNA here is from genome assembly GCA_002455335.1 of Anaerolineales bacterium UBA6663. GTDB lineage: Bacteria > Chloroflexota > Anaerolineae > Anaerolineales > UBA6663 > UBA6663. Next base: position 11,977 of record DKKP01000179.1, on the reverse strand, counting down.
GATCTCGTCGCAGAAGCGCGTGCAGCGCGCGCACTGGATGCAGCGCTCGCGGTCAAGGAAGATCAGGGCGTCGTCAGGCCCGCCGAGCGGCACGTGTTTGTCGTTCTTCTGCTTGTCGTCATAGATGAAGCGGCTCTTGCCCGGGCCGTGGCGCAGGGTCAGGTTCTGGAGCGGGCACTCGCCGCCCTTGTCGCACACCGGGCAGTCGAGCGGGTGCGAGGTCAGCAGAAACTCGAGGATGTCGTCGCGCGCATCCGTGACCTTCTGGCTGGCGCCGACCACGACCATCCCCGGCTCAACCGGCGTGGTGCAGGCGGTCTCGAGCTTGGGGCCGTAGCCGATCTTGGGCTGGCCGGCGTCGTCGAGCACGACCTGGCCTGTGGCGCGGTCTTTCATGACGCGGCCGACCTCGACCAGACACATCCGGCACATGCCCACCGGCTTGAGCTTCGGGTGGTAGCAGAAGACCGGTATATCGTTGTCGATCCGCTTGGCGGCGTCGACGATCAACGTGCCCTTGGGCACCGAAACCGAAACGCCGTCGATGGTGAGGGTGACTTGGTCGGCCATAATGTCATTGGTGATCTGCGATTGGTGATTTGNNGCAAATCACCAATCGCAGATCACAAATCCTTAGTCTCCAGCAGCAACTGCGGCTTTCTTAGGCGCCGTCTTGGGCGCGCCGTCGGCGGTGTGGGCGTCGAAGTCGCCGCGGAAGGCCTTGAGCGACGCCAGCACAGGCGTCACCGAGAACTCGCCCAACGGGCAGAGACACTTGTTCTGGATCTGGCTCGCGACGTTCTGAAGCAGCTCGACGTCGGCCTTGGCCGCGCCGCCCTTGTTGATGCGCTCAAGGATGCTGAGCATCCAGTACGTGCCTTCGCGGCAGGGCGTGCACTTGCCGCAGCTTTCGTGTTTGAAGAAGCGCGTGGTCTTGAGGATCACCCACGACAGGTCGACCGTCTCGTCGAGCACGATCACGGAGGCCGAGCCGAGCATCGCGCCCTTGGCCGCGACCGACTCGTAATCGAGCGGGGTGTCGAGCAAGGCGTCGTCGACCTTGAGCACCACAGATGAGGCGCCCGAGAGCATCACGGCCTTGAACCCCTTGCCCTCGCGGATGCCGCCGCCGTGGGTGTAGATCAACTCGCGCAACGTCACGCCGAGCGGCAGCTCGACGTTGCCGGGCTTCTGAATGTGCCCTGAAAGACAAAACAGCTTGGTGCCCGGGCTCTTCTCTGTGCCGTTCTGACGATACGCGGCCGCGCCGTTCTGAATGATAAACGGCACGTTGGTGACGGTCTCGGTGTTGTTGACGACCGTGGGCTTGGCGTACAGGCCCTTATCGGCCGGGAACGGCGGCTTGAGCCGCGGCTGACCGAGCTTGCCCTCGATGCTCTCGAGCAGCGCGCTTTCCTCGCCGCAGATGTAGGCGCCCGCGCCGCGGTGATGATAGAAATCGAGCTTGAATTCGGTGCCGAAGAGTTTCTCGCCCAGGAAGCCGCGCTCGTACAACTGCGCCACGCACTGCTCGAGCCCGGCCACCACATCCCAGTACTCGCCGCGGACGTAGTTGTAGATCGTATTGGCCTGCGAGGCATAGGCCGTGATCATCGCGCCTTCCAGGAACTGGAAGGGGTTATGGGTCAGGATCTCGCGGTCCTTGAACGTGCCGGGCTCCGACTCATCGGAGTTGATCACGACATAGCGCGGGAACGAGTCCTTGGTCAGGAAGCTCCACTTCAAACCGGTCGGGAAGCCGGCGCCGCCGCGCCCGCGCAGACCCGCGTTCTTGACCTCGTCGATCACCTGCTGCGGCGTCATGGTGGTGACGGCCTTCTTGAAGGCCTCGAAGCCGCCGTGCGCCAGATACACGTCGAGGTCGCGGATGTTCGCGATGTCGCGGTGACGGAAGAGAATGTGTTTACCTTGATCCATAGCACCCCGGATCATTTGTGATTTGAGATTGGTGATTTGCGATTCCCTCTGAGCTCAGAGGGAATCGCAAATCACCAATCTCAAATCACAAATCACTTGCCTTTCAGCCCTTCCAAGATCCCGACCGCCTCGTCCACAGTCATCGCCCTGTCGGGCTGGCTCTCGTGGAAGTGGATGCCGGTCGAGTCTTGCACCTGGAAGCACGGCGCTTTGTCGCAGGCGCCGATGCACATCACATGTTCGACCGTGAACTCACCATCGGCCGTGGTCTCATCCCATTTCTTGAGGTTGAGCCGTGCCAGGAACTCGGCCGCCCAGGCGTCGGCACCGCGCAACGCGCACGGCAGGTCGGTGCAGATCTGCACCCGGCGCTTGCCGGCGGCATGGTCGTGATAGAGCGAGTAGAAGCCGACCACGCCGGCCACATCGGTGGGCGCCACACCCGTGATCGCGCCGACCTCGTCGATGGCCTCTTTCGAGAGATGGCCATATGCGCTCTGCGCGAGATACAGCAACGGCATGACGGCCGAACGTCGGCGCTCGGCCGGGTAGCGGTTGAGGATCTCGGCGATCTCGGAAGCGTACTTATCTGTAAGCATTGATTACCGGTCCACGTCCCCAAGCACGATGTCGATGCTGCCGACCACGGCGACCACGTCGGCGATGAAGTGGCCCTTGGTCATCAGTGGCAGCGCCTGCAAATTGACAAACGACGGCGTGCGGAAGTGCACGCGATGCGGCTTGGGCCCGCCGTTGCCGGCCAGGAAGACGCCCAGTTCGCCGCGCGGCGACTCGGTCGACACGTAGACCTGCCCGACCGGCGCCGAATAGCCCTCCGTCCACAGCTTGAAGTGGTGGATCAGGGCCTCCATGCTGCGGCCGAGCTCCGCGCGCGGCGGCGGCACGACCTTGCGGTCGTCCGAGATCACGGGCGCGCCGGCCAGCTTCTTGAGCCGCTCGACTGCCTGGCGCACGATCTTGAGCGACTCGCGCATCTCGAGCACGCGCACCCAGTAACGGTCATACACGTCGCCGTGCTGGCCGACCGGCACGTCGAAGGCATAGGTTTCGTAGCCCGAGTAGGGCAGCAGCTTGCGGATGTCGAGCGGCACGCCCGAGCCGCGCAGCGACGCGCCGGTCAGGCCCCAGTCGAGCGCAAGTTCGCCGCTGATCACGCCAATCCCCTGAGTCCGGTCGATCCAGATCGGGTTGTTGCGCGTCATCGTCTCGTAGTCGTCCAGCCTGGCCGGCAGGTACTCGAGAAACGCCTCGACTTTTTCGATGAAGGTCGGTGTGACGTCGCGCCACAGCCCGCCCGGGCGCATAAACGAAGTCATCATGCGCTGGCCCGAGATATCCTCGAAGATCTCGAGGATGTGCTCGCGCTCACGCACGCACCAGAACAGCATCGACTGGATGGCGAGGTCGAGCGTGTGCGTGCCGAGCCAGATCAGGTGCGACGCGATGCGCTGCAGCTCGGCCAGGATGACGCGGATGACCTGCGCGCGCTCGGGCACTGAGACTTCCATCAGCTTCTCGACTGCCAACACATAGGTCAGGTTATTGCCCATGTTGTTGAGGTAATCGAGGCGATCGGTCATGACCAGGGCCTTGGTGTAGGTCTTGGCCTCCATGTTCTTCTCGATCCCGGTGTGCAGGAAGCCGACATCGGGCACTGTGTTGACCAGGATCTCACCGTCGAGCTCGACGATCAGGCGCAGAACGCCGTGGGTCGACGGGTGCTGCGGGCCCATGTTGAGCACCATCGTCTCGCCGGTTTGCGCCCGTTGAGAAAAGAGGTGTTTGAGCTCGTCAAGCGTGGCTTCGAGGAGTTGCGGGTTGTTGGTCATATGAGCGATCAGCTGTCAGCTGTGAGCGATCAACCGACAGCGATCAGCAAGTGCTGATGGCTGTGCGCTGATCGCTGACGCCTACTCCTTCGCATACGGCTTCTTCTTGTCGATCGCGTCGTAGTTGAACGTGAACTGGACCTCTTCGTAGCCCAGCGGGTAATCTTTGCGCAGCGGATGGCCTTCCCAATCGCTTGGCATCAGGATACGCCGCAGATCAGGATGGCCCGTGAACGTGATCCCGAACATGTCGAACAACTCGCGCTCCTGCCAGCCCGCGGCCGGGTAGACCGAGGTGCAGCTCGCCAGCGTCGGCGTCTCGCCACCCACCGCGGTCTTGATGCGCAGGTTGAGCGGCTCCATCAGGTTCCGGATCTGGTAGCAGACTTTGAAACGCGGCTCTTCCGGATAATCGTCGTAGGCGGTCACATCGGCCAGCCAGCGGAAGTTGAGCGCCGGCGTCTCGCGCAGGTGCTTGAGCACATCGACGACTTTGTCAGCGGTCACCACCACAGTCGTCTCACCGCGAAAGGTCTCGACCGCTTCGATCGCGTCGCCAAACTTGGCCTTGAGCGCCGTGAGGGTTTGCTCGAGTGTTGTCATGGTTACGCCCAGGTCGCGAGCTTTTCCTTCTTGACCTTCTCGTGCAGCGTGAGGACGCCGTGGATCAGGGCCTCGGGGCGCGGCGGGCAGCCGGCCACGTACACGTCGACCGGCACGACCTCATCGACGCCCTGGACGATGGCGTAGTTGTTGAAAATGCCGCCGCACGACGCGCAATCGCCCATGGCGATGACCCACTTGGGATCGGGCATCTGATCGTACAGGCGGCGCACGACAGGCGCCATCTTGCGCGTCACGCGCCCGGCCACGATCATCAGGTCCGACTGGCGGGGCGAGGCGCGCATCAACTCCATGCCAAAGCGCGACATGTCGTTCTGCGGCGCCGAGATCGCGCCGATCATCTCGATCGCGCAGCAGGCCAGGCCGAAGAGCATCGGCCACATCGAGCCGGTGCGCCCCCAATTCACGGCCTGCTCCAGCGTCATCGTCACCACACCCATGTTGCCGAGCTTCTGCTCAAGACCCATAGTTCACCACCTCAGCTTGCTGCGCGAGAACGGCCTCGCCTCATCATGCGGCGATCTGGCCAGGTCAGGCTGGCCCGCATTCCTGCCCTATTCCCACTCGAAAGCGCCCTTCTTCCAGGCCCAGACATAGCCCACAAGCAAGATGCCGATAAAGATCAACATCTGGACGAAACCATACATCCCGAGTTGCTGAAAGGTGACAGCCCACGGGAGGAAGAAGACGACTTCAATGTCGAACAGGATGAATAGAACCGCAATCAGGTAGAACCGGACCGGCATACGGCGGACCGAGGGGCCCAGGGTGCGCATCCCGGATTCGTAAGGCTCGAGTTTGCGCTGGGTCGGTCGCTTGGGGCCGAATACGGTTCCGATAATGGTGATGAGAATCGCCAGAACTGCGGCGAGTGTAACCAGAACGGCAATGGGGAGATAGTCGTTAAGCATTGGTTTGTCAGCAAAACGTGCTGATCTGGCGGGTCTGCGAATTTTATCACAATCGCATTTTCGCCAGAAGGAGTAATACTACAAGGAATGGGCGATTAATCCGTAAAGCCGCCCGTCTGTATTACGTCGATCTACAGATTGCCATAACTCAACCCACCAAGCAGATCCCGTTCGGGTTGTTCATCCACGCTGCGATCCTCAGCGGCACCGAGTCGGATGAACCGTTCAACACCAAAAAGCTGACTCCGTTCCGGCTCGGCGAGCGAGGTGGTGAAGGTCTTGGGTTGGCCGCTTTCGTCAAAGTCGAATTGTGATCGGTGTTGCGCCAGGGCCTGGAGCTTGAGATCCAGATACGGCCGGATGTCGATCTCGGTCGTGATGTGCTCATCGGGCACGCCCACGAACCCAAGTTGCTGACCCCGGATGTCGGCTCGTCGATCCCGCAAGGCCGCCAGGTTCTGGCCAAAGCTGCGTGGCAACGCGTAGTAGTACAGGCGCTGCGGGGCGGCCGAGCCGATGGCGGCACTCGCCTTGTGGTATGCCAGCGTTACAAACGCGCTGACGGCGATATGGTCCGGATGGGCATAGCCGCCGCTCGGGTCGTGGGTGATCACGACATCCGGTCGCAGCGCCAGAAAGAGCCCAAGCAGGCGTTCGGCGGCGGCCTCCACCGGCACAGCGTCCACCTCACCATCCTGATAGCCCAACACGATCGGCGGCTCGAGGCCGAGCACGGCGCACGAGGCGGCCAGTTCCTGCTGCCTCACCAGGCCAAGCGTCTCGCGCGTGGCGGCATCATTCTTGATCTTGGCGTCGATCCCGTCGCCGCGGGTCGCGCAAACGACGAGGGTGCGATGACCGGCAGCAGCGTATTTGGCAAGAGATCCACCGGTCGAGATCTCGTCGTCAGGGTGAGCGACGATGGCAATCAAGGTCTTGATCATGTGGGGATTATACGCACCCGACCCCGGGAGTGGCCGGTATCCCCGGGGTCGAAGGCCGCGGCGCCCAGAGTCACGGACGAACACTCGCAAACTTGGTTTTGTGCGCCGGCGTCACTTCCCGGCCGCCGCCGCATCTAAATAGCCGTCTGTCGCCGATATCGATCGACCATCATCCGGGGGTGCCGTGTGAATTCCAGTCTGTCGCTCAATCAGATCGTCCAGCACTTCGCGCCGGGCTGGTTCGCCGCCGTGATGGGATCCGCCGTGATCGTGGTGGCGGTGTTCGTCTTCCGCCAGTTCGTGCCTTTCGCCGGGCAGATCCAGATCGGCTTGCTGGCGTTTTCGATCGTGCTCTTCCTTGTGCTGCTCATCCCATGGGGGCTGCGTTGGTTTCGCCATCCCCTGGCGGTGCGCCAGGACCTGAACAACCCCGTGTCGGCGGCGTTCTTCCCGACCATGCCGATCTCGATGTTGATCATCGGAATCGCGCTCGAGAAGACCGCGCCGGCCTTGCTCTCCGAGACCATGCTGTGGCGCACCCTTCAGGTTTTGTGGATCGTCGGTTCACTCGGCATCCTTGGATTTGCCCTGAGCCTTGTGACGATCTTCATCGAGAAGCCCGAAGTGCGCCCGGAGGCCTCGACACTGGGATGGTTGATCCCACCGGTCTCGGCGCTGCTGATCCCTGTGTTGGGTTTGAGCCTGGCCGGACACTTCTCCGGGACGCCCTTGGGCACGGTCAACCTGCTCGGCAGCCTGATCATGCTCGGGGTCGGCTCAGTGCTATTCATCGTGATCATGGCGATGGTCTTCAACCGTTACATCTTCCACCCACTGCCGCCTGTGCATCTCACGCCCACGCTCTGGGTCGGCGTGGCGCCGACCGCGATCCTGTCGATCACGGCGCTCCGGCTTGTCAAGCCGCTCAAGGCAGCCTGGGGCTTCAGCGCGCAGGCCGAAGAGGCCCTCGCCATGTTGTTTCAGTTGGGCGCCGTGGCGCTCTGGGGTTTCGCCTTTTTCTGGTTGGCGCTGGCCGTGATCCTGACGGTTCGCGTTCACACCCGCACGCCGCTCCCCTTCGCGTTGAGTTGGTGGGCGTTCGTCTTCCCGTTGGGCGCCTTTACCGTGTCGACGGGCGTGGTGTATCAGGCTCTGCCGGTCGACTTCTTCCTGTGGTTGGGCCTGACCGCTCTCGCGGCCTTGTTCGGGCTCTGGCTGGTGACCGTCTTCCGCACGGCGCAGGGGACGTTCAAGGGCACGATCTTCGCCCCGCATGGCGGCCCGCATAGCGCCGCGCAAGGTGGTGCGACCGAGACGAACCACTCGTCACGCTAGGGTTCATCAGGTCGAGGAGCTCAGCCCGGGCCGAGGTCTGGGCACATCCGACGCCGTCCGGTGTCTCACGCTCACATCCACCGCCCTAATCGGGTCATCACAAGCGCCGTCGGGATGGCGGCCACGGCGCCCGCCACAAGACGGGCCACGCCCTGCAACAGGCTCGCCATCAACAGCGCGCCAAAGACCTGCCCGGCCCCGAACGAATCCATGCCGCTCCCGACCTGTTGCAGAGCCAAGAGCGTGCCCGTCGCCGAGACACACAGGCCGACCACCCCGCCGATGATCATGTACAACCCGAAACTCACAAGCGCGCCGGTCACGGCCTCACCGCCCGCCAAGGCTACGCCGCGCCCAGCGAACCGAACGTAAAGCGCGGCGATCAGGGCCCCGAAGAGCAGGCCAAAGCCGCAGGCCAGCCCGAGGTTGACGGCAGTCGTCAGCCCCGCCACCTCGGTCGCCGTTTGCGTGGTAGCCGCCTGGCTGACGATCATGCTGAACACCAGACTGGTCGGGATGGACAGGATCCAACCCACCAACAAGGTGACGCCGACCGAGATCCAGACCGCTCGCCAGTTGAGGTTCATCGTCATCGCCTCCGAAAAATAAAAGCGCGCTGCAAGCCACCCTGCCCTGCAGCGCGCAAGTGATTCGCGAAACGCGTCTACGCGAGATAATCGCGCAACGCACGCGAGCGCGTGGGGTGGCGCAGCTTGCGCAACGCCTTGGCCTCGATCTGGCGGATCCGCTCGCGGGTCACATGGAAGTACTGCCCGACTTCCTCGAGCGTGTGATCCTGGCCATCTTTCAGGCCAAAACGCATCTCGAGCACCTCGCGCTCGCGATCCGTGAGCACAGCCAGCGCGCTCCGCACCTGCTCGCGCAGCAGTTGTTGCGAGGCGGCCTCGGCCGGCGCCGGCATGCTCTCGTCTTCGATGAAGTCGCCGAGCAGCGACGACTCCTCCTGGCCGACCGGCGTCTCAAGGCTCATCGGCTCCTGAGCAATCCGCAGGATCCGTCGTACCTTGACCGCCGCGCGCCGCCACTGCCGATCGAGCATCGGGTCGAGCCGCTCGCCGGCCCGCACCGAGGTCCGGATCGCCTGGGTCTCGTCCGGCGTGAGCAAGTCGAGCTCGAGCGCGATCTCCTCCGACGTGGGCTCGCGGCCGAGCTCCTGCTGCAATTGCCGCTGCGTACGCATCAGCCGGTTAATGGTCTCGACCATGTGCACAGGGATGCGGATCGTCCGCGCCTGGTCCGCGATCGCGCGCGTGATCGCCTGCCGGATCCACCATGTGGCGTAGGTGCTGAACTTGAAGCCCTTTGTGGGATCGTACTTCTCGACCGCGCGCAGCAGGCCGATATTGCCCTCTTGGATCAGATCCAGGAACGTGATGCCGCGCCCGATATAGCGCTTGGCGACGCTGACCACAAGACGCAGGTTCGAGCGGATCAACAGCCGGCTGGCCTCTTCGCTGCGGATGGTGACGTGATCGAAGTTCTCGGCGATCGCCTTCTCGTCCGGCAGCCAGCTCGTCAACGTACGTCGCTGCGGCAGAGTCGGCTTGACCTTTTTCTTCTCGAAGAACTCACGCAGCTTGTGAAAGGCCTCGTCGGGCTGCAAGTAGAGACAGATCAGGGCCGTGAACGCGCGCTGCGCCACGGCATCCCAATTCGGGTCGCGCCCCCACTTGCCGCTCTGTCCGACCCAGGCGCGCAACGCCGATGGTCGGGCCGCCGAGAGCTCGCCGCGCAGCCCATCGGCCTCGTTCAGCCAGGCCAACAGATCGGGCATCGAGAGCTTGTGGGTCTTTGCGTCGTGCTCGAGCAGCGCCCAGTGCTCTTCGAGGATCTCGTAGATCTCGACGCACAACGCGGCGTGCGTCAGCGGGCGTTTGACTTTGGGGGAGGGCGCCTTGGCGAGCAAGCGCTGTAGCTGCTGATAGGCCAGCATCCGCGCCGAGAGCCAGATCTCGCGATCCGCGTCCAGGAGCGGCGTCTGGCCGATCTCCTTGAGGTACATGCGGACGGGGTCATCGGCCAGTTCGGTCAGCGAGACGGCATCGGATTCGAGCCCTTCTTCCTCGATCTCCTCGAGCTCTTCCTCATCGGGCTCATCGCCTTCCGCGCCGTCATCGAGATCGAGATCGTCCAGCTCGACGCGAGCGCCTTCGCCCTCAGCTGTGGCGCTCTGCTCGCTGTCGTCTGCCCCCTCGGTTTCGACGAAGGCGTCGTCTTCGCCGGCGTTCAGGTCGGCGTCGTCCAGTTCGTCAGGCAGTTGGCGTTTGGGCATAACTCTTAAGTATCACACAACTAGACACGGCGTGGGCCCGGCGTCACGCCCAGCCGGGCTCGGTTCAGGGCTCCGGGGGCCAGCGCGCGATCGACCCGCGCCAGCTCACCGGTCCGTTCGACGACTTCCTGGGTATACCGTTCGGCGAGAACCGCATCCCCCTCTTCACGGGCCGCTTCGAGCAAGAACCGCGCCTCGTTACAACGCACATTAAGGGCCTGGCGTCGCAGGCGAAGAGTCGCGTTGAGCAGCGCCTCCTCGGCCTTCCCGGCCCGGGCGCCCGCGATCTCGACCGGCGCCCGCGTCAGCGCCTCGAGGACCGGCTGCAGCGGCTCGGCCAAATGGGTGCGCAAATACGCAACCGGCTCGACCTCGACCTGCGCCTGCGCACCGGCAAGCTGGTCAAAGACCAGCTGCAGATCGGTTGCTGCGAAGTCGTCGTTGGAAAGTTTACCAAGCCCAAGGTCTTTCAGGGCCCGATCGATCTTGTACAGGTTGTCGGGCTCGCGCACGATCGCGCCAAGTACATGAGTCTCAAGGCTTGTGGCCTCGGCCTTTCTCGATGTCGGGCGTCGGACGTCGGCCGCCGGCTGTGACGGCGTTGTCGCCTCGGGTCGGCGCACCGGCTCCGGGCGCCTGACGCCCGACGCCTGACGCTTCGCCAGTACCCCCACATCCACCTTCAGCAACCGCGCCAGCTTCTGGCGATAGGCGTCGCGCTCGATCGCATCCGAGACATCCTCGATATACGGGATCACGGCGTTGGCGACCTCGACTTTGACCTTCGCGTCCTCAAGGTCTTTGTCGCGCGAGATCACGCGCATGACGTACGCCACCACGGGCTCAGCCTCGGCCGCGCGCTTGCGCCATTCGTCCGGATCGCGGTTGATGACGTCGTCGGGATCCTCGCCGTCGGGCAGCGTCATCACGCGGATGTCGACGCCCAGCCGCGCTTCCTGTTTGATCAGGCCATGCGGGTCGAAGCCGACCTCACCCTCGCGCTCGAGCGCTTCACGCGCGACGCTCAAACCGCGCAGCGTGGCCTTGTCGCCGGCTTCATCGGCATCGAGCGCGAGCAGGATCCGCTTGGCGTGCTTCTTGATCAGCCGCAGCTGGTGCTCGGTGAGCGCCGTGCCCTGTGAGGACACGACGTTGCTGAACCCGGCCTGATGCGCCGCGATCACGTCGAGGTTGCCCTCGACCACGATCGCCTCGTTGAGTTCGCGCATCGGTTTGCGCGCCAGGTGCAGGCCAAAGACCGTGCGACCCTTGTCGAACAGCGCCGTGGTCGGGCTGTTCATGAACTTCGGCAGCGCGTCGGGTTTGAGCGCGCGGGCCTGGAAGCCCGTCATCCGGCCGAGCTCGTCGCGCACCGGGATCATCAGCCGATCGCGGAAGCGGTCGAAGAGCTTGCCGCCTTCCTTCTCGATGATCAACCCGGCCCCGCGCAGATCGTCGAGCGTGTAGCCCTTGGATTGCAGATACTTAAGCCCGGCATCCCAGCTGTCGAGGCTGTAGCCGAGCTCGAACATCTCGACAGCCGTCCCGCCGAGGCCACGCCCGGCCAGATGCTGCCGCGCGTGTTCGGCCTGCCCGGCGTTGAGCAACAGGTGGTTGTAATACACGGCCGCGCTCTGCAACACATCGCGCTGGCGGCTGAGGTTGTCGTCTTGCTCGACCTGGTCGCGCGTGCGCGGCTTGAGCTCGACGCCCGCAAGCACGGCCAGTTGCTGAAGCGCGCCCGAGAAGTCGAGGCCGTCGCGCTTCATGACGAACTTGAAGATATCGCCGCCCTCGTTGCACTGCCCGAAGCAACGCCAGGTGCCTGTGTCGGCCCAGACGACGAACGAGGGCGTGAAATTCTTGTGCGCGTGGAATGGGCACAGACCGGTATAGGTGCGGCCGGAACGCCGCAGCTTCACCGTTTGCGAGATGATATCGACCGCATCGATGCGGGCTTTGATCTCTTCTGTGACCGACATCGACTCTCGAGGAGGGTGAACACCGACGTTGAATGATTCTAACGCCCGCGCGTCAGGGCGACATTATAAAGGCTTACACGAAAAGAGGGTGGTCGCGATC